>CALMYH010000108.1 GCA_937873395.1 uncultured Burkholderiales bacterium
AAATTCCCCCCCAAGGCCCGGGGCCGTTCCCCCTTTGAACAACCCCCCCCCCCCCGCCTGGTTTTCCACGCCCCCGCCGCTGCACACACGGGTGCGCAAGCTGATCATGGGCGCGCTCACCCGCCGAGCCATTGCCGACATGGAGCCGGGCCTGGTCACGCTGGTCGACAGCCTGCTCGACCGCATCGAGGCGCAGGGCGGCGGCGACCTGATCGAGGACTTCGCCGCTGCGATCCCGGTCGAGATCATCGGCAACCTGCTGGGGGTGCCGCACCAGGACCGTGACCCGCTGCGCGACTGGTCGCTGGCCATCCTGGGTGCGCTCGAACCCGTGCCCACGGCCGATCAGCAGGCGCTGGGCAACCGCAGCGTGACCGAGATGCTGCACTACCTCAAGGGCCTGGTGGCCGAACGCCGCCAGTCGCCAGGAGACCCGGAGCGCGATGTGCTGACACGCCTGATCCAGGGTGAGGCCGGTGGCGAGAAGCTCAGCGAAGTCGAGCTGCTGCAGAACTGCATCTTCCTGCTCAACGCTGGCCACGAGACCACCACCAACCTGATCGGCAACGGGCTGATCCTGCTGCAGGAATTCCCCCAGGCCCGGCAGCAGCTCCTGGCCGACCTGCGCGCTGCGGGCAGCGACGAAGTCCGGGAGCAGGTGCTGACGCTGGCGGTGGACGAATGCCTGCGCTTCGAGTCGTCGAACCAGCTGGGCAACCGCCGCGCCCTGCGCGCCACCCCGGTGGGTGGTGTCGATCTGCCCGAAGGCGCTCTCGTCACCCTGTGCATCGGCGCGGCCAACCGCGACCCGGCCGCCTTCGAGGAGCCCGAGGTGTTCAACCTGCGGCGCGATAGCAACAGACACCTGGCTTTCGGCTTCGGCATCCACCAGTGTGCCGGCCTGAGCCTGGCCCGGCTGGAGGGTCGCATCGCCATCGGGCGGTTTCTGACGCGGTTTCCCGCCTACCGTCTCAATGCCGCACCCACACGGGGCGGCCGGGCCCGCTTCAGGGGCTTTCTCTCGGCGCCGTTTGTGACGGATTGAACGACTCGCCCGCCGGAGCCCACGACCGGTCCAGCGCCTGCCCCAGGGTCAGGCCCTCCCAGCCCGTGGCGCGCCAGAAGGCCAGGGTGGAGGGCTTGCGGGCCAGCAGCAGGCGCTCGGCCAGCGGTGCCAGCGTTGTCCCGTCGACATCCACCAACAGGACATAACGACCATCGATTTCATCGAGCCGCCCAACCCAGTCCATACCCAGCAGGTGGCCGGTGGCTTCTTCGAGCTGCAGCGGATCCACCCGCAGTCGCAGCGCGAGTTCGTTCAGGCTCAGCCCGCGCCGCTCGCTGCCCGCCGAGCGACGCAACTCGCCCAGCACCTCCAGCGCGAGCTGGAAGTTCCATCCCGGGGTGTCACCGCGCCGGGCAATGCCCGACAGCAGGCTGGGCAGGTAGGCCGCCACCACCGCCCCGAGCAGCACGATCACCCAGGCCAGGTACATCCAGATCAGCAGAATGGGCAGCGTGGCAAAGGTGCCATAGACCACCGAATAGGTGGGCACCTCGGCCAGGTACCAGGCCAGCAGCTTCTTGCCGAGCTCGAAACCTGTGGCCACGAACACGCCCCCCAGCACCGCGTGGGACCAGCGAACGAAGGTGTTGGGCACATAGCGGTAGAGCGCTGCCATGCCCCCGACGACCACGCCGAACTGGAGCAACTGGACCAGAAACTGGGTGCTGCCGCGCAGGTCGGTGGTCGCCCCGCGCGATGCCCCCAACAGATAGGTCGAAAAGGTGAGGCTCAGCGCCAGTGCCAGCGGACCCAGGGTCAACACCGCCCAGTACACCAGCACGCGCTGGGTCAGGCCCCGACTGCGGCGCACCCGCCAGATATCGTTGAGCTTGCGGTCGATGGTGAGGATCAGCGCCAGCGCCGTGACCAGGAACACCAGCGCGCCGGTCCAGCCCATCTGGCCCGCCTTGGAGGCAAACTGGGTCAGGTACTCCAGCACCGGCCGCGCAATGTTCTCAGGCACCATGCTGCGCACCAGCCAGTTCTGGAGCGTGTCCTGCAGCCGGTCGAACATGGGAAAGGCGCTGAACACCGCCAGTGCCACGGTGAACAGGGGCACCAGCGAGATCAGGGTGGTGAAGGTCAGGCTGCTGGCGGTCACACCCAGCCGGTCCTCGCGAAAGCGCTCGCGCAGGGTCAGGGCGGTGTTGCGCCAGGGAAAACGCAGCAGGTCACGCCAGAAAACGCGCAGCAGGGTTTCCGCCTTGCGTCGGAGTCGGTCCAGGCTCATGCCGGTATCATCCCACGACCTTTGCCGCTGCTGCCGGGCCTGGCTCTCGGCCACCGCGGGCCCGTCTTTCCTTTTCGCCCCCATGTCCACTCCCGTCTCACCTGCCTCTGCCGTGCAGTTCACCCGCGCCCTGGCGGTCGGCAGCCTGTTGGGCCTCATCGTTCTGGGGCTGGCCTGGGAGCTGTGGCTCGCGCCGCTGCGTCCGGGCGGCTCCTGGCTGGTGCTCAAAGTGCTGCCATTGACCCTGCCCCTGCCCGGCCTGCTCAAGCACCGCATGTACACCTACCGCTGGCTGAGCCTGCTGATCTGGCTGTACTTCACCGAGGGGGTGGTGCGTGCCACCAGCGACGCCGGCCTTTCGGCCGTGCTGGCCGGCATCCAGGTGCTGCTGTGTGTGCTGCTGTTCGTCGCCTGCGCCCTGCACGTGCGGGTGCGCCTCAAAGCCGCCGGCAAGGAGGCCGTGGCCGCCGACGCCGCCCGCCATGCACTGGAAACCGGTGCGCCGGCCGACCCGGCGCCGACACCGAAGCCGTGAGCGCGACACCGCCCCAAGAGCCCCTGGTGAGCACCCTCGTCGACCACCTTCGCCGCATCGTCGGTTCTGCCCACGTGCTGACACGGGACGGGGGTACGGACCTGTCCGCCTGGGAGCAGGACTGGCGCAAGCGCGCCCATGGCCAAGCCCTGGCCGTGGTCCGCCCGGGCAACACCGACGAAGTGGTCGCCGTCGTGCAGGCCTGTGCCGCCGCCGGGCACAGCATCGTCCCCCAGGGAGGCAACACCGGCCTGGTGGTGGGCTCGGTCCCCGACGACAGCGGCTCGCAGGTGCTGCTCAGCCTCACGCGCCTGAACCGTGTGCGGGCCATCGACCCGGCCAACCTGACCCTGACGGTGGAGGCCGGCTGCGTGCTGCAGGCGGTGCAGGAAGCCGCCGACCGGGCCGGCCTGCTGTTCCCCCTGTCGCTGGCCGCCGAAGGCAGCTGCACCAGCGGCGGCACCCTGGCCACCAACGCCGGTGGCACCCAGGTGCTGCGCTACGGCAACGCGCGCGAGCTCTGTCGGGGGCTGGAGGTCGT
>CALMYH010000109.1 GCA_937873395.1 uncultured Burkholderiales bacterium
TGTTCTGGCAACAGGCCCGCGCCGCCTCCAGCCTGCTGGAGGGTCTGACACGGTCGGTGCTGGCGGCGGCGCGCGAAGGTTTGCTTCAATGAAAATCCCGACTCCCGGTGGCCAGCCGGCCCAGCAGCGGGGTCAGGTCTTCCAGGTGTCCCGCAATCAGGTTGCAGACCTCGCCCTCGCGCTGCCAGGTGCCGTGGATGGCCAGCAGGCGTGAGCGGGTCAGCACCTGGCGCTGGCGCTCGCGAACATGGCGCCAGACGATGGCCTGCACCACGCCGGTTTCGTCTTCCAGACTGACAAAAACGACGCCGCTGGCGGTCTCGGGCTGCTGGCGCACGGTGACGATGCCGGCATAGCGCACCAGCTGGCCGTGGCGCGCCTGGCGCAGCGCCTCGGCGGTGCTCAGGCGCCGCCGCTCCAGCAGCGGTCGCAGCAGGGCCAGCGGATGCCGGCGCAGGCTCAGGCCCAGGCTGGCGTAGTCCCAGACGATGGCTTCGCCCTCGGGGGCCTCGGGCAGGGCCAGCCAGTCTTCGTTGACCGGGGCCTCGCGCAGCAGTTGCGGGGCGCTGCGCAGGGCCGAGGCGTCCCAGACCTGCTGGCGGCGGTGGCCGCTGAGGCTGGCCAGCGCGTCGGCGGCGGCCAGTTGCTGCAGGTCCTGGCGGTCCAGCCCCGCACGCAGCGCCAGGTCCTCGGTGCTCTCGAACCAGCCATCCTGCGCCCGCGCCGCCATGATGCGCCCGGCCGCCTCGTTCGAGAGGCCGCTGACCAGGCGCAGGCCCAGGCGCACCGCGGGCAGCGGCTCGCCGGTGTCTTCCAGCGTGCAGTCCCAGTCGCTGTGCAGCACGTCGGGCGGGCGCACGCTGACGCCGTGGCGCTTGGCGTCCTGCACCAGCTGGCTGGCCGAGTAGAAACCCAGCGGCTGGCTGTTGAGCAGGGCCGCGAGGAACTCGGCCGGGTGGTGCCGCTTGATCCAGCCGCTGGCATAGACCAGCAGCGCAAAGCTGGCGGCGTGGCTTTCAGGAAAGCCGTAGCTGGAGAAGCCCTTGACCTGCTCGTAGACCGACTGCGCAAAGGCCAGGCTGTAGCCGCGTTCGGTCATGCCGTCGATCAGGCGGCGTTCGTATTTGCCCAGGCCACCCTTGCGCTTCCAGGCCGCCATCGCACGGCGCAGGCCATCGGCCTCGTCGGGCGAGAAGCCGGCCGCGATGATGGCGATCTGCATGCATTGCTCCTGGAACACCGGCACCCCCAGGGTGCGACCGAGCGCGGCTTCCAGCCCGGGCGGGTAGTCGACCGGCGCCTTGCCCTGGCGGCGGTCGAGGTAGGGGTGCACCGCGCCGCCCTGGATCGGGCCGGGGCGCACCAGCGCGACCTCGACCACCAGGTCGTAGAAGCAGCGCGGCTTCAGGCGCGGCAGCATGCTCTGCTGCGCCCGGCTCTCGATCTGGAACACACCCACCGTGTCGGCGGCGCAGAACATGTCGTAGGTGGCCGGGTCTTCGGGCGGGATGTCCTGCAGCTGGAAGTCGAAGCCACGGCGCTGGCCGATGAAGTCCAGCGCCTTGCGGATGGCCGTGAGCATGCCCAGCGCCAGCACGTCGACCTTGAGCAGGCCCATGGCATCCAGGTCGTCCTTGTCCCACTGGATCACGGTGCGGTCGGGCATGGCGGCGTTCTCGATCGGCACCAGTTCGGACAGCGGGCCGCGCGTGAGCACGAAGCCGCCGGTGTGCTGCGACAGGTGGCGCGGAAAACCCATGATCTGCCCGCTCAGGCTCACCAGCTGGCGCACCGCCAGGCTGTCCGGGTCGAGCCCGGCCTCGCGCAGGCGCGGCTCGGCGATGCCGCCGCTGTCCCACCACCAGTGGTCCTTGGCCAGACGGTCGAGTGCCGCCTCGTCGAAGCCCAGCGCCTTGCCGACGTCGCGGATGGCGCTGCGTGGGCGGTAGCTGATGACGGTGGCGGTCAGCGCGGCGCGCTCGCGCCCGTACTTGGTGTAGAGGTACTGGATGACCTCCTCGCGCCGCTCGTGCTCGAAGTCGACGTCGATGTCGGGCGGCTCGTTGCGCTCCTTCGAGATGAAGCGCTCGAACAGCACCGCGGTGCGCGCGGGGTCGACCTCGGTGATGCCCAGGCAGTAGCAGACCGCGCTGTTGGCGGCCGAGCCGCG
>CALMYH010000110.1 GCA_937873395.1 uncultured Burkholderiales bacterium
CTCCGGCCCGGTCTGCACCCGGGCCACATCGCCCAGGCGCACCGACACGCCGCCGGGGCTGGTGATGAGCGGAATGGCGCGGAAGTCGTCCAGCGTTTTCAGGTAGCCGCTGGCGCGCACCGCGTACTCGGCTTCGCCCAGCTCCAGCACCGAACCGCCGGCCTCCTGGTTGCCGCGCGAAACGGCCTCGGCCACCATGGACTGCGTCACGCGGTAGCTGGCCATCCTGTCGGGGTCGAGCACGATCTGGTACTGCTTGACCATGCCGCCCACGCTGGCGACCTCGGCCACGTCGGGCACGGTCTTGAGTTCAAACCGGATGAGCCAGTCCTGCAGGGCGCGCAGCTGGGCAATATCCTGCCCGCCGGTGCGGTCCACCAACGCGTACTGGTACACCCAGCCCACGCCGGTGGCGTCGGGTCCCAGGGACGCGGTGGCGCCCTGCGGCAGGCGGGACTGCACCTGGCTCAGGTACTCGAGCACCCGGGAGCGGGCCCAGTAGGGGTCCACACCGTCCTCGAACAGCACATAGACGAAGCTGTCCCCGAACATGGAGAAGCCGCGCACTGCACGTGCACCAGGCACCGAGAGCATGGTGGTGGTCAGCGGGTAGGTGACCTGGTTCTCCACGATCTGCGGCGCCTGGCCTGGCCAGGGTGTGCGGATGATGACCTGTGTGTCCGACAGGTCGGGCAGCGCGTCCAGCGGTGTGCGCTGCAGCGACACGATGCCCCAGGCGGTGAGCAGCGCGGTGGCCAGCAAAACCAGGAAGCGGTTGGTGATGCTCCAGCGGATGAGCCCGGCGATCATTGGCCTGCCTCCGGCGCCACGCGCTGCAGGCGAGTGATGCGCGGCACGTCGCCGTCCTGCATTTCAAACTCAATTTCCAGTCGGTCACCGGGTGCGAGATTGCGCGGTTGCTGTTCGGGTGGCGGCAACCGAAAGTCCATCTGCATTTCCGGCCACTTCAGCGATTCGATGGGCGGGTGGGTCAGCGTGGCGGTGTCGCCGCCCAGCGCGTCGAGCACGGCGCTGGTGGTGTAGCGCGGCGTTGTGGAGGCCGGGCCGGCAGTGGCTGATGGGGCTTCAGGTTCGGGGTTCAGCCGTGCCATCAGCCCGCGCAGGCTGGCTTCCGAGTCGATCAGGAACTGGCCCGATCGCACCACGCGCTGCCCCGGCGTTAGGCCGCTGCGGATCTCGGTCTGATCGCCGACCTCCTGCCCGGTGGTCACTTCCACCGGGCGGAAACGCCCTTCTTCTTCGGCCACCATCACCACACTGCGCCGCCCGGTGCGGATGACGGCGTCGCTGGGCACCAGCAGCGCCACTTCAGCGGCCGGCTGTGCCAGCCGCATGCTCACCTGCATGCCCGGCACCAGCCGGCCGGCCGGGTTCGCCAGTTCCACCCGCGCCCGCACGGTGCGGGTCACGGTATCCACCTCGGGAAGCAGGCTCTGCACCCGGCCTTCAAAGATCTGGCCTGGCACACCGGGGCTGGTAGTCTGCACCCGGGTGCCCGGCTGCAACAGCGCAGCCTGGCTTTCAGGCACCGCGCCTTCGGCCCAGACGGTGCCTGTGCCCTGCAGGCGCATCAACAAAGTTCCGGGCATGACCGTGGCGCCTTCGCGCACCGCCAGCTCACTGACCACGCCGCCGCTGGGCGCAGTGACGGTGTAGCGCTGCTGCACGGTGCCCGTGGCCACCACGCGTTCGATGTGGGCGGCTGGCATGCCGGCCTGGCGCATGCGCTGAAGTGCAGCATCCTGCAGCGCTCCGCTGTCCGGCCCGCTCAGGCGCTTGAGGGCCAGGTACTCTTCCTGCGCGGCCACCCAGTCGGGCACGTGCAGTTCGACCAGCGGGGCGCCGGCGGCCACGCGGTCCAGCACCGCGCGCACGTGCAGCTTTTCGACGAAGCCCATGGCGCGCGCGCTCACCACCGTCTGCTCGTGTTCGTTCCAGGCCACGTTGCCCACGGCACTCACTTCCGCCGCCAGCGCGCCTTCCACCACCGGGGCGGTGCGCAGGCCCAGGTTCTGCTGGATGCGCGGGCTTACCGACACGCTGCTGGCGTCGGCGGCGTTGCCACCGACGTAGCGCGGCACCAGCATCATGTCCATGAAGGGCGACTTGGCGGGCGCGTCGAAGTTGCGGTCTGGCACCATGGGGTCGTGGTAGTTCAGGATGCGAAGCCCGGTGGCCGGGTCGAGGTCGCCGGCCTTGAGCCCTTCCTGAATGTGGCGGCGCGTGGCCGCCTCGCCCTGTGGAATGCTCCACTGCGAAGGGTCGTCGCTGGCCTTGGTGGTGGCAACGGGCTCTTGCGCCAGGGTGGTGTGGCCCATGCCCTGCTGCATGCCCAACCACCAGGCGCCTGTGCCCACGGCAACGAGCGCCGCCACAGCAGCGAGTGCAATGAAGGATGTTTTTTTGTTCACGGCTTCACTCCAGTCGAGCTGTCGGGGATGAGGTATTCGAGTTGGGCCCACAGGCCAGCGGTGTCACGCTCCAGCGCCAGGCGTTCGAGCGCGAGGTTCAGTGCGTCGCGTCGCGCTTGCAGCACCGGGCCAAGGCCTTCGCGTCCGCCTCGGTAGGCCGCCAGCGCGGCATCCACACGCTGTGTGGCCAGCGGCTGGCGCTGCGCATCCAGATAGGCCAGCCGGTCCAGCCCGGCGCGCCAGCCCTCCCTCCAGCGCTGCACCTGCAGTGCCCGCTCGCGGGTCTGCTCCTCGCGTTCGGCCTCCAGTTCGTTCACACGCGCCAGGCGCGCGGCGAGTTCGCGTTGCTGGCGCTGCGGCCGGTACCATTGCAGCGGCACTGAAACGCCGATCGACACCATGTTGGAGAACGCCGAGCTGCGCTGGCTGAACATGATCTCGGCGCTCCAGTCGGGCTTGAACTCTTGCTGGGCCACTTCTGCCTCGGCCCGGGCCACGGCCTCGCGAGCTTGCAGCGCAACGAGATCGGGCAGGTTACGCAATGGGTCCGCTTCATCCCCCGCTGCCAAGGTCTGCCGCATTGGCGGTGGATCGGCCAGCGGGTGATCGGGCGGCCCACCAGTGAAGCGCGCCAGTGTGAGTCGGGCGTTGGTGCGCTCGGCCTGCGCGCCGATCAAACCTTGCTCCAGCTGCGCCAGTGCTTCCCGCGCGCCCAGCGCATCTGCAATGGATCCACGGCCACCGCGAAGAGCGGCATCCAGGGTCTGCACCAGTACACGCGCCTCCATGATCTGCGCCTGCAGCAACAACAACCGCTGCTCTTGCATGCGGCGTTCCAGCCAGGCCTGCGCCACCTCGGTTTGCAACTGGGCCACCCGCTGCGCTCGTTCGCTCATCGCCGCGTCGGCCTCGCGCTCGAAACGCTCGCCCCGGGCGCGGCGCTTGTCCGCGTTCGGCAGGGCCTGCATGAGGGCGATAGAGCGCATGGTCATGAAGTCGCGGGTGGTGCTGAGGCTTTCAGGCCCATTGACCGGCAGGTTGTCCAGCGACAGGCGCAGCACCGGGTCGGGCCGCTGCGCTGCCGCTACCGCCATCTCACGTGCGCCCTGCGCGGCGGCGGCAGAGGCGTCCAGACTGCGCGAGCGAGCCAGGGCTGCGCTCACTGCAGCGCTCAAGCTCAGGGGCTCATTTGCGGCAGCGGGTGTGATCAGCGCAATCAAGCCAGCGAAGGCCAGCACAGCGCGTGCAAGAAAAAGCGAAGGGTGTTCCATGTCTGAGCTCCGGAGCAGGCACGCCCGGGCGCAAAAGCCCTGACAGCGCGCGACAGCAGCACCACCGGCGGGTGGGATGCGCTTTGCGGGGAATCAGACGGAAGTGGGCGGACGCCAGAGGCGCGAAGTCGCGCCCGGAGGGAGGCTGCGCCAGACTGGCGCTTGGGGGTCCTGGGTGACCGGGGTCTGGGCCACGAGGGATGGGAAAGACGGCAAGCCTACGGCGGGCACGACGCAACTCTGAATACTCTTGCAGGGCTGGCCCGTGCTCTCAAAGGTGGCCATGTCGTTGCAGCAATCATCCATGGCCTCAGCCAGGGACTCTGCCATCCCGTCGACTTCATCCGCCATTGCCATCATGCCCTGCATGGGGCATGGTGGCACAGGTACCTGCCAGGCCGCAAGCCCTTGCAAGGGCAGCAGCAGATACAGGACGAGGACGAGCAGTCGGCGCATGACTGGATTCTAGGGCGCGCAGACTGACTGCGCTTGCCTGATTGGAGAGCCTGACCAAACAATGCACCGTAGACTGTTCAGAGCGAGTCAATCTGTTCTTGGGGGCCAACTTGGACATTGCTGCACATGCGCTGTGGGCGGGAGCGGGCGTCGTCCTGCTGTTACGCCAACGGCAAATACCCGTTGCAACTGGTCTTGCCACTGCCGCAATGGCGGCGTTGCCAGATCTGATGCACATGTTGCCTGTGGCGGCGTGGGCTCTCTTCAACGGGCTGCCGGCCGAGTTCATGACCTATGTCCGAGCGCTGCCGGAGAGGGTGCAGCCTTTACCCGAGAACGTGGAACTGTGGTCGCACCATCTCCACTGCATTTTTCACAGCGGGGTGATCGCCATGGCAGTGACGCTGGTCGCTTGGAGATGGTCTCGTGTCTTCTGGCTGCCGTTGGCCGGATGGTGGTCGCACATCCTCATTGATGTATTCACCCACTCGGACGACTTCTTTCCGTCTCCAGTCCTCTACCCGCTCACCTACCGAGGATTTGATGGCGTTGCCTGGAACACGCCTTGGTTTTTCGTCGCCAACTACTCGGCGCTCGCGCTCGTCTGGGTTTGGCTGTGGGCGACGCGAAGAGAACGAGACCCATGAGAGCCCGGAAACTGTAGGAAGAACCGTGTTGTTCCCGCTGACGACGTGACCGACGCGCTTCCGCCGTGAGCGAGCATGATGGCCTTGGTAATGGCCAGACCCAGGCCAGCACCATCGGATGAGGGATGCGCGCGCGCCTTGTCCACGCGATAGAAGCGATCAAACAGGCGCGGCAGGTCGGCGGCATCGATCGGATCGCCCGTGTTGGTGACACGCAAGCTGGTGCTATTCATCTGGGTCTCGACAGTCAGCGCAACCTCGGTACAAGGGTAGGCGTGCCGAAGCGCATTGGACAGCAAGTTGCTGATGGCTCGTCGAATCATCAGTCGATCACCCACCACGCTACCCGCTCCCACCACCCGAAGGCGAAGTTCTTTGTCCTCGGCGACCGCATCGTAGAAATCCAGAAGGCTCTTCGCCTCCTCTTCGAGTGCGAA
>CALMYH010000111.1 GCA_937873395.1 uncultured Burkholderiales bacterium
TACGGCGACCACCGAGATCTACACTCTTTCCCTACACGACGCTCTTCCGACCTCCCGCAGGCCGCCAGCGACACCGCCATGGCCACGCCCCCCTTCAGGTGCCGCCCGTCCCAAGGCGCCTGCGCCACCGTGTGGTACAGGCCCAGCCGGTAGGCGGCCCAAAGCTCCCAGCCATCGGCAGGCCAGTCCCCAGGCTTGCGCTGGGCCAGTGCTTCAGCGAAGCGCAACTGAGCCAGGTAGGCGTAGAAGGACAAACGTTGGCGCATTGAATGTCTGCTTTATCGAGCCGCTCTCGGCATCACTGCTGAAAAACGTCTGCATTCGATAGTTGCAACCCAAGCTGGTCCTTGCCTGAAAGCAGCGGCGCCACCCCAATCTCCGGCCACTGGACGCCGATCATTGGATCGTTCCAGGCGATACAGCGCTCATGGCTGGGCGCGTAGTAGTCCGTGGTCTTGTAGAGGAAGTCCGCCGAGTCGCTGAGGGTGAGGAAACCATGGGCGAAGCCCGGCGGAATCCACAGCTGGCGGTGGTTGTCCTCGCTCAGTTCCACGCCCACCCACTGGCCGAAGGTGGGCGAACCCTTGCGGATGTCCACAGCCACGTCGAAGACAGCGCCGCGCACCACGCGCACCAGCTTGCCCTGGGCGTGGGGCAGCAGCTGGTAGTGCAGGCCACGCAGCACACCCTTGGCGCTGCGGCTGTGGTTGTCCTGCACAAAGTTCAGGTCCAGGCCAGTGGCCTCGTTGAAGGCTTTCTGGTTGAAGCTCTCAAAGAAGAAGCCTCGGGCGTCGCCGAACACTTTGGGTTCGAGGATCAGCACCTCGGGGATGGTGGTAGGGGTGACTTTCATCAGAGTACTTTCTCTTGCAGGGCGCGCAGCAGGTACTGGCCGTAGCCGTTCTTCTTGAGGGGTTGGGCCAGCGTCTCGAGCTGCGCCGCATCGATCCAGCCGTTGCGCCAGGCGATCTCCTCTGGGCACGCGATCTTCAGGCCCTGCCGGTGTTCCAGCGTGGCGATGAACTGGCCGGCTTCGAGCAGGCTCTCGTGGGTGCCGGTGTCCAGCCAGGCGTAGCCGCGCTTCATGATCTGCACGTTGAGCTGCCCGCGTTGCAGGTAGGCGTCGTTCACCGCGGTGATCTCCAGTTCGCCGCGGGCGCTGGGCTTGACGGCCCTGGCGATGTCCACCACCTGCTCGTCGTAGAAGTACAGCCCGGTTACCGCGTAATTGCTCTTGGGCTGTTGGGGCTTTTCTTCGATGCTCACCGCCTTGCCCGTGCGGTCGAACTCGACCACGCCGTAGCGTTCGGGGTCGTTGACGTGGTACGCAAAGACGGTGGCGCCGTGCGCCTGCTCGTCGGCGGCCTTGAGCAGGGGCGCAAAGTCGTGCCCGTAGAAGATGTTGTCGCCCAGCACCAGCGCGCTGGGGCTGTTGCCCACAAAGTCGGCGCCGATGATGAAGGCCTGGGCCAGGCCGTCGGGGCTGGGCTGCACCGCGTACTGCAGGTTCATGCCCCACTGGCTGCCGTCGCCCAGCAGCTGGGCAAAGCGTGGCGTGTCCTGCGGGGTGCTGATGATCAGCACATCGCGCATGCCCGCCAGCATCAGCGTGGTCAGCGGGTAATAGATCATGGGCTTGTCGTACACCGGCAGCAGCTGCTTGCTGATGGCCAGCGTGGCCGGGTGCAGCCGGGTGCCCGAGCCCCCGGCCAGCACGATGCCTTTGCGTTGAGTCTTCATGGGGGTGTCCTCCCGGTTCGGATTCAAAGGATTTCGGTCAGCATGCGCGCCACGCCCTGCTGCCAGGGCGGCAGCCGCAGGCCAAAGGTCTGCCGCAGCCGCTGCGTGTCCAGGCGCGAGTTGTGCGGGCGCTGCGCGGGTGTGGGGAAGGCGCTGGTGGGCACCGGTGCCACCTCGTTCACCGCCAGCTTCAGCTCGGGTTTGAGCGCGCGGGCGGTTTCGATGACAAAGCGTGCGTAGCCGTTCCAGGTGGTCTCGCCGCCGGCGGCCAGGTGGTAGGTGCCGGCGTCCTGCGGCCGCTGCAGCAGCTGGCGGATGGCGTGCGCCGTCACGTCGGCGATCAGCTCGGCCCCGGTGGGCGCGCCGAACTGGTCGTCGATCACCGTCAGCCGCTCGCGCTCGGCCGCCAGGCGCAGCATGGTCCGGGCAAAGTTGCCGCCGCGGGCGGCATACACCCAGCTGGTGCGCAGGATCAGGTGGCGCGGACAGGCGGCGGCGATGGCCTGCTCGCCCTCGAGCTTGGTCTGGCCGTACACGTTCAGCGGGCCGGTGGGGGCGTCTTCGGTCCACGGGGTGCTGCCGCTGCCGTCGAACACGTAGTCGGTGCTGTAGTGCACCAGAGCCGCGCCCACCGCCTGCGCCGCCTCGGCCAGCACGGCCGGGGCCTCGGCGTTCAGGCGGCGTGCCCGTTCGGGCTCGCTTTGTGCCTTGTCCACCGCCGTGTGCGCGGCGGCGTTGACGATCACGTCCGGCCGCAGCGCCAGCACGGTCGCCCGCAGGCCGTCCAGGTCCTGCAGGTCGCCGCACAGGCCGTGGGCGGCATCGCCCGCGCGGTCCAGCGCCACCAACTCGCCCAGGGGGCTGAGGCTGCGCTGGAGTTCCCAGCCGACCTGGCCGTTCTTGCCCAGCAGCAGGATCT
>CALMYH010000112.1 GCA_937873395.1 uncultured Burkholderiales bacterium
TGTGGTCCAAGGGGCAGACGCTGGCCATGAAGACCTGGCACATCCGGGTGGTCGATCGAGACGGCCGGCCGCTGACGCAGGCCAGGGCCTTGCTGCGGTATGTGCTGTCGTGGATCTGGGTGCTGCCGCCACTGGCGGCCGGGGGCCTGTTCACCCTGTCGGGTGCCGAGGTTTCGGTGCTGTTTGTGGGCTGGGTCCTGATCTGGGCCATCCTGGCCCGCTTTCACCCCGAGCGCCAGTTCCTGCACGATGCCATGGCAGGTACCCGACTGGTCCACTACAAACCCCCACCACCGCCGGGCAAGCGGCGCTGGTGGATGTGATGGAGCGCCAGATGACGAGGGAACCCGCTTTTTCGCTGTGTGTGTACTGTGGCTCGCGACCGGGAGCGGACCCGACCTATGCGGCCGCAGCGCGCCATGTCGGCGAGTGGATCGGACAGCGCGGTGGCCAGCTGGTCTATGGCGGCGGTCGAAACGGCCTCATGGGCCTGGTCGCTCAGGCCACGCTCGCCGCCGGAGGACGGGTGGTGGGCGTGATTCCCCGGGCGCTGGTCGAACGCGAGTGGGCCAACACAGATTGCTCCGAGCTGCTCGTGGTCGAGACCATGCACGAACGCAAGCGCGAGATGGCCGAGCGCGCCGACGCCTTTCTGGCCTTGCCGGGCGGTATCGGTACCTTCGAGGAGTTTTTTGAGGTCTGGACCTGGCGCCAGCTGGGCTACCACGACAAGCCGGTGGGGCTTCTCAACGTCGCTGGCTATTACGACGGTCTGATGCAGTTTCTGGCCGCCAGCGTGGACCACCAGTTCATGGGACCCTGGCAGATGGATCTGATGGTGAGCGACAGCGAGATCGAACGCCTGCTGCCAGCGCTGGTCCAGGCGGGAGGCGTCACCGCCGCGGACCGACTGGACGCAATCTGAGCCGGCAGGCCTGACCGGCCGGCGCGCCGGACTTACACCGCGGTTTCGTCTTCCTCGCCGGTGCGGATTCGGACCACCCGCTCCACCGGCGTGACGAAAATCTTGCCGTCGCCGATCTTGCCGGTGCGGGCGGCACGAACGATGGCATCCACGCAGCGCTCGACGTCCTCACTGCGAACCACCACCTCCAGCTTGACCTTGGGCAGAAAGTCCACCACGTACTCGGCCCCGCGGTACAGCTCGGTATGACCCTTTTGCCGCCCGAAGCCCTTCACCTCGGTCACGGTCAGACCGGTGACACCCTGCTCGGCCAGGGCCTCGCGAACTTCTTCGAGCTTGAAGGGTTTGATGACGGCGGTGATCTGCTTCATGGGGGGTGGACTCCTCAGGCCTCGGACTGGTTATGCTTGGGCGATTATGCCCAAGCGTGGCCATCCCTGTCGCGCCCACGGCCTCACCCCCTTCATCGAGCATTGACATGCCTTCACTGACGATTCCCGACCACACGCCCATGTCGGTGACGGTGCGTGGCGCGCACACCGAGAACGTGCACCACGGATCGATTGCGGTGGCCGACAGCAGCGGTCGACTGCTGGCCTGGGCGGGCGATGTCGACACCCCCGTGTTCACCCGCTCCGCCCTCAAACCTTTTCAGGCCATGCCCCTGGTGCACCAGGGGGCTGACCGATGGGCCCTAAGCGATTCGGAGATTGCGCTGCTGTGCGCCAGCCACAGCGGCGAGCCACGGCACGCAGAGGGTGTAAGCGCTTTGCTGGCGCGTCTCGGCGTCGGCGAGGACGCGCTGGCCTGCGGTGTGCACACACCGTACTTCTATGCCGCCACGGGCCGCCAGCCGCCAGCCGGTGAGACCTACTCCCGGCTGCAGCACAACTGCTCGGGCAAACACAGCGGCATGCTGCTGCTGGCCCAACTGAGCGGAGAACCGCTGGCGACCTACCTTCACCCGGACTCGGCGGTCCAACGGGCGATCGTGCGGAGCATCAGCCATTTCTCCGGGGTCCCGGCAGACCGTCTGGTCCGTGGCATCGACGGTTGCAGCGCACCCAACTACGCCCTGCCCCTGCGGGCGCTGGCCACGGCCATCGCGCGGCTGTCGGTGGACGACACCGACCCGGTGTATGCAAACACCCCGCATCGCCTGGCCAGGGCCATGGCGCGCCACCCCGAGATGGTCAGCGGCGAAGGGCGCAACGACCTGATGCTGATGCGGGCCGGGCGGGGCGACTGGTTCAGCAAGGTGGGGGCCGACGGCGTGCAGGTGCTGGGCAGCTTCAGCCGCGGCGTCGGCGTGGCGGCCAAATGCGCCGACGGGCAGCTGGTGCCGCTGATGGTGGGGCTGCTGTCGGCCCTGGAGCAGCTGGGCTGGCTCGACGACGAGGCCAGGACCGCCTTGCGGCCACTGCTGCCGCCACCGCTGCGCAATGTCGCGGGTATCGAGGTCGGTCACATGCAAGCCGCCTGGCGGCTGAAGATGGCGAACTGAACCGGTGCCGGCTCAGGCGCGGTACCGGCTGGTGATGGGATAGCGCCAGTCCTTGCCGAAGCTGCGGTGGGTCACCCGGATGCCCACCGGGGCCTGCCGGCGTTTGTATTCATTGATGCGGATCAGGCGAACCACCTTGTCCACATCGGCCGGTTCGTAGCCTTCCGCCACGATTTCGGCGGGGCTGCGATCGTTCTCCATGTAGCGTTCGATGATGGCATCGAGCACCGCGTACTCGGGCAGGCTGTCCTGGTCGGTCTGGTCGGGACGCAGTTCGGCGCTGGGCGGCCGGGTGATGATGCGCTCGGGGATGGGATTGGCGCCGGTGCCGTAGGGATCGTGCGCGTTGCGCCAGCGGGCCAGGCGGAACACCATGGTCTTGACCACGTCCTTGATGACCGCAAACCCGCCGGCCATGTCACCGTACAGGGTGCAGTAGCCGGTGGCCATCTCGCTCTTGTTCCCGGTGGTCAGGACGATGGACCCGAACTTGTTGGACAAGGCCATCAGCAAAGTGCCGCGGATGCGCGCCTGCAGATTCTCTTCGGTCGTGTCCTCCGACCGCCCTTCGAACAGCGGCGCCAGGGACGCCTTGAAAGCCTCGAACTCGGGCCCAATGGCGATCTCGTCGTAGCGCACCCCCAGTCGCGCGGCCATCTCCCGGGCATCGATCCAGGAGATGTCGGCCGTATACGGTGAGGGCATCATCACCGCCCTCACCCGGTCACGGCCCAGTGCGTCGACCGCAATCGCCAGCACCAGGGCCGAGTCGATGCCGCCCGAAAGACCGATGATGGCACCCGGAAACCCATTCTTGCCGATGTAGTCACGCACGCCCAGTACCAGCGCATGCCAGAGGTCGGCCTCGGAGCTGTGAGTTCGGTCCGTCGACGCATCGATCTCCCATGTGTCGTCCAAAGCACGGGTCAGGGTGATCGGGAACAGGGTCTCCTCGAAGCTGATCGCTCGTCCGGCCACAGCGCCCCGGGCATCCAGAACGAAGGAGCGCCCCTCGAACACAATTTCGTCCTGCCCGCCAACCAGGTGGGCGTACACCAGCGGCAGGCCGGTCGCCTGGACGCGGGCGCGCATGTGCGCCTCCCTCTCGCCCCCCTTGCCAGCGTGGAACGGCGAAGCGTTGATCACCACCAGCACGTCGGCACCGGCCCGCCGCGCGTCTTCGGCGGGTGCCTCGAACCACGCGTCCTCGCAGATCAGAAGTCCGACGCGCAGGGCGCGGCCACCTTCCTGCGGCAGTTCGAACACACACGAACCTTGGCCCGGAACGAAGTAGCGCCGCTCGTCGAACACCTGGTAGTTGGGCAGCTCGCGCTTGGCGTAGGTGTGCAGCACGGAACCGTCGCATATCACGCTGGCGGCGTTGTAGAGCGATGCAGCCTGCACGCTGCGCTGCTTCAGGGCGCCGTCGCCTTCGCCGTGGCTTCGTGCGGGATGTCCCACCACGACGTGCAGGCCTTTGAGATGGGCCGTCTCGGCCAGCACCTGTTTCAGGGCATCATCACAGGCATCGATGAAGGCAGGACGCAGCAGCAGGTCTTCGGCGGCATAGCCACACAGGGCCAGCTCAGGTGTCAGCAGGAGTCGGGCACCCTGTGCATGGGCCGTTTCGGCCGCCTCCACGATGCGGCGGGCATTGCCCGCCATGTCGCCCACCACGAAGTTGAACTGGGCCACGCAGATCTTGAAACTCATGACAAAAGATTATGTCACCCGGGTCCACGCATCGCCGGACTCGATCGCGGCGACCGACTGGGACCGACTGGTTGCCCTCGACCCGGACCCCAGCCCGTTCATCGGCCACGCCTACCTCAAGGCCTTGCACGACAGTGGCGCGGCCACCGAGGCCACCGGCTGGATACCCCGCTTCATCAGCTTGCATGAAGGCGACCGCCTGGTGGGCGCCTGTCCGCTTTACGTCAAGAGCCATTCGTACGGCGAGTACGTGTTCGACTGGAGCTGGGCGCAGGCCCATGAGCAGCACGGGCTGGCCTACTACCCCAAGGGGCTGGTCGCCATTCCGTTCACGCCGGTGCCTGGCGTCCGCCTGCTGGCCGAGTCGAGGACGGTGCGCCTGCTCCTGCTGAAAGCGCTGGAACAGGTCGCACGCACCTGGGGGCTTTCTTCCCTGCACCTGCTGTTTGCGAGGCCGCAGGAACTGGAAGCGGCCCGCGAGCTGGGCTGGATGTGGCGTGAGACGGTGCAGTTTCACTGGGCTCAGAACGCGGGAGAGGATCTGAGTTCCGGATGTTTCACCGATTTCGAGCATTTTCTCTCCAGCCTGCAGCAGGAAAAACGCAAGAAGATCCGACAGGAACGGCGCAAGGTGGCGGGCGCCGGAGTGGTCTTTCGCCAGGTCGCGGGTCGCGACATCACCCAGGACGACTGGGCCTTCTTCTGGCGCTGCTACGAGCGGACCTACCTCGAGCATGGCAACCCGCCCTACCTGAACCCGGACTTCTTCCGGCAGGTGTCCGACCGGATGCCGGCCCATTGGCTGATGTTCATCGCCGAACGCGAGGGCCGCCCGTTGGCCTGCAGCCTGATCGCACTCGACCCCCTGCGCCGAATCGCCTACGGCCGCTACTGGGGCGCCCTCGAACGGGTGGACTGCCTGCACTTCGAAGCCTGCTACTACCAGCCCTTGCAATGGTGCATTGCCAACGGATACCGACGGTTCGAGGGCGGTGCGCAGGGGGAACACAAGATGGCGCGCGCGCTGCTGCCGGTGCGCGCCATGAGCGCCCACTGGCTGGCCCACCCTGCCTTTGCCGGAGCCGTCGACCGCTTTCTCGAGCGCGAAAGGCAAGGCATCGCCCATTACCTGGATCACCTGAAAGAGCGCGACCCGCGACGCCACCCTGCCCCCTAGGGCAAAACCAACGGGTCCCCGCCCGTCCCCGTTCGGCTGTTGCTCGCCGCCACGACCCCGCGCGCTCGTTACACTTGCAGTCCATGGACGAGACCGACGCCTTTTTCACGCATACCATCGTGGGCGCGCCCTTCTCGGTGCTGATGGGCCGAAGGCTGGATCCTGCAGAACTTCGCTCGCAAGGGTTGGTCATCGAACGGCATACGGGCGTGACCCGGCTGAGTGAAGCCTGGCAGGATTGGTGGCTTCTTTCGCACGCGAGCGATGCTCCCGGGAGGCCTCGCCGCAGGCCGGGACACTTGCGCCTCTGGCTGGAACGTCATGCTTTGTGGCTGGCCCTGGGCGGCCTGCTGTTGGCGGTCATGTCGGCCTGTTTCTGGCTGGTCAAGCTGTGGTTCTGAAACACAACACCGATACGCTGACATTGGATCCGGTGGCCATGCAACTGGTGAGCCGGGTCGCCAGGGGGTGTTTGCTGCAGGGGCAGTTGCGCTTTGAAGGCGGATTGCTGGTGCAGGGCGAGCTGGACGGAGATGTGCAGGTACAAGGTCATCTGGTCGTGTGGTCGGGGGGGCTGATCCGCGGACGCATCCATGTCAGCGGAGATCTCTACCTGTTCGGCCGGCTGGGGTCGCCCGACGCCATGGCCGAGGACACAGTGCTTGAATGCCAGGGCATGGCCTACGTGGCGCACACTGGCGTCTCCACGGGCACGTTGATGGCCCGTCGGCTGCAGTTGTACGATGGGGCCGACCTGCAGGGCCCGTTCAGGACACTCAAGCGCGGAGACAACCTGCCCGTGTTGCAACGCCTTCAGGCTGGCCACCCGCCACCGGGTCAAGCGGATTCATGATGAAGGCGCGAAGATTCCTGCGCGCCGAACGACCGACGGACTTTGTACAAGGAGCAGAGCGAATGAGCGAGCAAGATTTCGGCGAGGAGACGAACACGCCTGCCGATGCCGATGAAGCGCAGAGCGGCCGAGCACAGGACCTGCCCCAGACCATCGAGGTGCCTGTGGGCCACGCCATGCCCCCCCTCCAGGTCCAGCATCTGCCCACCCTCAGTGCGGCGATCGCGACGACAGAAGGCAGCGATCCAGCAGAAACCGGCCACACGCGCAGCATGCTGGCCGAAGGCATGCATTTTGTCGGCAATGCAGTGCTGCGTGGACCTCTGAGTGTGGCGGGCCACGTGGAGGGCAACCTCATGCAGGCGACTGACGTCCAGGTGTCGGTGGTGGTCACCGAAACTGGTCGGGTCAAGGGCGACATCACGGCCCACAAGATCTCGGTCATGGGTCACACCGACGGCATCCTGGATTCGGGACAGGGCGAAGTCGCACTGCACGACACCGCCAGCGTTCACGGCCTGGTCCGCTACGGACGGATCCAGGTCAATGGTGCCGACCTCAATGCCACGCTGGAACGTGTGGCACCGGCCAGGACTCCGAGTGCCTGACAGGCCACCATGCCGTGGCAACGCCCCCATCGCACCCAGGTTCCACCTTCGCCGGCGCCAGTCCCCGACACCGAAACGGTTCGCCTGGCAGCGCTGTCGGCGAGCTGGCGCCGGGACCGCACGGTGGCGCGGCGCCGCCTGCTCTGGCGCTGGCTGGCATGGATCTTCATCCGCTACCATCTGATCCTGTTTGCGCTACCCGCCCTGGTGCTGGCCAGCCTCTGGCTGTGGCGAGGCCTGCAGCCAGCCGAAGGCCATCCCCTCCTGCCGTCCGCCACGAACCATCCGGCGTCGGGCGAACCCATCGGTCTCGTGCTGAAGTCCAGCGACCGGATCGGAACTCCGAACCGTCCGGACACGATGCCGTCGCAAGACCGTCCGACCGACCCATTCACACCCCCACCATCCATCCCTGAAAACGGGTTGCACAGCAAGGAGCCCTGAACCATGAGTCAGAACCCCGCCTCCACCCGCCTTGTGCCGGCCGACCGGCTCAGCGCGATCACCAGCCTGATTGCCGAGGGCGCCGAGTTCGACGGCAATTTCCACACGACCCGCGATCAGGGCATCAAGGTGGACGGCCACCTCAAAGGCAACATCACCTTCGAGACGGGCGGCACACTGCACGTCGGGGCGAACGGCGTGATCGAAAACACCCGCATGGAGGCCGACTACGTGTTCATCGAAGGCAAGGTGGTCGGCACCGTGATCGCCCGCAAGGCCCTGGAAATCACGGGCTCGGCCACACTGATCGGCGACGCCAGCTACGACGAACTGATTGACATGCACCCGCGTGCCCGGGTGCGGGGGAAGATCGAGTACCGGGGCGACATCGACGCCGCACCGGCACAGTGAAACACAAACAGCAAGTCCGGCCGGTGCACAGCCGGGCGGGCAAAAGGCAAACGCGGGACTGATCCGTCTCTTCCGCCCGCCAGAACCGTTGCGCCGGGCCCTGGCGACGGATTCAAGGGTCAGGCCTGCAGGGATTTCTCGTAGGCGGCGATGCCGTCCAGGATTTCCTTGTGCGCCGCTTCCGGGCCTTCCCAACCCTGAACCTTGACCCACTTGCCCTGCTCCAAGTCCTTGTAGTGCTCGAAGAAGTGCTCAATGGCCTTCAGGCGCATCGGGTTGAGGTCTTCGGGCTTGTTCCAGCGGCTGTACAGCGACAGCAGTTTGGCGGTAGGCACAGCCAGCACCTTGCCGTCTTCACCGGCCTCGTCGGTCATCTTCAGAATGCCGATGGCGCGGCAAGGCACCACCACGCCAGGCATCAGGGGCACCGGGGTGACCACCAGCACGTCGACCGGATCGCCGTCACCCGCGATGGTCTTGGGCACATAACCGTAGTTGGTCGGGTAGTGCATGGCCGTATTCATGAAACGGTCGACGAAGATCGCGCCGGTCTCCTTGTCTACCTCGTACTTGATCGGATCGCCGTTCATGGGGATCTCGATGATGACGTTGAACGCTTCAGGGACCTTGCTGCCGGGGGTGACGTTGTCGAGGGACATGGGGATTGCTGAGGGTTGAAAAAAGGGGGCGCGATCGGCGAACGGCATAGGCTGTCACCAAGCGGACATGGATCCTCTGCCTGGCTGCAGGCCTGATCAGGATTAACCCTGATTTTACTGATTCCAGGCTTACTTAACGACGCCGGTCGTGCCACGGACGTGGCGTTTCCCGCTACATTGCTCCTGTTGGCCAATCGCCCTGCCCGGCGCCGCGTGCGCCCCGTCGGATGCGAGGAAGCAACGCAGCGGGGGTGATCCTCAAAGCGTTGCCCCCTCCAAGTCGAAGATGCAACGAGCAGGAGAAGCACATGGTTGGACAAACTGCGCTGACATTTGCGCTGGTATGTGGCCTGGTGGCCGTGGTCTACGGTTTCTGGTCACGCAGTTGGATTCTGGGACAGGACACGGGCAATGCCCGGATGCAGGAGATTGCGGGGGCCATCCAGGCTGGTGCGGCCGCCTATCTGGCCCGACAGTACAAGACGATCGGCATCGTCGGCGTGGTCCTGACGGTTCTGATTGCGATCTTTCTTGACACGGTAACCGCGGTCGGATTCGTGATCGGTGCGGTGCTCTCGGGCGCCTGCGGATTCATCGGCATGAACATCTCGGTGCGTGCCAACGTGCGCACCGCCCAGGCGGCCACAAAAGGCATAGGACCGGCGCTCGACGTGGCCTTCCGTGGCGGCGCCATCACGGGCATGCTGGTGGTGGGCTTGGGACTGCTGGGCGTGACCGGCTTCTACTGGTTCCTCGGCGGGACGGGAGCCGACGTGAAGGCACTCAATCCCTTGATCGGCCTCGCCTTCGGTTCCTCGCTGATTTCCATCTTTGCCCGTCTGGGCGGCGGCATCTTCACCAAGGGCGCAGACGTCGGTGCCGACCTGGTCGGCAAGGTCGAGGCCGGCATCCCCGAAGACGACCCGCGCAACCCGGCGGTGATCGCTGACAACGTGGGTGACAACGTGGGTGACTGCGCCGGCATGGCGGCCGACCTGTTCGAGACCTACGCCGTGACCCTGATCGCCACCATGGTGCTGGGCGCCCTGCTGGTCAGCGCAGCGCCGGCCGAGGCGGTTCTTTACCCGCTGGTGCTCGGCGGCGTGTCCATCATCGCGTCCATCATCGGCTGCTTCTTCGTCAAGGCCAGCCCGGGGATGAAGAACGTGATGCCAGCCCTTTACAAGGGCCTGATCGTGGCCGGCGTGCTGTCGGCCATTGCGTTTTACGGCGCCACCGTCTGGCTGATGCCCGACAACGCCATCGCCGAGTCAGGCTCGCAGCTGCGCCTGTGGGCCGCCGGGCTGGTGGGCCTGGCCCTGACGGCCGCCATGGTCTGGATTACCGAGTACTACACCGGCACCGACTACAAGCCGGTCAAGCACGTGGCCCAGGCCTCGACCACCGGACATGCCACCAACATCATTGCCGGCATCGGCGTGAGCATGAAATCGACCGCCTGGCCGGTCCTGTTTGTCTGTGCGGCCATCATGGCATCCTATGGTCTGGCCGGTCTGTACGGCGTGGCCGTGGCCGCCACTGCCATGCTTTCCATGGCGGGCATCGTGGTGGCGCTGGATGCCTACGGCCCCATCACCGACAACGCCGGCGGCATCGCTGAAATGGCCGAACTGCCCTCCAGCGTGCGCGACGTGACCGACCCCCTGGATGCGGTGGGCAACACCACCAAGGCGGTCACGAAGGGCTATGCCATCGGCTCGGCCGGCCTGGCTGCGCTGGTGCTGTTTGCCGACTACACCTACAAGCTTGAGTCCTATGGCCACCAGGTGAGTTTCCTGCTGAGCGACCCGATGGTGATCATCGGCCTGTTCATCGGCGGACTGATTCCCTACCTGTTCGGGGCCATGGCCATGGAGGCCGTCGGGCGGGCCGCTGGATCGGTGGTCGAAGAGGTTCGTCGCCAGTTCCGCGAAATCCCCGGCATCATGGAGGGCACTTCCAAGCCCGAGTACGGACGGGCTGTGGACATGCTGACCTCGGCGGCCATCAAGGAGATGATGATCCCCAGCCTGTTGCCCGTGGTGGTGCCGATCCTGGTTGGCGTGTTTCTCGGTCCGAAGGCCCTGGGCGGCCTGCTCATGGGCACCATCGTGACCGGCATCTTCGTGGCCATCTCCATGTGCACCGGCGGTGGCGCCTGGGACAACGCCAAGAAGTACATTGAAGACGGCCACCACGGCGGCAAGGGCAGTGACGCCCACAAGGCCGCAGTCACCGGTGACACCGTGGGCGACCCCTACAAGGACACCGCCGGCCCGGCCGTGAACCCGCTGATCAAGATCATCAACATCGTGGCGCTGCTGATCGTGCCGCTGCTGCCGATGGCCTGATGCGGGCGACCGCAGCAAGGAGCCAGGGCCCGCACGCGCGGGCCTTTTTCATGTTCGTGCCGGCTCTCGGCACCCCTCGGCCAGCGAACCGACAATGCGCACCGCCACGGGGGTCAGGCTGGCCAGCTCAGCCGCCTCGCCGCGTTCGATCGACATCAGGACCAGTTCGTTGATGGCGCCGACCGCCGCCATGGCCAGCTGGGGCTGGATCGGACTCCACGACGCGGTGGACGCTGCCTGGCGCCGGATGGTTTCGCACATGAAGTCCGCCAGCTGCTTCATGGTTTCTCGCCGCAATGCTGCGCCGGCATCTCCGAGGTGGTGGACGTCGACAAACAGACTGCGCAGCAGCGCCGGACCGGCGGCCAGGTGCCCCAGATAGGCGCCCAGTGCCCGTTCAAGCTGCTTCTGCCAGGGTTGCGACGTGTCGATGGCCTCCCGGAGCGTGCGCAGCGCGGCGCCGCTGGCGGCTCGGTACAGCGCCTCGAAACACGCCTGTTTGCCATCGAAATGCTCATAGAACGTCCGCCGCGACACACCGGCCAGGCGGACGATGTCGGCAATGGTGATGGCCGCATATCCCTGCTCGGTCAGCGCCTGCGCCATGGCCATCAGCAGCCGGCTGCGGTGGGAGGGTGGCTGGCAGGGGGCCGAGGGGTCAAAAGGCGCCAGGTGCATGCGTTCATCTTAGGGCTTTTGAGAGCGGGCAGGCTTGACAAGCCACCCCTGAATGCCGATCATCCCCACGGTACGAATACGTACCAAACTTTCTGACTCTCCTGACTGTCTGCCACCCCATGACCGAGCTCGTTGTCCGCCGACTTCTGATCGACCTGGAACAGCCCGTGGAACGCCACTGGTGTGGTGGAGACGCCTTTCTGACCGCCTGGTTCAACGCTCTGTCCATGAGCTTTCCTCTCGGGGAACAGTTCTTCATCGACTCCGTGCGGAACGGACTGAAGGCGCTGCCTCTCGAGGCCCAGGAGCCATTTCGCGCCGAAGTCCAGGGCTTCGTCGGACAGGAAGCCACCCACCGCCGCATCCACGCGCTGTTCAACGCCCAGATCGAAAAGCACGGTCTGGTCAACCGCTGGGAACCCAGGGCGCGCGCGCGGCTGAAGCTGCTGGACGGAGCCGATCCCAGGCACGGGCTGGGCGTGACGGCCGCCAACGAGCATTTCACGGCCCTGTTTGCCGAATGGCTGCTGTCCCGCCCGCATGTGCTGGCTGGCGCAGAACCGCGTTTGCGGTCTCTCTGGCTCTGGCACAGTGCCGAGGAATCCGAGCACAAGTGCACCGCCTTCGACCTCTACCAGGCGCTGGGTGGCAGCCATGCGTGGCGGGTCAAATGGATGCGACGTGTCACGCTGATCTTCCTGACCGATACCCTGCTGCAAACGGTCGACAACCTTCGGCGCGACGGCAGCCTCTGGCGCTGGTCGACCTGGCAGAGTGCCTGGCGCCACCTGCTGGGACGAGACGGGCTGCTGCGATGCAGCTGGAAGCCCTGGCGTGCCTACTTCAGGCGCGACTTTCATCCGTCCCAGCAGCACAGCGACCTGTCGGCCGACTGGTTGCGCGAAAACGCCGCTCTCTATACCCGGGTCGGCGCCCCCTCCTGACTCGCCCCGGGGCACAGAGCGCAAGGCACTTGCCGCCTTGCCCCCAGCCCGAGTGGGCATGAAGGTCGCGTACAGGCCGGCGCTCCACCATAATGTCGCCATGTCAGAACGCGTCATACCCCTGGTCGACCAGCGCGTCTCCTCGCTGCCTGTCCGGGTGCCAGCCACCCCGATTGCCGCCACAGGCCTGCTTGGAGATGCCTTGGGGCGGCCACTGAGGGACCTGCGCATCAGCGTCACCGACCGCTGCAACTTCCGCTGCAGTTACTGCATGCCCAAGGATGTGTTCGACAAGGACTACCCTTACCTGCCCCACAGCGCGCTGCTGTCCTTCGAGGAGATCAGTCGCGTGGCCCGCCTGTTTCTGGCCCATGGGGTGCGCAAGATCCGACTGACCGGAGGCGAGCCGCTGCTGCGCAAGAACATCGAGATCCTGATCGAACAGCT
Source organism: uncultured Burkholderiales bacterium (assembly GCA_937873395.1). Classification (GTDB taxonomy): domain Bacteria; phylum Pseudomonadota; class Gammaproteobacteria; order Burkholderiales; family Burkholderiaceae_C; genus Hydrogenophaga. Next base: position 12,715 of record CALMYH010000112.1, read on the forward strand.
CTCGGCCCTGCGGACCGCGGACGGTACACCGCCCGACCTGACCCTCACCACCAACGGATCGCTGCTGGCCCGCAAGGCCCGCGCGCTCAAGGCGGCGGGACTGAGCCGCGTGACCGTCAGCCTGGACGGTCTCGACGATGCCGTGTTTCGCCGCATGAACGATGTGGACTTCCCGGTGGCCGACGTGCTTCGGGGCATCGATGCAGCCATGGACGCCGGGCTTGGCCCGATCAAGGTCAACATGGTGGTCAAGCGGGGCACCAACGAGCACGAAATCCTGCCCATGGCCCGACACTTCAGGGGCAGCGGCGTGGTGCTTCGGTTCATCGAGTACATGGACGTCGGCGCCACCAACGGCTGGCGAATGGACGAGGTGCTGCCCAGCGCCGATGTGGTCCGGCTGATCCATGAAACGCTCCCGCTGGTGCAACTGGACCCGTCGGCACCGGGCGAGACAGCCGAGCGATGGGGCTACGCCGATGGCAGCGGCGAAATCGGGGTCATCAGCAGTGTCACACAGGCTTTCTGTCGGGACTGCAACCGGGCGCGCCTGTCCACCGAGGGCAGGCTCTACCTGTGCCTGTTCGCCAGTCAGGGGCACGACCTGCGGGAACTGCTGCGGGGTGGCGCCAGCGACCAGGAGATGGCCAGCGCCATCGGTGCCATCTGGCAACAACGGGACGACCGCTACTCGGAACTCAGGGCCAGCCTGCCGGCCGACGCTTCCCGCGGGGCACGTCGGGTGGAAATGAGCTACATCGGAGGCTGAATGGCCGGCCTAAGCTCTGGCCGCCGCCATGGACGAGCCGACACCAGGAAGCTCCGGTGATCCACGCGGGCGAAATCACGGGCCTGGTGCTGGCCGGCGGACGCGGTTCGCGCATGGGTGGCATCGACAAGGGCCTGCAGTTGTTCAGGGGCGAGCCTCTGGTCTGGCACGCGGTGAGGCGCCTGCAGGCCCAGGCCGGTGACCTGATGGGTGGACTGATGCTCAACGCCAACCGCAACCTGGATCGCTACCGGCGGCTGGGGCTGCCAGTCTGGCCCGATCCGCTGCCCGATCACCCAGGACCGCTGGCCGGCTTTCTGGCGGGTCTGCAACGGTGTCCCACAGCCTACCTGCTGACCACGCCCTGCGACTGCCCCCTGTTTCCCCTCGACCTGGCCCGAAGGCTGGCCTCTGCCTTCGAACAGCCGGACATCGACATGGCCGTGGCGGCCACCCTCGGCCAAGACGGTGAAATGCACGCCGAGCCGGTGTTCTGCCTGATGCGACGCTCGCTGCTGCAGAGCCTGGAAAGCTTCGTTCGCGACGGTGGCCGTCGGGTCGGCCAGTGGACCGGTCTGCACCGGACCGTGCTGGTGCCCTTCGAGCGCCCGGGCGATGGCCCGGATGCCTTCTGCAATGCCAACACGCTGGACGAGCTCCAGGCGCTGGAAAATGGCAACGCACCTCCCCTTCCCCCGCTCATGACATGAAAACCACCGAACAGATCGCTGCCGAGCTGCAGGGTTTCGATCCGCAGGCGCTTCGTGCCGATCAGGTCAATGCCTTCCTGGGTGACCTGGTCGAACCGGTCTCCGAGACCGGTTCGGTCGCGGTCTTCGATGCACTCGGTCGCGTCCTCGCCGAGGACGTGGTTTCGCCCATCAGCGTCCCCCCCCACGACAACTCGGCCATGGACGGCTACGCCTTCGCCGGGAACCAGCTGCGGCCAGGTCAGTCCTTGCGCCTGACCGTGGTGGGCACGGCTGTGGCGGGCACCGCCTGGACCGGGCGCGCAGATGCCGGCCAATGCGTCAAGATCATGACCGGGGCCATCATGCCAGCGGGGACGGACACGGTGGTGCCGGTCGAATTCGTGCAATCCGACGGGGCGGACATCCTTCTGCCCGCCGATGTGGTGCGTGGCGGTGACAACCGCCGTCTGCTGGGCGAAGACCTGATGGCCGGTCAGCCCGCCCTGCGGCGGGGTGCGGTCCTGGGGCCGGCCGCGCTGGGTCTGATCGCCAGCCTGGGGCTGCCTCAGGTGCGGGTGTTCCGACGCCTCAAGGTGGCCTATTTTTCCACCGGCGACGAAATCCTGAGCCTGGGTGAAGCGCCGCGAGAGGGCGCCGTCTACGACAGCAACCGCTACACCGTCTACGGCATGCTGACCCGCATGGGCATCGAGGTGCTGGACATGGGGGTGGTTCCAGACGAGCCCAAGGCACTCGAAGCGGCGTTCTGCCAAGCCGCCGAACAGGCCGATGCCATCATCACCAGCGGCGGCGTCAGCATGGGGGAGGCCGACCACACCAAGGCCATGATGAAACAGTTGGGTGACGTGGCTTTCTGGCGCATCGCGATGCGACCGGGCCGTCCCATGGCCGTGGGCCGCATCTCAAGGCATGTCACCCCCGACGAACCGCCAGGTCTGGGCGGCGCCGTCGCCCAAAATGCGGGAAGCACGAGTGCCGTTCTGTTCGGCTTGCCAGGCAACCCGGTCGCCGTCATGGTGACCTTTCTCGCCTTTGTCCGCCCTGCCCTGCAGCGCATGATGGGCGCCCAGGTCATCGACCCTGTCCTGCTCAGGGCCCGAAGCACCGAGGCTCTGCGTAAGAAGCCCGGTCGCACCGAATACCAGCGAGGCATCGTCAGCCGGGGAGATGACGGCTGCCTGCGGGTCCGCACCACCGGCAACCAGGGATCCGGCGTGCTTCGCTCCATGGTCGAGGCCAACGGCCTGATCGTCCTCCATCACGGTCAAGGGAGTGTTGCCGTGGGAGACGAGGTCGAGGTGATGATGTTCGACGGCGCCCTCTGAAGCGGGCACGTCAGCCCGGCTTGCCGTGCGGAAGGATGCGGCAGGACTTGCCGCTGCGGCCGCGCGGGACCAGGCAGCCCAGTTCACCCTGTATCCTCAGGGAATCACTGCCCTGGGCACGGGCAAAGGCGACCAGTGCCTGGCGCCCCCGTGCCAGCGCCTGGCGGCCCTCGGCACCTGTCTGGGGCAGGCGCAGCAGCAAGGTATGCGCATCCTTCTGGCAGACCTGGAAATCGAACAGGCCGGCGTCGTCCTCCAACACGGTGGACAGCGCCAATGGCAGCAGGGCCACTGTTTTCCCGTGACTGCCCGCCACCTGCAAGGTGTCGTCGCGACGGCCCTGCACCTCGATCACCGGCAAGGGAGATCCGCAGGCACACGCCTCGGCGTGAAGGCAGACATGGTCACCCAGGTCGTAGCGGATCAGCGGCTGGGCGGTGTTGGCCAGGTGGGTGAGCAGCGCCGTGGCTGACGGGTATCCTGGAGGCACGGGACGGTGGTGCTCATCGACCGGCTCCAGCAGGGCCCAGTCGCTGTTGAGGTGCAGATGGCCTTGTGCGCATTCCCACGCCATGGCCAGAAACTCGGACGCACCGTAGCTGTTGCGAATGGTGGCACCGGGAAACGCCCGGATCAGATGGCGGCGCAGCGAGCCCGTCAGCGTCTCGCCACCGGTCCAGATCTCGCGCAAGCGGACATCGAGTCGCCCGGCTTGCGCTTCGTGGCCCAGCAGGGCCGCAGCGGTGGGGTAAGAGGCCAGCACGCTGGGGCCGAAGGCGTTGAGCTGATCGACCAGCACATCCAGCGGTTGCAGGATGGAGAAGCTGCGCACGCTGCCGGCGAGCCAAGGCTGCAGCTTGCGCAGGCGCTCGACGCTGACATAACTGGCGAAATGGCCCCCGGTGGCCCCGACAAAGGCAATCCGCTCGCTCAGGCACAAGGGGTCGATCCAGCGACGCATGGCGTGCACCTGACTGCGCCGTTGCGACTCAAGCGCATCGTAAACCGCCATGCACCGCGCGTCCTGCACGAAGATGCCCGGGGCGCCGCTGGTGCCTGAGCTCTCCCAGACCAGATAGCGGCCCAGAAACGGCTCTCCGATGCGCCCGGGGTCGGCCGTGTGTCCCCGCAGCCCGGACAACGACAGCTCAGGATCGGTCACCCAGTCCTCGAAGCGCGCCATGAGCTCCCGCCGACCCACCGGCGCCATCTGCGCCAGCATCTGAAAGGGGTCCAGGCCTTCGGGCAGGCAACGCATGCGCTCCCGATACAGGGCCGCACCCTGGGCTGCCGCGTGCAGCACCTGGGCCAGCCGCAGTCGCTGCAGGCGAAGGATGTCGTCCCTTCGACCGTGACCGGCCAGAGACACTTCGGCCGACACCTGACCGAACTGCCATGCATCGAAAACGGTGGCCATGCATCATGCTAACGCCGATGGGCCCCGGATGAGCAGCGACAAACCCGAACTCGGGGGTCTGACCAGACAGGCGGAATGTCGCATGGTGCGGCGAAACCGCCTTCAGCCGGCCCGCGCAGCGTCCGGCTCCGGCCGAGACCCCATGGCATCCAGCCCACGCCCGTCACGCGCCAGCAGGGTGTACATCGTGGGGACCACAAAAATCGTCAGCAGTGAACCCAGCGTCATGCCACCCACGATCACCCAGCCGATCTGCTGCCGGCTCTCGGCACCCGCACCCGAGGCCAGAGCCAGCGGAATGGCACCGAGTACCATGGCACCCGTCGTCATCAGGATGGGGCGCAGGCGCAAGGCCGCCGCACGGCGCGTGGCTTCGAACTTGGCCATGCCCTGTTCGCGCAGCTGGTTGGCAAACTCGACGATCAGGATGCCGTGCTTGGTGATCAGGCCGACCAGGGTGATCAGTCCGATCTGGCTGAACACGTTGAGCGTGCCACCGGTGAACTTGAGCGCCAGCAAGGCCCCCAGCATGGACAGCGGCACGCTGAGCATGATGATGAAGGGGTCGACAAAACTCTCGAATTGCGCGGCCAGCACCAGGTAGATGAACAGCAGGGCCAGCACGAACACCAGGGCCAGCGAACCCGAGGCATCGCGGAATTCGCGGCTCTGGCCGTTGAGATCGGTGGTGTAGCCCGGCGGCAGGATGTCTCTGGCCGTGGCATCCAGAAAATCCAGTGCATCCCCCAGGGCCAGGTCGGGTGACAGGTTGGCGGTGATGGACGCACTGCGGCGTTGCCCGAAGTGGTTCAGTTCACGCGGAACCACCACCTCGCGCACCGTCACCAGCGAGGCCAGCGGAATCATCTGGTCGCCCCGGCCGCGCACGAACAGGCGGTCGATGTCCTCTGGCGTGCTGCGCTGCACCGACTGGGTCTGCACGACCACGTCGTACTGTTCTCCCCCCCGCTTGTAGCGGGTCACGATGCGCCCGCCCAGCAGCGTCTCCACCGTGCGGGCAATGGCGTCGACGCTCACGCCCATGTCGGCCGCGCGCTCCCGGTCCACGTCCATCCGCACTTCGGGCTTGTTCAGCCGAAGGTCGGTGTCGACCTGCAGAAAGCCCGGTTGCCCGGCCATCGCTTCCTGGAAGCGGCGCACGACGGCGGACAGGTTTTCGTAGCTGTCGGAGGTGGTGATGACGTAGTTGACCGGCCGCTCCCTGAAACCCTGACCGAGCGATGGCGGCGTGATGGGAAAGGCGCTGATGCCCGGCAGGGCCGCCATGCGCGGCGCGATTTCGCGTGCGATTTCCTGGGTCGTTCTCGTTCGTTCCTCCCAGGGAATGGCGCGCATGAACACCGAACCCTGGGCGACCGTGGGGTTACCGATGTTGCTGAAGATGCGGTCGAACTCGGGGTAGTCCTGGGCGATGCGTTCGATGGCCTCGGCGTAGCGCTGGGTGTAGGCCAGGGTCGCCCCGTCCGGTCCGTTGATGGTGGCCAGGATGACGCCGCGATCCTCCAGGGGAGCCAGTTCCTGCCGGATGTTCTGCAGCAGCCACCAGCTGCCGGCCGCGCTGGCCAGCATGACCCCGACAATCAGCCAGCGCACCCCCAGGGTCCAGCCCAGGACGCGTTCGTAGGCGAGGGTGAGCGTCTGCAGCCCGCGCTCCATGGCAAGGTCGAAGCGGCTGCGCTTGTCCTGATGGCGCAACAGCTTGGAGCACATCATGGGCGAAAGCGTGAGTGCCACGAAGCCGGATACCAGCACCGCCCCGGCCAGCGCCAGCGCGAATTCGGCGAACAGGCGACCGGTGCGCCCGGGCGTGAAAGCCAATGGCGCGTAAACCGCAGCCAGGGTGAGCGTCATGGCGACAATGGCAAACCCGATCTCGCGCGCGCCCTTGATGGCAGCTTCGAAAGGTTTCATGCCGGCCTCGATGTGCCGGTAAATGTTTTCCAGCATCACGATCGCGTCGTCCACCACCAGACCGATGGCCAGCACCAGCGCCAGGAGGGTGAGAGTGTTGATGGAAAAGCCGAACAGGGCCATGAGCGCAAAGGCACCGATCAGGCTGACCGGAATCGTCACCAGGGGAATGATCGACGCCCGGAACGTGCGCAGAAAGACAAAGATCACCAGCGAGACCAACACGACGGCCTCGGCGATCGTGGTGTAGACCGCCTTGATCGAGCGGTCGATGAAGACCGAGTTGTCGTTGGCGATGTCCACGTTGACCCCGGCCGGCATGTCCTGACGCACCCGATCGAGCAACTCGCGCACGCCGGCCGACAGCTCCAGCGGATTGGCCGTGGCCTGCCGGATGACACCCAGAGAAATCGAGTCGATGCCGTTGAACCGGACCGAGGATCGTTCGTCCTGTGGCCCTTCCGCGATTTCTGCCACGTCGCCCAGCCGGACCACCTGACCGGCCACGCTGCGCACCGCGATGTCGCGGAACTGCTGCGCCGTCTGCAGGTCGGTGGCGGCCGTGACGTTGAATTCTCGCTGGAGGCTCTCGATCCGGCCCGCGGGCACCTCAAGGTTGGAACGGCGCAAGGCCTCCTCGACGTCCTGCACCGTGAGCCGGTAGGCGGCCAGCCGGTCCGGGTCGATCCACACCCTCATGGCGTATCGACGCTCACCGAAAACCCGCACCTCGGCTGCCCCCGGGGCTGTTTGCAGGACCGGCTTGGCCAGGCGGTTGGCCAGGTCGCTCAGTTGCAGGCGGTTGTGGATCTCCGAGTGCAACACGATCCAGACCACCGGAAACGCGTCCGCCTCGACCTTGGCAATGACGGGTTCGTCGATGCCCTGGGGCAGGCGTTGCCGGACCCGGCTGACCTTGTCGCGCACATCCGCAGCCGCCGAATCGGGATCGCGCTCCAGGCGGAAGCGCACCGTGATCTGGCTTTGCTCCTGCCGGCTGATGGAGGTGATGACATCCACCCCCTCGATGCCGGCCAGGGAGTCTTCCAGCGGCTTGGTCACCTGGGACTCGACCACCTCGCTGGACGCCCCGGCAAAGCGGGTCGTGACGGTCACGCGCGGCTCGTCGATCTTGGGGTACTCGCGCACCGTCAGTCCGTTGAAGGCCACCAGGCCCACCAGAACGATGAGCACCGAAAGCACAGTGGCGAACACCGGGCGACGGATCGAAATTTCGGCTAGCTGCATGATTTCCGCCTCCTGAGTCCGGGCGTCCTTCAGGGGACGGCCGGACCACCGGCCCGGGGCCCCGCGCCGCCAGGACGGGACATGTCGACCACCCGCACCGGTGTGCCGTCTCGCTGCAGCCTCTGCTGGCCGGCCACCACCACCCGGTCCCCGGCCGCCAAGCCGCTGAGGATCTGCACCTGCCCTTCGCGGCGGACGCCCAGCTGGACCTCGACGCGACGGGACACCGGAGGCGCAGCCTCACCGCCTTCGGCCGCGTCCAGTCGAATGACGTGTTGCCGTCCGCCCTGGGGAACAATGGCCTCTTCGGGCACCATGAGCGCATGGTCATCGGTGGAAAAAATGGCCAGCACCCGGGCGAACATGCCCGGCCGCAAACCCTGCCCCCCGGCATCAGGCAGCACCGCGCGCAGCGAGAGCGAGCGGCCATTGGCATCAAGCAGCGGATCGATGGCCATCACGCGCGCATCGAACTGGCGCCCCGGAACGGCGTCCAGGCGCACCTGCACGGTCTGCCCCACCGCGACCCTGTCCTGGTAACGCTCGGGCAAGCGGAAATCCACCGTCAGGGTGGAGGTGTCCTCGAGGTTGACCAGATCGGCTCCGTCCTTGACGAATTCGCCCAGGCTGACCCGGCTCAGGCCCACCGTGCCGTCGAACGGCGCCTCGATGCGCATGCGTTGCAACCGGGCTTTCGCCAGGGCGACCTGGGCCTCGGCGACCTGCAGGCTGGCTCGGCTCTCATCCAGGACACGCTGGGCGACGAAGTTGGCCGCCACCAGCTCCTCGTTTCGGCGCAGGTTGGCCCTGGCAATCGAAAGCTGGGCCTCGGCCTGGCTCAGCTCAGCCTGCTGCAGCACATCGTCGAGCTGTACCAGCAGCTGCCCGCGCCGCACCCGTGCCCCGTCGCTGAACGCAATTCTTGCCACCCGGCCGCTCACTTCCGGCCGCAAGGTCACGCTTTGCCGCGAACGCAAGGTGCCGACCGCCTGGGCATCGTCCTGCAGAGACACGCGCCGGACCTCGGCCACCTCGACCGATGGCATCCCGCCACCCGGACCACCAGCACGGGCCGCGGGAACTGGCGCCCCCTGGCCAGCGGAGCCCGTCGCGGTCCCGACTTGCCGCTTGTTCTGCCACCACCAGGCGGTGCCCGATGCCAGCGCCAGACCCAGCACGGCCACCACCACGTATGTCGATCGTCCTGCCATTCGTTTCCTTTGTAGCCGGCACCCACCCCTCCAGCTGGACACCGTTGACGCACACACTCTATCAGCCCGCCGCCTGGCTTGCTGGCGGCATCTCCAAGGCCCGCCGTGCCGGTCGGCGGGGCTGGCAAACGTCATTCAGCCAGGCACACCCCGGTTGGCCAGCGCGTCCGCCCGTTCGTTCCCCGGGTCACCGGCATGACCCCGCACCCAGTGCCACTCGATCTGGTGCACCCCACCGTGCACCAGGGCGTCCAGCGCCTGCCAGAGGTCCGCGTTCTTGACCGGCTGGCGCGCGGCCGTTTTCCAGCCCTTGGCCTTCCAGCCCCGAATCCACTCGGTGATGCCCTTGCGCACGTACTCGCTGTCCAGATAAAGCTGCACACGGCACGGACGTTTGAGCGCCTTCAGCGCCTCAATCACGGCCGTCAGCTCCATTCGGTTGTTGGTCGTTTCCGCTTCACCGCCCCAAAGCTCTTTTTCATGCGCACCACTGCGCAGGTAAACGCCCCAGCCACCAGGGCCCGGATTGCCTTTGCAGGCTCCGTCGGTATAAATGACCACGTGATCCAACCGCTCACTCCCAAAAAGCCGCTTATTCATGCAATCCAGACTGCCGCCGGTTCACCGGCGCTGGGCGACCGGCACCGACGCCCCGTGTGCAGCCTTGCGGGGACGCCAGGCAGGCCCCAGCAGGCGCATCCCGCGCACCCGCTTGACCGCGACCACAAAATACACAGCCCCGAACACCGGCCACCAGCGCGCCCCGAGGCGATCCATCCATGACAGTCGCTGCTGCCACTTTTCGGTGCGCACCGCCGGCTGGTAGAGACCGTAACGATCGGACTCGACCTCGAAGCTGAGCAGGCGCAACCAGTCCCGCAACCGCCAAGGACCGATGAACCGGCCCACCTCGGGCAGAAACGGGGTCGACGCCCCGAAGGCGTGCAGACCGAGGCGTTCGGCCAGCCGTGCCCGGCCCTGCCGCCAGCCCCAAAGGCTGACCGGGTTGAAACAGGCGATGACCACCCGACCCTCGGGCACCAGCACCCTCTCCACCTCCCGCAGCACCTGATGGGGATCTGCACTCAGCTCCAGCGTGTGAGGCAACACCAGCAGGTCGAGACTGGCTGCGGCAAAAGGCAGAGCCGCAGCGTCCGACAGCAAATGGACCGCCCGGGGTGCACCGGGTCCCGGCAGCGCGGATCCCGCCAGTGGAATCCCGGCATCGAACTGCTCCGGCAGGGACAACCAGCGGTGCGGCATGCGGTTGGACTGCAGGGTGAGCAGCTCGGGCAGCCCGAGCTGCAGTGCATTGAAGCCGAACAGGTCGGCCACCGCCAGGTCGAACTGCGCCTGCTCCCAAGCGAGCAAATAGCGGCCCGGAGGCGTGGCAAACCAGTCACCCAGACCTATAATTTGCTTGTTCATGGCCTGTCCAGGGCCTGCACGGCGAAGCGATGCCATCGTCGGTGCCTGCGTGTTGTGGTCCGTGTCATCCACCGAACTCTACACGGCCTTTCTTTCCGTCTGCCCGCATGGTCCTTCATCCACTGCCTGCCTTTGCTGACAACTACATCTGGTGCGTGCACGACGGCAGGGAAGCGCTGGTGGTCGATCCGGGCGAAGCCGATGGCGTGCTGGCATGGCTGGCCAGCGAACAGGTGAGCCTGCGGACCATCCTGATCACCCACCATCACCCCGATCACACCGCAGGCGTCGCGGCCTTGCGTGAAGCCACAGGAGCCGAAGTCTACGGACCCAGACTGGAGGCCCTGCCCGAACCCGTTCTGCGCGTCTCCGAAGGTGACCGGGTACAAGCGCTGGGCCTTGCATTTGACGTCATCGACGTTCCGGGTCACACCGCAGGACACATTGCCTATTTCGCACCGGAGACCGGCACGAACCCCTGGCTGTTCTGCGGAGACACCCTGTTTTCCGGCGGTTGTGGCCGGCTGTTCGAGGGCACACCTGCCCAAATGCTGTCCTCGCTGCAGCAACTGGCCGCACTGCCCGAGACCACCAGGGTTTGCTGCACCCACGAATACACGCTGGCCAATCTGCTGTTCGCCGTGGCCGTCGACCCCGACAACCCCGACCTGCACGACCACCTGAAACGCTGCCGGCAATGGCGGAGCCAGAACTTTCCGACCCTGCCCAGCTCCATCGGACTGGAAAAGCGGATCAACCCCTTTCTTCGTTCACGTGACCCCGCCATCGTGAAGTCGGTCTGCGGGCATGCCGGCCAGCAACTGACCGACCCGGTGGACGTCTTTGCAGCGTTGCGCGAATGGAAAAATGTCTTTCGATGAATGCCATGAGTTCCCCCTACCCCAGATTTCCGAAGACCCGGACGCCGGAGTTCCGTCTGCTGGGTGCCCTCCTGGTTGCACTGGCCCTGCTGCTGTCCGGATGCGCATCGGTCTCGCTTGGCGAGCCGGGCTCCTCACCCTCCGCCAACGAGAATGCCGGATCACCGGCCGCGGAGACCGCCCGCCCGAAGGTTGCTCGCGCACCGTCGCCGTTCCAGGGTGCCCTCAGCGAGATCGTGAGTGTCAACGGCGCAGTGCCCCAGGTGGCGCCCCTGGCGGCACCGGCCGACCTCTGGGAGCGCATCCGCCGAGGTCTGAAGATGACGGACCTGGACACGGCCCTGGTGGGGGACCGGGAGCGCGTGTATGCGAGCCGCCGGGACTCCATCTTTCGCATGCCCGCCGGGCCCCGAAAATCCCTTTTTCACATTGGGGAGGAAGGGGAGGGGCGGGCCCTGCCGATGGAACTGGCCTTGCTGCCATTCATTGAAAGTGCCTTCAACCCGCAGGCGGTCTCGAGGGTGCAGGCAGCAGGCATGTGGCAGTTCATGCCGGCGACCGGACAGTCGTTCGACCTCAAACAGAACGCCTTTCGGGACGACCGCCGGGACGTGCTCGCATCGACCCGCGCGGCGCTGGACTACCTCGAACGGCTTCACAGCCGGTTTGGTGATTGGCACCTGGCCTTGGCCGCCTACAACTGGGGGCAGGGCAACGTCAACCGGGCCATCACCCGAAACCAGCGCGAAGGACTTCCCACTGGCTACACGGACCTGACCATGCCCCAGGAAACCCGGCAATACGTCCCCAAGCTGCAGGCGGTCGAGAACATCATCGCCCAGCCGGAGCGCTTCGGCGTGACCCTGCCCTTGATCGGCAACCACCCTTTCTTTGAAACTGTCACCATCGAGCGGGACATGGACGTGGCGCTGATCGCCCGGCTGGCAGAGGTCGAGGAGACCGATTTCCGCTCGCTCAACCCCTCGCTGAACCGGCCTGTCGTCATGGCCGCAGCGACCCCGAACGTCCTGCTGCCCTGGGACAACGCCGAGGTATTCGAGCGCAACCTCAGGAACCATGAAGGCCCCCTGGCATCCTGGACCGCCTGGGTGGTTCCCAGCACCATGAGTCCGGCACAGGCCGCCGAACGCGTTGGCATGAGCGAAGCCCAGCTTCGCAGGGTCAACGAGATCCCGCCGCGCATGATGGTCCGTGCCGGCTCCAGCCTGATCGTCCCCCGAAGCGGACAGCGCAACGCCGACGTCCCTGGGCACGTGGCCGACAACGGCCGCCTCGCACTTCAGCCAGAAGCCGCCAACCTCAGACGGGTGAGACTGAAAGCCCGGCAAGGCGACACGGTCGCCGTGTTCGCCCGACGCCATGGCGTCAGCCCGGTCAATGTGGCGCAGTGGAACAACCTCGGCGTGAATGCGCGACTCAAGCCGGGACAGCTCGTCACACTCATGCTGCCACCGAAGGCGGGCCAGCAGGCCGCCGCGCGAACGCCCACAAGCACCACCCGGAAACCGGCTGTGCAGCGAAGCCCTGCGCGAGTGGCCAGCTCGTCTTCCCAGGGCAAGCAGCCTGCACGGCGGTGATACGTTCCTTCAGGCCCTGAACCGCTGCTTGGCACGGCGCGCGAATTCGTTGGTGTAGGTGCGATCCAGCGGCACCCGCTGCAGCAGACCCGAATCGTCGAACTGTGCCTGCAGGCGGGCCGCCACCAGCGGACCACGCTCCGGCATCAGTCCATCGGGTGTCCATGCCTCGCGCGCCCGCGCAAACGCAGCCAGGTAAAGTGCCCTGTCGCCACGGAAATAGGATTCCGGAACGACCTTGATCACGTCCGACGGCCCGGCGGTCTGCAACCACTTGAGCGCCAGCACCATGGCATCCGCCAGGGCCTGACAGACTCCCGGGTGGGTCCGCGCAAAATCCTCGGTCACGCACAGGCACCCCGCCGGCAACGGACCACCGAACACCTCGTCACTGCCACGCCGGGTCCGGGTGTCCGCCACCACACGCAGCACGCCTTCCTGTTCCAGCTGTGTCATGAGGGGATCCGTGTGGCACAACGCGTCCACCTGCCCGGCCCTGAAGGCCCGTGCCGCCTCCCCATGGTCTGGCAGCGCGACAAACTGAACCTCCTGTGCCGTATGGACGCCCGCTCTGGCCAGGAGCAGTCGCGTCATCCGGTGCGGCCCCGAACCCACAGCAGGAATGGCGATCCGCTTGCCACGCAAGTCGCGCCAATCTCGAAAATGTCCGAGTGTGCGCACCGAAACACCGAGCACAAGCTGGGGCGCACGGCCCTGCACGACGATGGACTGGACACGGTGCCCGCGGGCATTGAGGGCAATGGCCGCACTGAAAGGCACCGACATCACCTGAGCCGCGCCTGACAGCACCAGCTGGGACGCCTGGCCCGGATCGGCCATCTCCCGCCACTGGATGTCCAGTCCCTGCGCAGAAAAATGCCCGAGACGCTCGGCCACGGTCAGGGGCAGATAGCAGAAGGCCCGTCGATCCTCGACCGCAAGCACCAGACGTGCCCGCTGCCTGGGCTCATCCGGCAGCACCTGGCCGAATGCGCCTGCCGCCAGAAGGCCTCCTGCGAGGGCCGACCCCGAGGCCAGCCATGCGCGCCGACTCCACATCACCCCATCCTTCCTGAATATCCGCGCTGGCGACCCACAAATCCTGTGGCCAGCCATGGCTGCTGTTTTCCCTACAGCATAGGAAAGGTCGTCACGATGCGCATCGGGTCGAATCCCGAGCGGGTTTTTACCGACCCAACGCGTCAGCGACGATCGACCAGTGCGTGGGCGATGGTGCCGAGATCGACGTACTCCAGTTCGCTGCCCACCGGGACACCGCGGGCCAGGCGGGTCACCTGGATGCCACGCGCCTTCAGGGCCTGCGAGATGACGTGGGCGGTGGTCTCTCCCTCGGCGGTGAAGCCGGTGGCCAGAATCACCTCACGCACCGGGATATTGTCAGGTGTCTGCGCCGCATCGACACGATCAAGCAGTTGTTGCAGCCCGATGTCCTGCGGACCGACGCCATCCAGGGGGCTGAGCCTGCCCATCAGCACAAAATACAGGCCCTTGTAGGCGCCCGTGCGCTCCATCGCCGCCTGGTCCGCGGGAGTCTCCACCACACAGAGCTGGGACCGGTCGCGCCGCGGATCCAGACAGGTGGGACAGATTTCCTGCTCGGTGAAGGTGTGGCAGAGGGCACAGTGGCGAACCGAAACCACCGCCTGCTCCAGCGCCCGGGCCAGTTGCTGGGCCCCGGGGCGATCGTGCTGGAGCAGGTGATAGGCGATGCGCTGCGCCGAGCGCACACCCACGCCCGGCAGCCGCCGAAGCGACTGCACCAGCAGCTCAAGAGAACCCTGATCGGCCATGACTGATGGCGTCCGTCAGCCACCCACAACGGCAGGCGCCGCCGGTGTTCAGAACGGAAACTTCATGCCGCCGGGCATCCCTGGCATGCCCGGCATGCCCGCTGTGATCTTCCCCATCTTTTCCTGGGTGGTCTCTTCTGCCTTGCGGACCGCGGCGTTGAAAGCAGCGGCCACCAGGTCCTCCAGCATGTCTTTGTCGTCGGCCAGCAGGCTGGGATCGATGGTGACCCGCTTGACGTCGTGTTTGCAGGTCATCAGCACCTTGACCAGGCCGGCGCCGGATTCGCCCGTCACCTCGATGCTGGCGAGCTCGTCCTGGGCCTTCTTGAGGTTGTCCTGCATGGCCTGGGCCTGCTTCATCAGGCCGGCCAGTTGTCCTTTGTTGAACATGGTTTTCCTTGTCTTGAAATGTCGAAACGGCGGGTGTCCGGGACGGGATGATCATGTATCTCCGGGCCGCAGGCTGCCGGGGACGATTTTGCCGCCAAAATCCCGCATCATGGTCTGCACAAACGGGTCGGCCAGGATCAGGCGCTCGGCCTCGTCCTGGCGACGCCGCGACTCGGCTGCCGCACGCAGGGCCGGCGAGTCGGAAACCGGACCGTGGCGAAGGGCCAGCCGCACCTCGTGCCCGAGCGTCACCAGTGCGGTCTGCAGCCTGTCGCTGGACTGCGCCTGTCCGAGCGAGGCCTGCGGGATTTGCAAGGTCCACACCCCGCCTTCGCGGGACACCAACTGGGACTGCAGGGCCAGCTCCCGCACCAGGGCCGTGACCGCCTCGGCGCGCACCAGGGCCGTGACCGTCTCGTTCCAGAAGTTGCCCTCGGGTGTGACCACCAGTTCGCCCTGGCGAAGACCGGCGCCGGAGGCGTCACGCTCGCTGCGCGGAGGAGGCTGGTCACGCACCGGGATGGACACGAACGAATCGGAATTGGCAGGCTGCCCCGTCTGCGTCGGCACTTCCGGGGGCGCCTCGTCATGCCAAGGTGGCGGCGATCCCAGATCGGCGTCGGTCACGTCGATGGCGATATCCACCGCGGGTGCAGCAACCGCGGGTGCGCCCACAGCAGAGTCAGCCCCCACGCCCGGGCGCGAAGGCTCCAGCGGCGGAACACCGACCGATACGGCCCGGGGCTCCGTCGCTTGGCTCGGTGCCTCAGGCGCGGATTTCAGGCTTTTTTTTTCCGCCACTGCGCCAGCCGGTTTGAAGGCCAGCAGTCGCAAAAGCACCATGGTCAGGCCGGCGTACTCGTCCGGGGCCAACCCCAGCTCCGCTCGCCCGTGCAGGCACAGGCTGTAAAGCAGCTGGGTTTCGTCGGCCGGCATCACCGCAGCCAGGGCAGCCAGGCGCTGCTCGTCCGGGTCATCTGCCGCGACCGGACGCCCCACCGCCTGAATCACCGCCATGCGCTGCAGCAGGCCGGTCATCTCTTCCAGGGTGGACGAGGCGCTCAGGCCATGCTCGCGCAGCGCATCCACGGTCGAGACCACCTCCGAACCCTCGCCGGCGGCCAACGCTTCGATCAGGCGGAACACGTGGCTGCGGTCCACGGCTCCCAGCATCTCCCGGACCGCCGGTTCCTGTAACCGTCCTGCGCCAAAAGCGATGGCCTGGTCGGTCAGGGACAGGGCATCGCGCATCGAGCCCCGGGCGGCACGCGCGATCAGACGCAGCGCCCCCGGATCGGCCGGCACCGATTCGGCCTCCAGCACCCGGGCCAGGTGCTCCTGCACCGTCTCGGGCGCCATGGGGCGCAGATTGAACTGCAGGCAGCGCGACAGCACCGTGACCGGCACCTTCTGCGGGTCGGTGGTCGCGAGCACGAACTTCAGGTACTCCGGCGGCTCCTCCAGTGTCTTGAGCATCGCATTGAAGGCCGTGTTGGTCAGCATGTGCACTTCGTCGATCATGAAGACCTTGAAGCGCCCCTGCACCGGTTTGTAGACCGCCTGCTCCAGCAGCGCCTGGACCTCGTCGACCCCGCGATTGGAGGCCGCGTCCAGCTCGGTGTAGTCCACAAAGCGCCCGGCGTCGATGTCACGGCAGGCCTCACAGACACCACAGGGCTCGGCCGTGATGCCGCCCTGCCCGTCCGCGCCCACACAGTTGAGCGACTTGGCCAGGATGCGGGACACCGTGGTCTTGCCCACGCCGCGGGTGCCGGTGAACAGGTAGGCATGGTGCAGTCGCTGACTGCCCAAGGCATTGGACAAGGCCTGCACCACATGCGACTGGCCCACCATCTCGGCAAAATGGCGCGGACGGTATTTGCGGGCCAGAACGACGTAGGACATGCGGGGGATTCTACGCGGCAGGTGGACGCCACCGACCGGACCAGTGCCTTCTTCGACGATGGCCTACAATCAGACGTGACGGGCCTTCCCGCATGGTGAAGCGGCCAACCGGGTCAGGTGGGGAACCAAGCAGCCCTAACTGTGTAGCCAGTGCCGGGGTCAAGGCTCGTCACCCCCTCTTCCGCCGTCTCTGGTATACCCGTCGAGGCAGCGCGTCAGTGGGCACCCTGGTCTGCCAGCCGGCGCACCACGCCCTCCCCGGCAGCCCGCCCGGTGGCCATGCAGGCCGTCAGCAGGTAGCCACCCGTGGGCGCTTCCCAATCGAGCATCTCCCCGGCACAGAATACGTCCGGCAGGGCCTCGCACATCAGGTCTGGTGTCAGGGCCTCGAACAGCACGCCCCCGGCGCTGCTGATGGCCTCGTCGATTGGTCGGGTGGCAACCAGCTTCAGGGGCAGCGCCTTGATGCCGGCGGCCAGGCGATCCCCATCGGCCAGGCCCTGCTTGCCCAGGACCTCGTGCAGCAGCGCGGTCTTCACCCCGTCCAGGCCCAGCCGGCTGCGCAGGTGGCTGCTGAGGGAGCGCGAGCCACGGGGATGCCGCACTTCGGCGCGCACACGCTGGGCATCGTGGTCAGGCAGGAGGTCCAGCCACAGCGTGGCGTGCCCGCAGCGGATGATCTCGTCGCGCAGCAGCGCCGAGGCCGCATAGACCAGGCTGCCCTCCACCCCGGTGGACGTGACCACGAACTCGCCCCGGCGGCTGAAGCGCCGGCCGTCAAGGCATTCGCAGGTGATCGAAACGGTCTTCAACGGCTGACCCGCAAAACGGTCCGAGAAGTGGGCGCTCCAGCCGGCGGTCCGGGGAACCACCGCACGCACGGGATCCACCGGATGTCCGTGCTCGCACTGCCGGTCGCCGGCCACGTCGAACCCGCAATTCGAGGGCAGCAGAGGCGCCACGGCCACGCCTTGTGCGGCCAGCAGCGGCACCCAGGCCCCGTTGGAGCCCAGCCGTGCCCAGCTGCCGCCTCCCAGGGCCAGCACTGTCGCCCGGGGCCTGACGCCGACCATGCCAGCGGGTGTCTCGAAATGCAGGAGCTCCCGGTCGGGTGACCAGCCGATCCAGCGGTGCCGCATGTGGAACTGGACGGCGATCCCATCGCCCCTGGGATGACGCAGGCGGTTCAACCAGGCCCGCAGCAACGGAGCCGCCTTCATGTCAGCGGGAAAGACACGCCCCGAGCTGCCGACAAAGGTCTCGATGCCCAATCCGCTCGCCCATTCACGCAGCTGGGCCGCACCGAATGACTGAAGCAGGCGCTCGATCTGCTCGCGGCGCGCACCGTAGCGCTGGGCGAATCGGTCCGCTGGCTCCGAGTGGGTCAGATTCAGTCCGCCGCGGCCTGCCAGCAGGAACTTGCGCCCGACCGAGGGCATGGCATCGAACACGTGCACCGCCAGACCGGCCCGCCCCATGACCTCGGCGGCCATGAGTCCCGCCGGCCCGGCCCCCACCACCGCCACGTCGATGCTCCATGGCTGGGTGGCGGCGCTCCCCGGCAGGGCCACCTGGGCGGGTTCCGTTTGGTTGGCGGTCGTCATGCGCTGGTCGTTTCTGTCACAATTGTCATCCAAGGGGCCTTTGCCCCCGCACAGTATGCCGCCTGCGCCTGCGCACAGGTTCGACCTGCTGCTGCCGACCTCCTGTCAACCCTGCTTTAGGACGAATCATGGCCAGCGACCTGATCAAACACGTTTCCGATGCGAGCTTCCAGGCCGATGTGCTGGACGCCCAGGCTCCCGTTCTGGTGGACTTCTGGGCCGAGTGGTGCGGCCCCTGCAAGATGATCGCCCCCATCCTCGATGAAGTGGCCGGCGCCTACAACGGCAAGCTGCAGGTGGCCAAGATGAACGTCGACGAGAACCGCGACGTCCCGGCCAAATTCGGCATCCGTGGCATCCCGACCCTCATGGTGTTCAAGGGCGGCCAGCTGGCTGCCACCAAGGTGGGCGCCATGAGCAAGGCCCAGCTGACCGCCTTCATCGATCAGCAACTGGCCTGAACACCCGCTCCGCACGCCCCGGGTGCAAGGTCCGGGGCGCTTTGTGGAGCAGGCGGTTTTTCCTGTCATAATTTCCCTGTAGGCAGACCGACCGCGTCCCGCCTTACCCTGGCGCCAGGCACGACCCCCCGTCGAGCGCGCCCCCTCCCCCAGTGACCATTGCTGCGACCCGCCAACCGGGTCCACCGGAGCAGACTCCATGCACCTGAACGAACTCAAGGCACTGCACGTGTCGGAAGTGCTCAAGCAAGCCGAAGCGCTTGAAATCGAGAACACCGGCCGCATGCGCAAGCAGGAACTGATGTTCGCCATCATCAAGAAGCGCGCCAAGGCCGGTGAGCAGGTCAATGCCGATGGCGTGCTCGAGGTGTTGCCCGATGGCTTCGGCTTCCTGCGGGCGCCGGACACGAGCTACACCGCCAGCACCGACGACATCTACATCTCGCCCAGCCAGATCCGCCGCTTCAACCTGCACACCGGCGACATGATCGAGGGCGAGGTGCGCATCCCCAAGGACGGGGAGCGCTATTTCGCGCTGAACAAGCTCGACAAGATCAACGGCCTGCCGCCCGAGCAGAACAAGCACAAGATCATGTTCGAGAACCTGACGCCGCTGTTCCCCAAGGAACAGATGCGCCTGGAACGCGACATCAAGAGCGACGAGAACATCACCGGCCGCATCATCGACATCATCGCGCCCATCGGCCGTGGCCAGCGGGCCCTGATCGTGGCGCCGCCCAAGAGCGGCAAGACGGTCATGATGCAGCACATCTGCCATGCCATCACCACCAACCACCCCGACGTGGAACTGATGGTTCTGCTGGTGGACGAGCGCCCCGAGGAAGTGACCGAAATGCAGCGCACCGTGCGCGGCGAGGTCATCGCCTCCACCTTCGACGAGCCGGCCGCCCGCCACGTGCACGTGGCCGAGATGGTGATCGAACGCGCCAAGCGCCTGGTCGAACTCAAGAAGGACGTCGTGATCATGCTCGACTCCATCACCCGACTGGCCCGCGCCTACAACAACGTGCTGCCATCCAGTGGCAAGGTGCTGACCGGCGGTGTGGACGCCAACGCACTGCAACGCCCCAAGCGATTCTTCGGCGCCGCCCGCAATGTGGAGGAAGGTGGCTCGCTGACCATCATCGCCACCGCGCTGGTGGACACCGGCAGCCGCATGGATGAGGTGATCTTTGAAGAGTTCAAGGGCACCGGCAACTGCGAGATCCATCTCGACCGCCGCCTGTACGAAAAACGCGTGTTCCCGTCCATCCAGCTCAACCGCAGCGGCACCCGCCGCGAGGAACTGCTGCTGCAGCCCGAGATCCTGCAAAAGACCCGCATCCTGCGCCAGTTCATGTACAACATGGACGAAATCGAGGCCATGGAAATGGTCCTCAAGAGCATGAAGCAGACGAAGAACAACTCCGAGTTCTTCGAAATGATGCGACGCGGCGGCTGACCGCTCCCCGGCGAGGGCGACCTTCAGTCGTCGTCGCCCGCGTCCACCAGGCCGGGAAACAGCACCTCGACAAATCCGAACCGGGTGAAGTCGCGCACCCGCATCGGGTACAGCACACCTTGCAGGTGGTCGCACTCGTGCTGCACCACACGGGCGTGGAAACCCTCGGCCTCGCGGTCGATCGGTCGTCCCTGTACGTCGAAGCCCTGGTAGCGGATGCGTCGCCAGCGCGGCACCACGCCCCGCATCCCGGGCACCGACAGACACCCTTCCCAGCCCTCTTCTTCCTCGTCACCCAGCGGGGTGATGACCGGGTTGAGCAACACCGTCCGGGGCACCACCGGCGCCTCCGGATAGCGCGGGTTCGGCGCCCCGGTACCAAAGATCACCACCTGCAGGTCGACCCCGATCTGCGGTGCTGCCAGGCCTGCCCCGTTGGCCGCGGCCATGGTCTCCTCCATGTCGGCGATCAGGCGGTGCAGCTCCGGGGTGTCGAAGGACTCGACGCGGCGGGCTTTGGCGAGCAGGCGCGGGTCGCCCATTCTGAGGATGGCGTGAACGGTCATGGTCGCGGGCGCGGTGGAAAAATCAAGGTTTACCCCGTAGGGCATGACAGGCAGGGCCAGTTAAAGTGTCCTTGACGTCCATTGTGCCCAAACCGAACCGGAGGACCGACATGCTCCCAGCCCGACGCTCCACCATCCCACGCACATCCCCGTCTGTCCAAAGGAAGGCCCTGGCCCTGGGCGCCGCCCTGCTGTTCGGTGCAGCGGCCGCCTGGCTGGCTTCTCCGGCCCACGCGCAGGGCGCCGGGATCTTCAAGGACGCCGACATCGCCCTGGGCGAAAAGCTCATCGCCGAAAACAAGTGCGTCGAGTGCCACACCCGCCAGGTCGGCGGAGACGGCAGCTCGATCTACAAGCCGCTGGGTCGCATCAACACGGCCGGACTGCTGCGCGGCATGGTCGAGATGTGCAACACGCAGATGAATCTGGGCCTGTTCCCCGAAGAGGTCACCGCAGTGGCCGCGGTTCTGAACCGGGACCACTACAAGTTCAAGTGATGTCGCTCGCCGGCAGCAGCCGCAGCATTTCCGCCTCGTCGATCACCGCGACGCCCAGCTCGCGCGCCTTGTCGAGCTTGCTGCCGGCCTCTTCTCCGGCCACCACGTAGTCGGTCTTCTTGCTGACCGAGCCGGCCACCTTGGCACCGGCGGCTTCGAGCAGTTCCTTGGCCTGTTCGCGTCGCAGGGTGGGAAAGGTGCCGGTGAGCACGAAGGTCTTGCCGGCCAGAGGCTGGGCAGCGCGCTCGGCAGGGCCCCCCTCATCCCAGGTGACACCGCAGGCACGCAACTGCTCGACCACCTCGCGGTTGTGCTCCTGGTCGAAGAAGGTGCGGATGCTGCGGGCCACCACCGGGCCCACGTCGGGCACCTGCAGCAGCTCGTCCACGCTGGCCGCCATGATGCGGTCCAGACTGCCGAAATGCCGCCCCAGGTCGCGTGCGGTGGCCTCACCCACATGCCGAATGCCCAGGCCGAACAGAAAACGGGGCAAGGTGGTGTGCCGGGATTTCTCCAGCGCCTGCAACAGATTGCCGGCCGATTTTTCGGCCATGCGATCCAGGCTGGCCAGGGCCGTCAGTCCCAGGCGGTAGAGGTCCGGCAGGGTGCGGACCACACCGGCATCGACCAGTTGCTCGACCAGCTTGTCGCCCAGACCTTCGATGTCCAGCGCGCGCCGCTGGGCGTAGTGCAGGATGGCCTGCTTGCGCTGGGCCGAGCAGAACAGCCCACCGGTGCAGCGGTGGTCGGCCTCGCCCTCTTCGCGCACGGCCTCGCTGCCACAGACGGGGCAGTGCGAGGGCATGGTGAAGGGCGGCGGGTCACCCACCCGCTTGTCGGGCAGCACCGACACCACCTCGGGAATGACATCGCCGGCCCGGCGCACGATCACGGTGTCGCCCACCCGCACGTCCTTGCGGCGGGCTTCCAGCTCGTTGTGCAAGGTCGCGTTGGTGACGGTGACGCCCCCGACGAACACGGGCACCAGCTTGGCCACCGGCGTGAGCTTGCCGGTGCGGCCGACCTGCACGTCGATGGCCTGGACCGTGGTGAGCTGCTCCTGCGCCGGATACTTGTGGGCGACGGCCCAGCGCGGTTCGCGGGTCACAAAGCCGAGCCGGCGCTGCAAGGCCAGATCGTTGACCTTGTAGACGACGCCGTCGATGTCGTAGGGCAAGTCATCGCGCTGTGCGCCGATGTCGCGGTGGAAGGCCACCAGTTCCGCGGCCCCACGGCAGACCCGGGTCTGGCTGGCCACCGGGAAACCCCAGTCTCGCAGTTGCATCAGCAGCGCATGGTGGGTGCTGAACAGGGGGGCCTGGCCAGCCGAAAGTGAGACTTCGCCCAGTCCGTAGGCAAAGAAGCTCAGCGGGCGCTGGGCCGCGATACCGGAATCGAGCTGGCGCACCGCACCGGCGGCCGCGTTGCGCGGGTTGACGAAAGTCTTCTCCCCCTTGGCACCGGCCGCGATCTTCTCGCGCTGGCGTTCGTTGAGGGCATCGAAGTCGTCGCGCCGCATGTAGACCTCGCCGCGGACCTCCAGAACGTCAGGCACGCCCTCGGGCAGGCGCAGCGGCACTTGTCCGATGGTGCGGATGTTCCGGGTCACGTCCTCCCCCACCTCGCCGTCTCCCCGGGTGGCCGCCTGCACCAGCACACCGGCCTGATAGCGCAGGCTGATGGCCAGGCCGTCGAACTTGAGCTCGGCCACGTAGTCGACGGGTGGATCGGACTCGGCCAAACCGAGCTCGCGGCGGACGCGGGCGTCAAAGGCCTCGGCGCCACTGGCCTCGGTGTCGGTCTCGGTGCGGATGCTGAGCATCGGTACCGTGTGGCGCACACTGGAAAATCCGTCGAGGACGGCACCACCGACCCGCTGGGTCGGTGAATCGGGCGTGATCAGTTCCGGGTGTTCGTGTTCCAGAACCTGCAACGCCTGGAACAGGCGGTCGTACTCGGCATCCGGAATCTCCGGGTCGTCCAGCACGTAGTAGCGGTGAGCGTGGTGGTGCAGCTGCGCGCGCAGTTCAGCCGCGCGTTCGGCCGGTGTGGGCTCGGCCGCAAAAAGGTCAGGGGTCATGAAAAGAGGCGGCGTGCCTGGGGTGAGCCGGCCGACAGGTCGCGGCTGTCCAGCGCGTCGTACAGCGTTTCCAGATCGGCCCCGATCCGGTCCATGGCCTCTTCGGTCAGTGCCTGTCCGGCATCGTCGGTGACCACGCCATCCATGGCCTGCGCCAGCGCCGCGGCCGCCTGGCGCAGGCGCTGGAAAGCCTGTTCACTGCGGGGAACATGGGTGACTTCCAGCAACAGTGACAGCTCGCGCAGGGCGCTCTGCTCGGGGTCGTCCGCCATGGCGGCCTGGGGATCAAAACTCAGGCTCAGCACCGGCGCCTGGCCGCCCTGACTCCCAGGCACCACCATGCGCCCGGGCAAGGCACCTGGAACGAACCCCCATTGGGACGCCTGCTGGGCCACGTAGCCAGGGCTCCAAGCGACACGGCGAGCGCGCAAGGTGAAGCCCAGCTGGGCGTCGTGCGCACTGGCGAAGGCGTCCAGTTCGCGTGCCCTGGCGACTTCGGCCCGCATGTCGGGAAAGTCAGGCATGGCACCGACTGCGTCGGCGTAGGCCTGCGTCTTGACCACAAACTCGGAGAACTCGATGTCGTTGAGCGCGCCGGACCGGTTGGCCAGTTGCACGCCAGCCTGCAAGGCGCGGTAACGTTGCCCGGGCCGAGGCATTTCCCAGTCGTCGCTGTCCTCGCGAACGCCCTCGATGGCAAACGGCTTGCTGCCCACCCGGCGCGTGGCGGGCATGGCCGCCAGCAAGGCCTCTCCGGAAACAGGGCTGTCCAGTGGCATGGGCGCGATGACATCGATCAGGGCATCCAGTACCGCGCGTTTCTCGGGCACTTGCACCATCTGCTGCAGCGTCACCTGAACCGGCGGGCGCAGTGTTTCGGCCACCACCGGGGCTTGCGCCATGTCTGCACCAGAGTCGGCTCCACTGGCGTCGACGCCGACCGGGTCGGACCGCCCGATCGGTTCGGCCAGCACGGGCTCGCCGTGGGCCGCCGCGAGCGGCTCGACAGGCTGCCCGGGCACGACCGCTTCGCCCAACAGGGGATCGATCCGTTCGTCCGTCGCGGTCCGGGCATCCGGACCGGCGCCAGGGCCGAGCCGTTGGTGGCTGTTCTTGGCGGTGGAAACGGCGCCATCCCGTCGTGACTCGCGAGCGGTCCGCGGCGCACTCTTGCGGGTGATCCAGGCGTTGTAGGCGACGACCCCGGCGAGGACCAGTCCTCCGATGATGGCCAGGCTGATCTGCAATGAACTCATGGGCTGGAGCCTGCGCGAAAGGAATGGTTCAGGAAGGTTCAAGCATGCCGGCAGCCGATTCCATGTCGACCGCCACGATGCGCGACACGCCCTGCTCCTGCATGGTCACGCCGATGAGCTGCTCGGCCATTTCCATGGCAATCTTGTTGTGGCTGATGAACAGGAACTGGGTTTCCCTGGACATGGCCGTCACGAGTTTCGCATAGCGCTCGGTGTTGGCATCGTCCAATGGGGCATCCACCTCGTCCAGCAGGCAGAACGGCGCCGGGTTGAGCTGGAAAATGGCAAACACCAGAGCGATGGCGGTCAGCGCCTTTTCGCCGCCCGAGAGCAGGTGGATGGTCTGGTTCTTTTTGCCGGGCGGCTGGGCCATCACCTGAACGCCAGCGTCGAGGATTTCCTCTCCTGTCATCACCAGGCGTGCGTTGCCCCCGCCGAACAGCTCGGGGAACATGCGTCCGAAGTGCTGGTTCACCGTGTTGAAAGTGTGTCCCAGCAGCTCGCGGGTTTCGCCGTCGATCTTGCGGATCGCGTCCTCCAGCGTCGAGATGGCATCGTTGAGGTCGGCCGACTGGGAGTCCAGGAAGTTCTTGCGCTCCCGGGCAGCCGTCAACTCCTCCAGCGCCGCCAGGTTCACCGCGCCCAGCGACTGGATTTCGCGGTGCAGCCGGTCGATCTCCGACTGCAGGCCGGCCAGCCTGACATTGCCCTCGGTGATGCTCTGCCCGAGGGCCGCCAGATCGGCCTGCGCCTCTTCGAGCTGCTGGCTGTACTGCTCGACGCCCAGCCTCGCGGCCTGCTCCTTGAGCTGAAAGTCGGTGATGCGCTGGCGCAGCGGGTCGAGTTCGCGCTCCAGCTGCAGGCGGCGCTCGTCGCTGGCGCGCAGTCTGGCCGTCAGATCGTCATACTGGCTGCGCAACGTGCCCAGGCTCTGTTCACGCTCCGTCTTGACGGCCAGCGCATTCTGCAGGCCGGCCTGGGCAGCGGCATCGGTCAGCCGCATCAGTTCTTCCCGGGCCCGGACTTCCTCGTCGGCCAGAGATCGCTCCTGGCTGGCTGCCGTCTCCAGCGAACGCTGCAGTTCGGCCTGGCGTGCCTGCAGACTGCGCAGGGCGAACGTGGCCTCCTGCGACTGTCGCTCCAGAGATCGCTGCTGGTCTCGCGCCTGTGCCAGCGTCCGTTCGGCCTCGATCACCTGGTCGTCGAGCTGGGCATGCCTTTCCTGGCTGTCGGCGAGCTGCATGTCCAGCCCTTCGAAGCGGGCCTCGGCTGTCACGCGGCGCTCCTGAAGCGCTTCCAGCAAGGCGTCCACTTCGGCCAGGTCGCCATTGAGCTGCTCGCTGCGGGCGCGGGTCTGCTCGGCCAGCTGCGTCAGCCGCAAGGCTTCGACCTGCGCTTCGTGGGCGCGGGAACGGACCTCGGCGGCCTCACGCCGCGCCAGAACGAGCTTCTGCGAGGCTTCGCCATAACGGGCTTCGGCCCGGATCAAGCCGCTGCGCGCCTGCTCAGCAATCAGCGCCTGTGCCTTGAGCTGCTTTTCGAGGTTCTCGATTTCCTGGGCACGTGCCAGCAGGCCCGCCTGCTCACTGTCCGGCGCATAGAAACTGACGCTGTGCGTGGTGACGCAATGCCCCTGGGGCACATAGATGCTCTCACCGGCCTGCAGCTTCACACGCTCTGCAAGCGCTTCCTCCAGGCTGGACGCGGTCATGCAGCCCTTGAGCCAGCCGTCCAGCAAGGCCTGCTGGCCCGCGTCGCTCAGGCGCAGCCACGAGGCCAGCGGCTTCAGGCCCGAGGCACTGTGGGGTGTGTTCGCTGCTTCGGGCGGACTGTAGAAAGCCAGTTTGGCCGGTGGCGCGTCACTGCCAAAAGCCCGCACCATGTCCAGGCGAGACACCTCCAGCGCCGAGATCCGTTCGCGCAATGCCGCTTCCAGGGCGCTCTCCCACCCTGGCTCGACATGGATGCGGCTCCAGAGACCTTGCATGCCTTCCAGTCCGTGCTTGGCCAGCCACGGCGTGAGTTTGCCGTCGGTGCGGACTTTCTCCTGCAAGGCCTTGAGCGCCTCAAGCCGGGCCGACAGGTCGGCCTGTCTCGCAGACTCCTGGTTCACAGCCTGCTGGGCCGATCGCCGCTCTTCATCGAGCTGAGGGACCGTGTCCTGCAACTCGTGCAGCAGTGCCTCGGCCAGCTCGGCCGACTCGGCCGACTCGGACTGCAGACGCACGGCCGCCGCCACACGGGACTCGTCGGGCGCCGCCAAGGCATTGCGGTCGGCCAGCAGCTTCTCCCGCCTGAGGGCCGACTGGCGGGTCTGTTCATCGATGCTGCGCTGCTCGGCGGCCAGCACCTGGATCTGCTGCTGCACCTGGGTGACACTGCCGCGCTGTTCGTTGGCCCGTTGCTGGGCCATGCGGAGCGCCTCTTCCAGGGCCGGCAGGTGCCCCGCCTGGTCTTCGCCCTGGGCCGCCAGAATCACCGATTTCTCCTCGGCCTCAACCATGGCCTCCGCCAGTCGTTCGAGTTCGAGCGATGCATCGTCGCGACGGGTACTCCACCCGGTCAACTGCTCCCTGAGCTGGACCAGGCGCTGCTCGACGCGCTGACGCCCCTCGACGACAAACCGGATTTCGGCCTCGAGCTTCCCCACTTCGGCGCTGGCTTCGTACAACCTGCCCTGTGCCTGGTTGACCTGATCGCCGGCGGCGTAGTGCGCCTGACGGATGGCTTCCAGGTCGGCCTCGACCCGGCGCAGATCGGCGGTGCGGGACTCCAGGTCGTTGACCGCCTGCGCTGCTTCGGCGCGGATCCTGGCCTGGTCCGATTCCGCTTCGCTGCGCTTGAGGAACCACAACTGGTGCTGCTTGAGCGTCGCACCTGCCTGCAGCTCGTGGTAGCGCGCCGCCACCTCGGCCTGTCGTTCGAGCTTCTCCAGATTAGCGTTGAGCTCGCGCAGGATGTCCTCGACCCGCGTCAGGTTCTCGCGCGTGTCGGACAAGCGGTTGGCCGTCTCACGACGCCGCTCCTTGTACTTGGACACCCCGGCGGCTTCCTCCAGGAACAGGCGCAGCTCCTCGGGCTTGGACTCGATGATCCGGCTGATGGTGCCCTGTCCGATGATGGCGTAGGCCCTGGGCCCCAGACCGGTGCCCAGGAACACGTCCTGAACGTCGCGGCGCCGCACCGGCTGGTTGTTGATGTAGTAGCTGCTGGTGCCATCGCGGGTGAGCACCCGCTTGACCGCGATTTCGGTGAACTGACCCCACTGCCCGCCGGCGCGGTGGTCACTGTTGTCGAACACCAGTTCGACGCTGGAGCGACTGGCCGGTTTGCGCGAGGTGGTGCCGTTGAAGATGACATCCTGCATGGACTCGCCGCGAAGCTCGGAGGCCTTGGACTCGCCCAGCACCCAGCGCACGGCGTCCATGATGTTGGATTTGCCGCAGCCA
Source organism: uncultured Burkholderiales bacterium (assembly GCA_937873395.1). GTDB lineage: Bacteria > Pseudomonadota > Gammaproteobacteria > Burkholderiales > Burkholderiaceae_C > Hydrogenophaga. Next base: position 40,718 of record CALMYH010000112.1, read on the forward strand.
TTGGGACCGACCACGCCCACCAGTTGCCCCGGGAGCATGAAATTGGTTGGCTCGGCAAAGGACTTGAAGCCGGAGAGCTTGATCGAATTGAGGCGCACGGGTATCCGGGAGCAGCGGCTAACTGCTTGATTTTCAAGGAATAAGAACCCACCGACCACACCAGGTCGAATACAGACATGATAACGCGACGGTCGGCGGACGCCCCGCTCGCACCCGCGTTGCCCCGGCTTGGGATAATCACCCCATGAATCCGCGTCTGAGGCTCCTGCAGCCCTACCCCTTCGAGCGCTTGCGCCAGCTGTTTGCCGGTGTCACGCCCAGGACCGATCTGCGTCCGATCAGCCTGGGCATCGGCGAGCCCAAGCACGCAACCCCGGAATTCCTGAAGGCCGAGCTGGCCCGGTCACTGGACGACGGACTGGCCGCCTATCCGGCCACCGCCGGCGAGCCGGTTCTGCGCCAGTCTTGCGCGGCGTGGCTGCAGCGTCGCTACGGCGTGACGCTGGATCCTGCGACCCAGATCCTTCCGGTCAATGGCTCCCGGGAGGCACTGTTCGCCTTTGCCCAGACCGTGATCGATCCGACCCGGCCCGGCGCCACGGTGGTGTTTCCGAACCCCTTCTACCAGATCTACGAGGGTGCCGCCCTGCTGGGAGGTGCCCAGCCCTGGTACGCGCCGAGCGACCCGGCAAAGAACTTCGCGGTGGATTGGGACAGCGTGCCCGACGATGTCTGGGCGAGAACGCAACTGCTGTTCGTCTGTTCGCCCGGCAACCCGACGGGTGCGGTGATGCCGCTGTCAGAATGGGAAAAGCTGTTCGAACTCAGCGACCGCCACGGCTTCGTGATTGCGTCCGACGAGTGCTATAGCGAGATTTATTTCCGCGACGAGGCACCGCTGGGCGGGTTGGAGGCGGCCTTCCGCCTGGGCCGCACCGACTTCCGGCGGCTGGTGATGTTCACCAGTCTTTCCAAGCGCAGCAATGTGCCCGGATTGCGCAGCGGGTTCGTGGCCGGTGATGCCGGTTTCATCAAACCGTTCCTGCTCTACCGGACCTACCACGGCGGCGCCATGAGCCCGGCCGTTCAGCACGCCAGCGCTGCCGCCTGGCTCGAAGAAAGCCACGTGACCGAGAACCGCCGCCTCTACCGCGAGAAGTTTGCCCGGGTCACTCCCCTGCTGGAGCCCCTGCTGGACGTGCGCCTGCCCGATGCCTCTTTCTACCTGTGGGCGGGTGTGCCGACGTCGTTCGCGGCACATACGCCAGGCCTGAGCGCCGACGAAGCCTTCGCCCGGGAATTGCTGGCTCAATACAATGTGACGGTTTTGCCGGGCAGCTATCTGGCGCGGGAAGCCCGCAGCCACAACCCGGGCGCCGGACGAATCCGCATGGCCCTGGTGGCCGACACCGCGGAGTGTGTGGAGGCGGCCAGCCGCATCGCCGACTTCGTCCGCCACCACGCCTGACCCGAAGCCCGTTCCTCAACCGTTCAACGACACCCTCAGTCCCCATGACCCAACAACTCCAGAACCTCATCGACAACGCCTGGGAACAGCGCGCCGAGCTCTCGCCGGCTTCTGCACCCAAGGAGGTGGTCGACGCCGTCGAACACGTGATCGCCGAACTGAACGTGGGCAAGCTGCGCGTGGCCACGCGCGAAGCCGTCGGCCAGTGGACGGTGCACCAGTGGATCAAGAAGGCGGTGCTGCTGTCCTTCCGGCTGAAGGACAACGAGTTCGTGCGCGCCGGAGACCTCGCCTTCTATGACAAGGTGCCGACCAAATTTGCCCATCTGTCCGACGCGGAGATGAAGGCCACGGGCGTGCGTGTGGTGCCCCCTGCCGTCGCCCGCCGCGGCAGCTTCATCGCCCGGGGCGCGGTGCTCATGCCCAGCTACGTGAACATCGGCGCCTATGTCGACGAAGGCAGCATGGTCGACACCTGGGCCACGGTCGGCTCCTGCGCCCAGGTGGGAAGGAACGTCCACCTCTCGGGCGGTGTCGGGCTGGGCGGCGTGCTGGAACCCCTGCAGGCCAACCCGACCATCATCGAGGACAACTGCTTCATCGGTGCCCGCTCGGAAATCGTCGAAGGCGTCATCGTGGAAGAGAATTCGGTGGTCTCGATGGGCGTCTACATCGGCCAGAGTACGCCGATCTACGACCGTGCGACCGGCGAAGTCAGCTACGGACGGGTACCGGCCGGCTCGGTGGTCATCAGTGGCAGCCTGCCCAAGGATGGCGGCAAGTACAGCCTGTACGCAGCGGTCATCGTCAAACGCGTCGACGCCCAGACCCGGGCCAAGACCAGTCTGAACGATCTGCTGCGGCCCTGAGCGGGGCCGTACCGCAGCACACACCAGGAGGAGCCGGCATGAGCAGTGGAACGATGGAGCGCATCCTGCGCCTGATGGCCGAAAAATCGGCTTCGGACGTCTACCTGTCGGCCCACGCGCCGGCGATGATCAAGATCAACGGACAGACCATCCCGATCAACAGCCAGGTGCTGCCTCCCGAGGCACCCCGCAACTTGCTGGCCGAGATCGTCCCGGCCACCCGGATCGAAGAGCTGCTGGATACCGGCGAGCTGAACATGGCGGTGCCCCTCGACGGGATCGGCAACTTCCGAGTCAGCGCCTTCCGGCAACGCGGCCATATCGCGGTCGTGATTCGCTTCGTTCCCGGCGACATACCGGCGCTGGACAGCCTCAATGTCGCGCCCATCCTGGCCGATCTGGTGATGGAAAAGCGCGGCCTGATGATCATGGTCGGTGCCACCGGTGCGGGCAAGACCACCACGCTGGCCGCCATGATCGATCACCGCAACGAACGCGCCACCGGCCACATCCTCACGGTCGAAGATCCGATCGAGTACGTCTACCGGAACAAGAAGTCGGTGGTCAACCAGCGGGAGCTCGGCACCGACACGGCCTCGCTGCAGATCGCCCTGAAAAACGCCCTGCGCCAGGCGCCCGACGTGATCCTGATCGGTGAGATCCGCGACCGCGAGACCATGTCGGCTGCGATCGCCTATGCCCAGTCCGGTCACCTGTGCCTGGCCACGCTGCACGCCAACAACAGCTACCAGGCCCTGAACCGGATCCTCAGCTTCTATCCGGTGGAAGTGCGACCGACCATGCTGGGAGATCTGGCCATGGCCCTGCGGGCCATCGTCTCCCAGCGCCTGCTGCGCACCCACACCGGCGGCCGCGTACCTGCGATGGAGGTGATGCTCAACACCACCCTCATCGCCGACCTGATCCGAAAGGCCGACTTCTCCGGTGTGCGAGAAGCCATGGAGCAATCGCTGGCCGAAGGGTCCCAGACCTTCGAACAGGATCTGGCGCGCCTGATCACCGACGGGATCGTGGCCCGCAACGAGGGACTGGCCCACGCCGACTCCCCCAACAACCTCCTGTGGCGACTGCAAAATGACTTCAATGCGAGCAAGTCCCTGCAGACGGCCACGCCGAACGAGGAAGAGCAGAGCGAAGGGGCGACGTTCACCGAGTTCACGCTGGACGTGAAGTTCTGAGCCGATGACAGACACACTGCGCCTGACCGAAGCCCTGATCGCCCGTCCCTCGGTCACGCCCGATGACGCGGGCTGCCAGGCACTGATCGGAGAGCGCCTGGCCCGCCTGGGCTTCGGATGCGAGAGCCTCGAAAGCGGACCGGTCGAGTTCCGCGTCTCCAACCTGTGGGCACGGCGAGGCGTCGGCGAACGTCCCACCCTGGTGTTTGCCGGCCACACCGACGTGGTGCCCACCGGGCCGCTGCAGGCCTGGCAGAGCGATCCTTTTGTGCCCACCCACCGGGACGGACGCCTGTACGGCCGTGGCGCCAGCGACATGAAGACCTCGCTGGCGGCCATGGTGGTGGCCTGCGAACGCTTTCTGGCTGCGGTGGCCGAACCGGCCATCGACATCGCCTTTCTGCTCACCAGCGATGAGGAAGGCCCGGCCACCGACGGCACGGTCGTGGTCTGCCGCGAACTGCAACGGCGTGGCCAGCGCCTGGACTGGTGCATCGTGGGTGAGCCCACCTCGGTCCGGCGCACCGGCGACATGATCAAGAACGGTCGCCGGGGCACGATGAGCGGCAAGCTCACCGTCAAAGGCATCCAGGGGCACATTGCCTACCCCCACCTGGCGAAAAACCCCATTCACCTGGCGGCGCCTGCGCTGGCCGAGCTGGCGGGCACCATCTGGGACAAGGGCAACGAATTCTTTCCTCCCACCAGCTGGCAGGTGAGCAACATCCACGGGGGCACCGGGGCGAGCAATGTCATTCCTGGTACCGTCGTCATCGACTTCAATTTCCGCTTCTGCACCGAGTCGACACCCCAGGGACTTCAGCAACAGGTGAACGACATTCTGGCCCGGCACGGGCTGCAGCCCGGCAACGACTACGACCTGGACTGGACCATCGGCGGCCTGCCCTTCCTGACTCCGCCGGGTACCCTGGTCGAAGCGGTGCGCGAAGCCATCCGCCTGGAAACCGGCATGCAGACCGAGCTGTCCACCACAGGCGGCACCAGCGATGGCCGCTTCATCGCGCAAGTTTGCCCCCAGGTGATCGAACTGGGCCCCCCCAACGCCAGCATTCATAAAATCGACGAACACGTGGCGCTGGAAGACATTGATCCCCTGACGGCCATCTATGCCCGGGTTTTGCATCTGCTGCACCAGCAGGTGCTTGCCACGGCCATCCGCTGAAACACCATGACACTGCAGGAACTGCTGGCCGAATGCACGGCCCGGCTGGACAGCGCCGCCCTGGCCTACGGACACGGCACCACATGCGCCCGGGATGAAGCCGCCTGGCTGCTCTTGTGGCAGCTCGGTCTGCCACTGGATACCGACCTGGATGTCCAGGCTGTGCGCACGATCAGCCCGGCTGCGGCTCAGGCAGTACACGCGCTGATGTCGCGCCGAATCGATTCCCGACTGCCCGCAGCCTACCTCACCCGCGAAGCCTGGTTGCAGGGCGTGCCGTTCTACATCGACGAGCGCAGCATCGTTCCGCGCAGCTTCATCGCCGAGTTGCTCGCCGACGGCAGCATCGATCCGTGGCTGTCCGAGGACACCCGCCAGGTGCTGGACCTGTGCACCGGCAACGGCAGTCTGGCCGTGCTGGCGGCCATGGCCTGGCCCGACGTCGAAGTCACGGGGGCCGACCTGTCCCCGGATGCCCTGGCGGTGGCCCGGATCAACGTCGAGCGCCACGGGCTGACCGAACGGGTGCACCTGCTCACCTCCGACGGACTGGCCGCCTGTCCCGGCCCATGGGACCTGATCCTGTGCAATCCGCCCTACGTGAACGCCGACAGCATGGCAAGCCTGCCGCCCGAGTACCGGGCCGAGCCCGTGCTGGCTTTGGCCGGCGGATCCGACGGCATGGATTTCATCCGCGGGCTGCTGCGGGACGCTCCGGCCCGCATGAGCGCCAACGCGGTGCTCGTGCTGGAGATCGGCAACGAACGCGCCCATTTCGAGGCCGCCTTTCCCCGGCTGGAGACCGTCTGGCTGGCCTGCAGCGCGGGCGAAGACCAGGTGCTCCTGCTCACTCGCGAAGCCTTGCTCAAGCACGGCATCGAGGGAGCCGCCCGGTCATGATCACGCTGCGCAACGTCACGCTGCGCCGCGGCACCAGGGTCGTCCTGGACGCAGCGTCGGCCACGATCAACCCAGGAGAGAAAGTCGGCCTGGTCGGACGCAACGGCGCCGGCAAGTCCAGCCTGTTCGGACTTCTCAACGGCGAGCTGCACGAGGACAACGGCGATTTCGGCATGCCCGCCCAGTGGCGCATGGCCCAGGTGGCCCAGGAAATGCCCGAAACGTCCGATCCGGCCACCCGCTTCGTGCTGGAAGGCGACACCCGACTGCTGGCGGCCCAGCAGGACGTCCACGAGGCCGAAGCCAGCGGCGACGGCGAACGCATGGCCCTGGCCTACATGGCACTGCAGGATGCTGGGGCCCACGACGCAGAAGCCCGGGCACAGACCCTGATCCTGGGGCTTGGCTTTGGCCTTCACGAACTGGACAAACCGGTCAACAGCTTCTCGGGTGGCTGGCGGATGCGCCTGCAGCTGGCTCGGGCCCTGATGTGTCCGAGCGACCTGCTGCTGCTCGACGAACCGACCAACCACCTGGACCTCGACGCCCTGGTCTGGCTCGAAGCCTGGCTCAAGCGCTACCCCGGAACCCTGCTCGTGATCAGCCACGACCGCGAGTTCCTGGACGCTGTCACCGATGTCACCCTTCACATCCACCAGGGGCGGCTCAGCCGTTATGGCGGCAACTACAGCCGCTTCGAAGACATGCGGGCCGAGCAACTGACCCAGCAACAGCAGGCCTATGCCCGCCAGCAGGAGAAGATTGCCCACCTGCAGCGCTTCATCGACCGCTTCAAGGCGAAGGCCACCAAGGCCAAGCAGGCCCAGAGCCGGGTCAAGGCCCTGGAGCGCATGGAAAGAATCGGTCCCGTGCTGGCGGAGGCGGATTTCACCTTCGAGTTCGCCGAACCGACCAGTCTGCCCAACCCCATGCTGGCGCTGCGCGAGGTCGATTTCGGCTATCCGGCGGGCGAGTCCGATGCCGCGCCGCTGATCATCGTCCGGCAGGTCACCCGTTCGGTCCAGGCCGGCCAGCGCATCGGCATCCTGGGCGCCAATGGCCAGGGCAAGTCGACGGTGGTCAAGACCATCTCCCGCGTGCTTGAGCCGCTGGCGGGGCAGATCACCGAAGGCAAGGGACTGAACATCGGTTACTTTGCCCAACAGGAACTCGACGTGCTGCGTCCCGACGAGCATCCGCTGCAGCACATGCTGCGCCTGGCGCGAGACTTCGAGTCCAGCGGACGACTGCAGGGGCAGTCCACCCGCGAACAGGACCTTCGCAACTTCCTGGGGGGTTTCCAGTTCAGCGGTGACCAGGTCATGCAGGAGGTCGGCAGCATGAGCGGTGGCGAGAAAGCCCGACTCGTGCTGTGCATGATCGTCTGGCAGCGGCCCAATCTGCTGCTGCTGGATGAACCGACCAACCACCTGGACCTGGCCACAAGAGAGGCGCTGTCGGTCGCGCTGAACGAATTTGAAGGCACCGTCATGCTGGTGAGCCACGACCGCGCGTTGCTTCGTGCCGTATGTGACGAATTCTGGCTGGTCTCGCGCGGTGGAATCTCACCCTTCGATGGCGATCTCGACGACTATCAGCGCTACCTGCTGGACGTGGCGCGACAGGCCCGCGAGGGTCAGCGGGAGGAACTGCGCGAGCAACGGGAAACGGCGCCCGACACCAGATCCGGAACGGGCCAGCCGGAGGTCGGCAGCGCTCTTCGGGGCGCTGACCAGCGCAAGCGCGATGCCGCCCGCCGCCAGGCTCAGGCCGAGCGTCTGCGTCCGCTGAAGAAGGAGCTGGCCCAGGTCGACAAGGACCTGGCCAGCCTGCAGCAGGAGAAGACCGAACTGGAAAGCCGCCTGAGCCAGCCCCTGCCCTCGGACGAACTGGCCGACGCCGGCCGGCGCCTAAAGTCGGTGAACGAACGGATCGACAGCCTGGAGGAACGCTGGCTTGAACTCGGTGAACTGATCGAAGTCGCAGGCGCTGCCGATTGAGTTCCTGCCCATGCGCACCCACCGGCGACACCGGAGGATTCGTCCAGAAAAACAAAAGCCCGGAGACTTTCGCGTCCGGGCTTTGTCTTTGTTTGCTTGGTAGGACGTGAGGGATTCGAACCCACGACCAACGGATTAAAAGTC
>CALMYH010000113.1 GCA_937873395.1 uncultured Burkholderiales bacterium
TCGAGGCGCAGCGGGCGCGGCTGGAAGCCTTGTATGAGGTGAGTGCCTTTCTGGCACACGCCAACACCATCGAAGAGCTGTCCAGAGGCTTCTCGCAACGGGTGCGCGCGGTCATGAAGGCCGATGCGGTGGCGGTGCGCTGGTCCGACGAGGCCAACCAGCGCTACCTGATGCTGGCATCCGACTGCTTTCCCAAGGAGATGCAGGACGAGGAACGCAGCCTGATCGCTGGCGCCTGCGCCTGCGGCAACCTGACGCCCGAGGCCCGAACCAGGGTGATCCCCATCCACGCCCACGATGCCGCGCCCTTGCGCCATTGCGCCAGGGTGGGTTACGAAAGCCTGGTCAGCGTGCCGGTCCGCCTGCAGCACCGCCTGCTCGGTGAAGTCAACCTGTTCTTCCGCCACCCGGTGGTGCTCAATGCCGACGAAACCGAGTTGCTGGATGCTTTTGCCAGCCACCTGGCCAGCGCACTCGAAGGCCTGCGCGCCGCGGCCCTCGAGCGCGAGGCGGCGGTGGGCGAGGAACGCGCCATGCTGGCGCGCGAGCTGCACGACTCCATTGCCCAGTCGCTGTCGTTCCTGAAGATTCAGGCCCAGCTGCTGCGCCATGCGATCCAGAAGCAGCAACCCGAAAAGATCGAGGCGACACTCAACGAGCTGGACGAAGGCCTGCGCGAGAGCATCGGCGACGTGCGGGAGCTGCTGGTCCATTTCCGGACCCGCACCAACCAGGAAGACATCCGCTCGGCGCTGCAACAGACGCTGCAGAAGTTCGAGCACCAGACCGGTGTGCCGACCCGTCTGCAGATCGAGGGTGACGGTCTGCAACTGCCGGCCGATGTGCAGGTGCAGGTGCTGCACGTGCTGCAGGAGGCGCTGTCGAATGTCCGCAAGCACGCGGGCGCCAGCCACGTCAGCCTGGATGTGCACAAGGGCCCCAGCTGGCGCTTTGTGGTGCGCGACAACGGCCAGGGTTTCGACGTGGATGCCAACCGGGAAGAGGTGCATGTCGGCACCAAGATCATGCGCGAGCGGGCCGAACGCATCGGGGCGGAAGTCGGTATCGACTCCCGACCCGGGCATGGCACCACGGTCAGCCTGATCCTCCCGCCTTACCCGGTCGATGCCACGCAGGTCGGTACCATCGGGCTGGGTCTGCCTTCAGAACCGATTGTTGCCAACGTGTCATGAGTCCTGCTTCTTCCCGCGCCCCGGTCCAGCTCCTGCTCGTGGATGACCACACCCTGTTTCGCCGCGGTCTGAAGGCCCTGCTTCAGCAGGATCACCGTCTTCAGGTGGTGGCCGAGGCGGGAGACGCCAGCGAAGCCCTGCGCCTGGTCGCGCAGCACCGTCCCCAGGTGGTGCTGCTGGACAACCACCTGCCGGGTGTGCGCGGCGTGGAGGCGATCGGCTCGATCAAGCAGGCCGCGCCGGGCGTGCGTGTGCTGATGCTGACGGTGAGCGAAAACGCGGAAGACCTGGCGGCGGCGCTGCAGGCTGGCGCCGACGGCTATCTGCTCAAGACGGTGGAGTCGGACCAGCTGTGCGACACCATCCTCAAGGTGCTCGATGGCGAGTCGGTCGTGAGCCAGGAAATGATGACCAAGCTGGTGCACCTGTTCCGTGCGCCGGCCACGGTTGCCTCCGTGGCCGCTTCTGCAGCGGCGCCCGCTCCGCCACCGGTGACCCCGTCGGTGAGCGAACCCGACCCGGCCGGCGAGAGCCTGTCGGCGCGCGAGCGCGAGATCCTGGCCCTCATTGCCCGGGGCGACAGCAACAAGCTGATCGCCCGTGAGCTGGATATTGCCGAGACCACGGTCAAGATCCACGTGCAGCACATCCTGCGCAAGCTCAAGCTCAGCTCGAGGGTGCAGGCGGCGGTGTTTGCCGTCAACCACGGGCTCGACCAGATCGGCTGAAATCCACCGCCCCGGCGGTCGGATGACATAGTTCTTTCGGCGCATGGGGCGCCACCGCCATAGCCCGTTCGGAATGCCCCCGGCGTTCCTCGGAAGGATGGGCAAACCCCGACAGAAACCCCACAGTTCATGGGTGAACCTGGCCAATCGAAGGCCCGGTCGAACTGGAGGTATCCCATGGAAGTCATGCTCGCCTACGACCACTCGCGCAATTCACGCATTGCGCTGGACGCGGTCAAACGGCTGTTCGCCCACGAAGCACCCACCGTCACCCTGATTTCGGTCATCGAGGAGCCGGGCAGCAACACCAGCGCCGGAGACGAGATGTTCGAGGCCCAGTATCAGGAGCAGAAGAAGGGGGCGGAAACGGCAGCCGCCGAGCTGGTGGCGGCCGGTTTCAAGGCCAAGGTGCTGTTCGCCGAGGGCGACGCGCGCAAGATGATCCTGCGCGCGACGCAGGAGCGCAACCCGGATGTGCTGGTGCTGGCCCGCCACTCTTACAAGTCCGACGGCAACTTCCTGGCCCGTCGGCTCGACGCCCTGGTCGAGGAGTTCGACCACATGACCTTCGGCAACGTCAGCGCCTTCCTGGCGCGCCGTGTGCAGTGCCCGCTGCTCATCATTCCCACCCACGCGGAGTAAGGGCCAACAACCCCCAACCCGAACCCCATCATGCAAGTCAGTGACCTGTTCCGGTTCAAGAACCGGGAAATCAAGGCGCTCCACCTCACATGGATCGCCTTCTTCATGTGTTTCTACGTCTGGTTCAACATGGCGCCGCTGGCATCGTCGATGCTCAAGACGGTGGGCTGGTTGACCCGGGACGACATCCGCCTGTTCGCGATCGCCAACGTGGCGCTCACGATCCCGGCCCGCATCCTGGTGGGCATGGCGCTGGACCGCTTCGGTCCGCGGCGTGTCTTCTCCATCCTCATGGTGCTGATGGCCATCCCGACGCTGGTGTTCGCCTTCGGCGACAGCAAGGAGCAACTGTTTGTCTCTCGCCTGGTGCTCAGCTCGATCGGAGCCAGCTTCGTGGTGACCATTCACATGGTGGCTCTGTGGTTCCCCCCGCGCAGCATCGGTTTTGCCGAGGGTTTTGCCGCCGGCTGGGGCAACTTCGGTTCGGCGGCTGCGGCCATGACCTTGCCTACGATTGCTCTGACCTTCTTCGGTGGACCGGAAGGCTGGCGCTGGGCCATTGCCACCTCGGGCGTCGTGATCGCGGTGTACGGGGTGTTCTACTGGTTTGCCATCACCGACGGCCCGACCAAAGACACGCACAAGAAGCCGCGCAAGGTGGCGGCGCTGGAGGTCTCCAGCTACCGCGACCTGATCATGCTGGCCATCATGACCGTGCCCCTGGTCGGTATCCTGAGCGTCCTGGTCTGGCGGGTGCATCGCACCGGCTACATCGACGACATGACCGCCTGGGCCTGCTATTTCGCCATCGTGGTGGTCATCCTGTACCAGCTCTACCAGGTGTTCCGGGTCAACCTGCCCATCCTGAAGAAGGGTGTGCCGCCGGACGATCGCTACCCCTTCAGCTCCGTGGCCGCCCTGAACACCACCTACTTCGCGAACTTCGGCGCCGAGCTGGCCGTGGTGTCCATGCTGCCCATGTTCTTTGAAGAGACCTGGGGCCTGACGGCGGCGGCCGCCGGCCTGATCGCCGCCAGCTTTGCCTTCGTGAACCTGTTTGCGCGCCCCATGGGCGGGCTGGTCTCCGACCGCTTCGGCAACCGGCGCTTTGTCATGATGGCCTACATGCTGGGCATCGCCATCGGTTTTGCGCTCATGGGCATGATGAACAGCAAGTGGCCGCTGGTCATTGCCGTGGCCATCACCATCGGCTGCTCGTTCTTCGTGCAGGGCGCCGAAGGGGCGACGTTTGGCATCGTGCCCTCGATCAAGCGCCGTCTGACCGGCCAGATCTCGGGCATGGCCGGCGCCTACGGCAACGTGGGTGCGGTGTTCTACCTGTTCATCTTCATGTTCGTGGACGCCTCGACCTTCTTCTTCATCATCGCGGCCGGCGCCTTCATCAGCTGGGTGGCCTGTTACCTCTGGCTCAAGGAGCCCGAGGGGGGCTTCGGTGACGAATACGTGATCTCGTCGGTGGACAAGGCAATTGCCGAGGAGGCGCGTCAAAAGAAGGAGGCCCAGGCCCAGCTGGCCCTGGTGTTCAAGGGCAGCGACAAGGTCGAACTGGTCGACAAGGGCGACGGCGTCACCGTGACGGCCAACTTCCGCAGCGTCGACGACCTGCGGGCCCTGGTGCAGAGCTTCGAGAAGCAAGGCCTCGTGCCCAAGGGCCAGTCGAGCTGACAGCTTTTGTCTCCATGCCTCGTCCGGGCCGCGCTTGTCGCGGCCCTTTTCTTTGCGTCCAGGGACTAGTCCTTTCGGAGGATGGGGGGCGGAAACCATCGCTCTTTCAGACCCCGCCAGGCGTTCCACCGAAGGATGTTCATCGTGACCCATCAAAAGCACAGTAAGGCCTGTTGCGATGGGCCTCGTCAGTGCCCGTGCAAACGATGCAGAAAGGCACACACATCATGGCAAGAATTCAGAACTGGAAGCCGGAGGATCCGGTCTTCTGGGAGCAGACCGGCAAGGCCTTGGCCTGGCGCACCTGCGGTATCACCACTTTTTCCCTCATCTTCTCGTTCGCGACCTGGTTCGTGATGAGCGCCGTGGTCGTGCGCATGCCGGCCATCGGCTTTCAGTTCACCACCACACAGCTGTTCTGGCTCGCGGCCATGCCCGGCCTGGCGTCAGGCATTCTGCGGCTGATCCACTCCAACTTCATCCCGGTGCTGGGCACGCGGCCGGTGGTCAGCATCTCGACCATCATCAAGATCGTCCCGATGCTCTGGCTGGGTTTTGCCATCCAGGATCTGCAGACGCCCTACGCCACCTTCATGATCATCGCCTTCCTGTGCGGCATGGGTGGCGGTGACTTCTCGTCCTTCATGCCCTCGACCAGCACCTTCTTTCCGAAGCGGCTGCAAGGTCTGGCCATGGGCATCCAGGCCGGCATCGGCAATTTCGGCATCTCCGTGGTGCAGTTCGTGGCGCCCTGGATCATCGGCTTTGCCGTCGTTGGCGGCGCCGTGGGGGGGCCGCAGTTGTTCACCCGGGCCAATGTGGTGGCCGACGCGGTGCAGGTGGTCAAGTCCGAAGCGGGTGTCGTGACCGATGTCGTGGCCAAGCGCGCCGACCTGGTGCCGGCCCTGCAGGTCGAACGCGCCGAGGACGGCAGCATCCGCAACGTCAGCCTGGTACCGGCCGACGGGGTCAAGCTGTTCGAGTCCAAGGTCGAACGCGACGCCGCAGGCAGCATCCAGGCGGTCAACTCCACCCCGGGCCTGCGCCTGGACGTCACCCGCAACGAGGCGGGTGCCATCACCAATGTGGTGGTTCGCAACGTGGTGCAGCGTCCGCTGTGGCTGCAGAACGCGGCCTTCATCTGGATTCCTTTCCTGGTGCTGGCCTTTGTCCTGTGTGTGGTGTTCCTGCGCAGCATCCAGGTGCCCAGCCGCGGTTTCATGGGGCAGTTCGAGATCCTGAGCAGCCGCAACCGCGCCAACGTCCACACCTGGAACTGCACGATGACCTACATCTGCTCGTTCGGCTCCTTCTCGGGCTTCTCGGCCGCGTTCCCGATGCTGATCCGCACGCTCTACGGTGGCTTTGAAGGCGCGCCCGATCCGTTGGCTTACGCCTACCTCGGTCCGCTGATCGGTGGTCTGGTCCGCGTGGCCACCGGCGGTTTCTTCGACAAGATCGGTGGCAGCAAAGGCATGCACTGGACCACGCTGGGCCAGATCGCCGGCGTGCTGTTCCTGATCTTCGGAGGCTACCTCACGCCCACCAGCCGCGAGCAGTTCGATGGCTTCCTCTACGGCATGCTGTGGATCTTCCTGATGTCGGGCATCAACAACGCCGCGACCTTCCGCCAGTACCCCATCGTGTTCGCGTACTCGCCCGCCAAGGGTGCCCAGATGCTGGGCTGGACCGGAGCCTGGGCCGCCTTCGGACCCTTCGTCTGGAACGCCCTGATCGGCACCTCGATCGATGCCACCGGCACCGTGATCGCCTTCTTCGCCGGCTGCGCGGTGTTCTACGTGTACTCGCTGTTCATCAACTGGTGGTACTACACCCGCAAGGGCGCCGAGCGCTTCGACTATGGCAATGGCGGTGGCACCTGGTGGGACAAGCTCAGCACCGCCGAGCAGGACAACATGAAGCGCATCGACCTGCGCCAGCCTGCCTGACCCCGCCTCAAGGAGACCCTCCATGGACCAGATGATTCACTTTGGCGCCATCGCCTACGGCCTGCTGCTGGTGCTGGGCATGTTTGTCCGCACCCCGGTGACCGAAGCCCTGCGCATCGACGCCCTGTTCATTCCACAGGCCGGTGACGCCAGCCGACCCCTGAACTTCCTGCTGGGCCTGCTGATTGCCGGCTACGGTGCCTGGTCTCTCTGGTCTGCCACTGCAGCCTGAGGGTTGATTTCAACAAAAGATGAATTTCCGACTTGGCGGCCTGTCCGCCTGGCCACGATGAAAGAAGGAACAAGACCATGAGTCACTTTCTCGACCGACTGACCCACTTCAACCTGCCCAAGGAAAGCTTCTCGGGCGGCCACGGCCAGACCACCAACGAAGACCGCACCTGGGAGGATGCCTACCGCAACCGCTGGGCCCACGACAAGATCGTGCGCTCGACGCACGGCGTCAACTGCACAGGCTCCTGCTCGTGGAAGATCTATGTCAAGGGCGGCATCGTCACCTGGGAAACCCAGCAGACCGACTACCCGCGCACCCGCTGGGACATGCCCAACCACGAGCCGCGCGGCTGTGCGCGTGGCGCCTCTTATTCCTGGTACCTGTACTCCGCCAACCGGGTGAAGTACCCGATGGTGCGTGGCCGCCTGCTCGAGCGCTGGCGTGCCGCCCTCAAGGTGGCCAGGACGCCGGTCGATGCCTGGGCGCTGATTGTCGAGGATGACAACGCCCGCAAGGACTACCAGCAGGTCCGTGGCATGGGCGGCTTCGTGCGCTCGACCTGGGACGAGGTGAACCAGCTGATCGCCAGCGCCAACGTCTACACCATCAAGAAGCACGGCCCGGACCGCGTGATCGGCTTCTCGCCGATTCCGGCCATGTCCATGGTCAGCTACGCCGCCGGCTCGCGCTACCTGTCGCTCATCGGTGGTGTCTGCATGAGCTTTTACGACTGGTACTGCGACCTGCCGCCGGCCAGCCCGCAGATCTGGGGCGAGCAGACCGACGTGCCCGAGTCGGCCGACTGGTACAACAGCAGCTTCATCATCGCCTGGGGCTCCAACGTGCCCCAGACCCGCACGCCCGACGCCCACTTCTTCACCGAGGTCCGCTACAAGGGCACCAAGACGGTGGCCGTCACCCCCGACTACTCGGAAGTCGCCAAACTCTCCGACCTGTGGCTTCACCCCAAGCAGGGCACCGACGCGGCCCTGGCCATGGCCATGGGCCATGTGGTGCTCAAGGAGTTCTACTTCCCCGACAGCGGCCAGCGCAGCACCTATTTTGACGACTACGCCCGCCGCTACACCGATCTGCCCCTGCTGGTGATGCTCAAGGAGCAGACCCTGCCCGACGGCAGCACCACCCTGGTGCCGGATCGCTACCTGCGCGCCAGCGACTTCAACGGCAAGCTGGGCCAGGACAACAACCCCGAATGGAAGACGGTGGCCTTCGACACCGCCGGCAAGGCGGTGCTGCCCAACGGGTCCATCGGTTTCCGCTGGGGCCCCGAAGGCCGCGAGGATGCCGGCAAGTGGAACCTGGAGTCCAAGGAAGCGCGCGACAACGAGGACGTGAAGCTCAAGCTGTCGGTGCTGGAAGACGGCGAGCAGGCGCACGAGATCGTGGACGTCGGCTTCCCCTACTTCGGGGGCCAGCAGGTGCCGCATTTCCCGGCCAACGCCGCCACCGGCGACGTCAACCGCGCCCGCGTCCCGGCGGTGAAGCTGCGCTTGGGCAAGGCCGGCGAGGAGCGCTACGCCATGGTCGCCACCGTGTTCGACCTCCAGGTGGCGCAGTACGGTATCGACCGCGGCCTGGGCAGCGGTGCGAAAAGTTTTGACGACAACGCGCCCTACACCCCGGCCTGGCAGGAAGCCATCACCGGCGTGCCGCGCGACCAGGTGGTCACGGTGGCGCGCCAGTTCGCCGACAACGCCGACAAGACCCACGGCAAGTCCATGGTGATCATCGGCGCAGCCATGAACCACTGGTACCACGCCGACATGAACTACCGCGGCGTGATCAACCTGCTCTTGATGTGCGGCTGTATCGGCCAGAGCGGTGGTGGCTGGGCGCATTACGTGGGCCAGGAAAAGCTGCGCCCGCAGACCGGCTGGACCGCGCTGGCCTTCGCGCTGGACTGGATCCGTCCGCCGCGCCAGCAGAACTCGACCAGCTTCTTCTACGCCCACACCGACCAGTGGCGCTACGAGAAGCTGGACCTGGCGGATGTGGTGTCGCCCCTGGCCGACAAGGCCCGTTACGGCGGCAGCATGATCGACTACAACGTGCGCGCCGAGCGCATGGGCTGGCTGCCCAGCGCCCCGCAGCTCAAGACCAACCCGCTGCAGGTGGTCAGGGACGCATCGGCCGCCGGCATGGACCCCAAGGACTACCTGGTCAAGGCCTTGCGCGACGGTTCGGTGGAGATGAGCTGCGAGGACCCGGATGCGCCGCAGAACTGGCCGCGCAACCTGTTCGTCTGGCGCTCCAACCTGCTGGGCTCCAGCGGCAAGGGCCACGAGTATTTCTGTAAGCACCTGCTGGGCACCGAGAACGGCGTGCAGGGCAAGGACCTGGGCCAGGACGACGCCCGGCCCAAGGAAGTGAAGTGGCACAAGAACGCGCCACAGGGCAAGCTGGACCTGCTGGTCACGCTGGACTTCCGCATGTCCACCACCTGCCTCTACTCGGACGTCGTGCTGCCCACGGCCAGCTGGTACGAGAAGAACGACCTCAACACCAGCGACATGCACCCCTTCATCCACCCGCTGTCGGCGGCGGTGGACCCGGTCTGGCAATCGAAGTCCGACTGGGAGATCTACAAGGGCTTCGCCAAGTCCTTCAGCGAGGTCTGCGTCGGCCATCTCGGGGTCGAGAAGGAGGTCGTGCTGACCCCGCTGATGCACGACACCCCGGCCGAACTGGCCCAGCCCTTCGAGGTCAAGGAATGGAAGAAGGGCGAGTGTGAGCTGATTCCGGGCAAGACCGCGCCGCAGATCACGGTGGTCGAGCGCGACTATCCCAACGTCTACAAGCGCTTCACGGCTCTCGGCCCCTTGATGAACAAGGTGGGCAACGGCGGCAAGGGCATCGCCTGGAAGACCGACACCGAGGTGAAACAGCTCGGTGAACTCAACGGCCTGACCCAGGAAGACGGCAGCACCCAGGGCATGCCCCGAATCGTCACCGACATCGACGCCTGCGAGGTGGTCCTGCAGCTGGCGCCCGAGACCAACGGCTACGTGGCCGTCAAGGCCTGGGAGGCGCTGTCCAAGGCCACCGGCCGTGACCACACCCACCTGGCGCTGTACCGCGAGGACGAGAAGATCCGCTTCCGCGACATCCAGGCGCAACCGCGCAAGATCATCTCCTCGCCCACCTGGAGCGGCATCGAGAGCGAGACGGTGAGCTACAACGCCGGCTACACCAACGTGCACGAGCTGATTCCATGGCGCACCCTCACCGGCCGCCAGCAGTTCTACCAGGACCACCCCTGGATGATTGCCTTCGGCGAGGGCTTCAGCAGCTACCGGCCGCCGGTGGACCTGAAGACCACCGACGAAATCGAAGGCAAGCGGCCCAACGGCAACCCCGAGATCGTGCTGAACTTCATCACGCCGCACCAGAAGTGGGGCATCCACAGCACGTACAGCGACAACCTGCACATGCTGACGCTCAACCGCGGTGGCACGGTGATCTGGCTCAGCGAGAACGACGCCAAACGGGCCGGCATCGAGGACAACGACTGGATCGAACTGTTCAACGTCAACGGCGCAGTGGCCGGTCGTGCGGTGGTCAGCCAGCGCGTGAACGACGGCATGGTGATGATGTACCACTCGCAGGAGAAGATCATCAACACCCCGGGCTCCGAGATCACCGGCGTGCGTGGCGGCATCCACAACTCGGTCACCCGCATCGTCACCAAGCCGACCCACATGATCGGCGGCTACGCGCAGCTGAGCTACGGCTTCAACTACTACGGGACCATCGGCACGAACCGCGACGAATTCGTGGTGGTGCGCAAGATGCGCAAGGTGGACTGGCTCGACACCCCGGCCGACGATCACCTGATCCGCGCCTACCAGTCCCAGGGCGAGAACCCCTAGACCATGTGGACCACCCCCGCGCCGCGCGTTCCGCGCGTCACCCCCTCAAGGGGGCAACACCAGTGGCCCGGCCAAGCCGGTTCCACGGTGTTCCCTGGATCAAACCCTTCGCACCGGAAAGTCGGTTGAACAAGGAAAGAACACCATGAAAGTCAGAGCCCAAATAGGCATGGTCCTCAACCTGGACAAGTGCATCGGCTGCCACACCTGCTCGGTGACCTGCAAGAACGTCTGGACCAGTCGTCCCGGCGTCGAATACGCCTGGTTCAACAACGTCGAGTCCAAGCCGGGCATCGGCTACCCGAAGGAATGGGAGAACCAGGACAAGTGGAACGGCGGCTGGATCCGCAAGGCCGACGGTTCCATCGTTCCCAAGCAGGGCGGCAAGTGGTCGCTGCTGATGAAGATCTTCGCCAATCCGAACCTGCCGCAGATCGACGACTACTACGAACCCTTCACCTTCGACTACGACCACTTGCAGTCGGCGCCCGAGATGAAGCACGCGCCGACCGCCCGGCCGCGCTCGCTGATCACCGGGGCCCGGATGGAGAAGATCGAATGGGGCCCCAACTGGGAAGAGATCCTGGGCGGCGAGTTCAGCAAGCGCAGCAAGGACGCCAACTTCGATGGCTTCGAGGCCGCGCAGAAGGCCATGGTGGGTGAGTTCGAGAACACCTTCATGATGTACCTGCCGCGCCTGTGCGAGCACTGTCTCAACCCGGCCTGTGTGGCGTCCTGCCCGTCGGGCTCGATCTACAAGCGCGAGGAAGACGGCATCGTGCTGATCGACCAGGACAAATGCCGCGGCTGGCGCATGTGTGTCAGTGGCTGCCCCTACAAGAAGATCTACTACAACTGGAAGAGCGGCAAGGCCGAGAAGTGCATCTTCTGCTACCCGCGCCTGGAGGCCGGGCAGCCCACGGTCTGCTCCGAGACCTGTGTCGGCCGCATCCGCTACCTCGGTGTGCTGCTCTACGATGCCGACCGCATCGCCGAGGCGGCCAGTGTCGAGCGCGAGACCGACCTGTACCAGGCCCAGCTGGACATCTTCCTGAACCCGCACGACCCCAAGGTGATCGCCCAGGCCCGCGCCGACGGCATCCCCGAGGGCTGGCTGGAGGCGGCCCGCAACAGCCCGGTCTACAAGATGGCGGTGGACTGGAAGGTCGCGCTGCCCCTGCACCCGGAGTACCGCACGCTGCCCATGGTCTGGTACGTGCCGCCGCTGTCGCCGATTTCGGCGGCCGCCAACGCCGGCCAGGTCGGCATCAACGGCGAGATTCCCGACGTGTCGCAGCTGCGCATCCCGGTCAAGTACCTGGCCAACCTGCTGACTGCCGGTGACACCGTGCCCGTGGTCAATGCCCTGGAGCGCATGCTGGCCATGCGCGCCTTCCAGCGCGGCAAGCACGTGGACGGCGTGGACAACGTCCGGGTGCTGGAGCAGACCGGGCTGACCCGGGCCCAGGTCGAGGAGATGTACCACGTGATGGCCATCGCCAACTACGAAGACCGCTTCGTGATTCCGACCACGCACCGCGAATACGCCGAGAACGCGTTCAACGTGCGGGGGGGCTGCGGCTTCAGCTTCGGCAACGGTTGCTCCGAGGGGGTGACCGAAACCAGCCTGTTCGGCAGCGAGAAGAAACGCACCATTCCCATCAAGGTGGAGGCCTGAGCCATGTGGTTTTCCCAACCCCCCCAAACCATGCGCCTGACCCTGCGGGTGCTGGCGCATCTGCTGCGCTACCCGGATGCGCCGTTCCGTGCCCACCTGCCGGAGATGTCCGATGCGCTGCGCGGCGAAGCCGCCCTGCTGCCCGACCGCCTGGACGAACTGCAGGCCCTGCTGAAGCGCCTGGGCAGCCTGCCGGCCTTGCAGGTCGAGTCAGAGTACGTGGAGCTGTTCGACCGCGGCCGCAGCACCGCGCTGCACCTGTTCGAGCATGTTCACGGCGACAGCCGCGATCGCGGCCCGGCCATGATCGACCTGATCCAGACCTATGAAAAGGCGGGCCTCTACCTGGGCCCCGAGGAACTGCCCGACCACCTGCCGGTGCTGCTGGAGTTCGCTTCTACCCAGCCGCCGCTGCAGGCGCGCGAGTTCCTGGCCGAGACCGCCCACATCGTGCGCGTGATCTTCAGCGCGCTGCTCAAGCGCCAGAGCCCCTACGCCAGCGTGCTGGCGGCGGTGCTCGAACTCTCGGGCGAAAAGGCCGAGGCTGTCACCGTGGCCCCGGAGCCCGAGCTCGATGAGAGCTGGGCCGAGCCCGAGGTGTTCGGCGGCTGTTCCACCGAAGGGCAGGCGAAGCCGGGCCAGCCTCAACCGATCCGCATCGTGAAGAACTCTCATACCCAAGGAGCGCAGGCATGAACACGCTGCACAACTTCCTGTTCAACGTCTATCCCTACATCTGTCTCACGGTCTTCCTGATGGGCAGTCTGGCGCGTTTCGACCGCGACCAGTACACCTGGAAGACCGATTCCTCGCAGCTGCTGCGCAAGCGCCAGCTCAAGTGGGGCAGCAACCTGTTCCACATCGGCATCCTGTTCCTGTTCTTCGGGCACACGGTCGGTCTGCTCACGCCGCATTTTGTGTACGAGCCCTTCATCACCGCTGGGCAGAAACAGATGATTGCCGTGGTGGCTGGTGGTATCGCGGGCGTCATCTGTTTCATCGGCCTGACCCTGTTGCTGCACCGCCGGATGTTCGATCCGCGCATCCGGCTGACCAGCCACCGCACCGACCTGTTCATCCTGATCGTGCTGTGGGTGCAGCTGGTGCTGGGTCTGGTGACGCTGCCGTTCTCCTACGGGCACTCCGACGGCCAGGTCATGCTGCAGCTCTCGGCCTGGGCACAGGGCATCTTCACCTTCAACCCCAATGCAGCCCTGATCGCCGATCTGGACTGGGTCTACCTGGTGCACCTGGTGCTGGGCATGACCATCTTCCTGCTGTTCCCGTTCAGCCGCCTGGTCCATGTGTGGAGCGGTTTCGGCACGCTGGCCTATGTGTTCCGCCCCTACCAGGTGGTGCGCAGCCGCAAGCTGGGCCTCAAGCCCGCCGCAGGCCAGCAGGGCCCCGCGTCGAACTGAACCGAGGAGACAGAGCGTGAACACAGCAATCAACCCAGGCTGCGGCAGCGACCACTGCGCCTGTGCCGGCCAGCGCCAGATCGTGCCGGCCAGCGTCAACGGCATCGCCCTGCACGAGCCGGGCGAACACGTCGAGGCCGAGGCCCTGCGCGAACGCGCTCTGGCCGAGGTGCTGCGCCAGCGCGCGGTCAAGCTCGGCTTGCTGCCCCGGCATACTGGCCTTCAGGCACCCGAGCTGGGCGAGGCCGAACGGCATGTCATCGAAGCCATGACCGACGACGAGGTCCGCACACCGGCGCCCACGGAAGAGGAGTGCCGGCGCTACTACGAAGCCAACAAGGCGCACTTCATCGTGGGTCAGGCCCTGCACGTGCGCCACATCCTGTTCGCGGTGACGCCGGGCGTGAATGTGCATGCGCTGTCCCAGCGCGCCGAGACCGCCTTGCTGGATCTTGCGCGCAAGGATGTGCCACCGGGCCGTTTCGAGCAGTTGGCGGCCGAGCTGTCGAACTGCCCGTCCAGTGCCCAGGGCGGTGACCTGGGCTGGGTCACGCCCGAGGACTGTGCGCCCGAACTGGCCAACGAGCTGTTCTTCCAGACCGACTCGCGCTGGGGCATGGGTGTCCATCCGCGTCTGGTGCACACCCGCTTCGGGCTGCACATCATCGAGGTGCTGGGGCGCAAAAAAGGACAGTTGCCCGCGTATGAAGAGGTGCGCGAACGCATTGCTTCGCGCCTGGCGCTTCAGTCCCGTGCCACCGCCCTGCGCCAGTACCTGCAGCTGCTGGTGGGCGAGGCGACGGTGGAGGGGGTCGAGTTGGAGGGGGCCTCGTCACCCCTGGTGCAGTAAAAACCCGTCCAATTGTCGCCCTCAATAGATCATGGAGACTTTGTTCGGCGTGTTTCGGCGCTTTTGCCGGTCTGTCCTTGACCCATCACAAGGCGGGAGCGATCCGGCTTGGGTAGCCTGCCCCGACGGCATTGGGCCGTGAACTCGATGGACTCAAGCATGGATCACGTATTGAACAATCTGAAGGCGGCCGCATCCGATCTGCCGGCCTCGCTGGCACGGCGTGCCGCCCAGTTGCTGGGGCTCAGCCAGCAAGGCGGCTTGCGCAGCTGGAGCCTGGCCGGGCGCGAACTGGTGCCGGTGGTGCAGGGCGGCATGGGCGTGGGCGTCTCGGCCGGCCGGCTGGCCGGCACGGTGGCGGGCCTCGGTGCCGTGGGTACCGTCTCGTCGGTCGACCTGCGCCGCCTGCACCCGGACCTGATGGCACAGACCGCGTACCTGGACAAGGAGCCCGACGCCCGCCAGCGCATCGACGCCGCCAACCTGGTGGCCCTGGACCGGGAAATCCGTCGCGCGCGCGAGATCGCCGAAGGGCGTGGCCTGATTGCGGTCAACATCATGAAGGCCCTCTCGGCCTATGACATCTATGTGCGCCAGGCGCTGGAAAGCGGCGCCGACGCCATCGTGGTGGGTGCCGGCCTGCCGCTGGATCTCCCCGAGCTGGCACAGGACCACCCTCGAACGGCCCTGATTCCCATCCTGTCGGACGCCCGCGGTGTGCAGCTGGTGGTGCGCAAATGGGAGAAAAAGGGTCGCCTGCCCGATGCGGTGGTCATCGAGCACCCGCGCCTGGCCGGCGGACACCTGGGGGCGGCCAAGGTGGCCGACCTGCAGGACACCCGCTTCGACTTCGAAAACGTGATCCCGGCGGTGCTCGAATTCTTCCGCAGCGCCGGCATCGAAGGCCGGATTCCGCTGATCGCCGCCGGTGGCATCGGCAGCCGCGAGGACATTCTGCGCCTGCAGGGGCTGGGCGCCAGCGCGGTCCAGCTCGGCACCGCTTTCGCCGTCACCGAAGAATGCGACGCCGACCCGGTGTTCAAGCAGGTCTTGGCCGAGGCCCGGCCCGAAGACATCGTGGAGTTCATCAGCGTCGCCGGCCTGCCGGCGCGCGCGGTGCGCACGCCCTGGCTCGACAAGTACCTGCGCGTTGAGCCCAAGCTCAAGGCGGTGGCGCATGTGAAAAAGCAGTGCAACATGGCCTTCGACTGCCTGGCCCACTGCGGTCTGCGCGACGGCAAACCCGAGATGGGCCAGTTCTGCATCGACCAGCAGCTGGGCCATGCCCTGGAAGGCGATGCGCGCAAGGGGCTGTTTTTCCGGGGCGCGGGTACACTGCCTTTTGGCAGGGAGATCCGTTCCGTTCATGAGCTGATGCAATGGCTGTTGGCCGGGGTCCGGCCCGCTGCCGCCCTCTGAAAGGCATCACGACATGAAACGAGACCACAACATGCGCCCGCACGACC
>CALMYH010000114.1 GCA_937873395.1 uncultured Burkholderiales bacterium
GTGTGCCCACCATCCTGGCCATCCAGGCGCCGCACCACTTCCACGAACACGCCGAGCACCGCAAATACTTCCAGCGCCACTTCGCGGTCAAGGGCACCGAAGCCGCCGAGGCCTGCCTGCAGACGGTGGCTGGGCTGCGGCGCCTGGACGCCCTGCTGGCCAGCTGACCGGCCGGGCTCCCTGCCGTGAGCAGGACGGTGCTGAATCTGCTGGGCTTGCTGGCCTTGGTTTGGCTGGGCCTGTGCCTGCTGTTGTTCCTGTTGCAGCGTTCGCTGATCTATCTTCCGGTCCCGCCGGGTTCAGCCGATGCCACCAGCGGCTTCTGGCTGGAAACGGCGGAGTCCCGCCTGCGCATCAGCGCTCGGCGCCAGCCGGCCGGTGCACCAGCCATTGTCTACTTCGGCGGCAACGCCGAGGACGTGGCCTGGACCTTGCCCGATTTGTCGGCCCAGTTTCCGGACCATGCGCTGTTCCTGATGCACTACCGGGGTTACGGCGGCAGCAGCGGCCGTCCGTCCGAGGCGGCGCTGGTGGCCGATGCACTGGCGCTGTTCGACGAGGTGCACCGCCAGCACCCCGAGGTGGTGGTGATCGGCCGCAGCCTGGGCAGCGGGGTGGCCGTGCAGCTGGCCGCGCAGCGGCCGGTGCAGCGCCTGGTGCTGGTGACGCCGTTTGACAGCCTGCGGGCGGTGGCGCAGCGCCACTACCCCTGGGTGCCGGTGGGCTGGCTGCTGCGGGACCGGTTCGAGTCGGACAAGCTGGCACCCTCGCTGCGCCTGCCGACACGCCTGATCGTGGCCGGGCGCGACGAGGTGATCGATCCGTCCCATGCCCGGCGGCTCTTGGACAACTTCGCGCCCGGGGTGGCCCGGCTGGACGAGGTGCCGCAGGCCAGGCACAACGACATCTCGTTGCACCCGGCCTACACCGCCCTGCTGTACGACGCTGTGACCGGACCCTGAACCGCGGGCCGCGGCTCAGACGCGGTTTCGCTTGGCCTCTCAGGTCATCCAGGGCAGCAGCAGCCTGATCACCATCGCGATCACCGCCACCGCCAGCAGGTTGAGTGCGAACCCGGCGCGCATCATCTGGGCGATGCTCACGTGCCCGGAGGCATAGACGATGGCGTTCGGTGGCGTCGCCACCGGCAGCATGAAGGCGCAGCTGGCCGCCAGCGCCACCGCCAGGATCAGGGGCAGCGGAGGCTGGCCCAGTCCAATGGCCACCGCCGCCATGACCGGAATCAGGGTGTTGGCCACAGCGGTGTTGCTGGTCAGCTCGGTCATGAAGATGACCAGCGTGGTCACCGCCAGCAAGACCAGCAAGGCCGGCGAGTCGGCCATGCCGGCGAATCCCGAAGCCAGCCAGGCATCCACCCCATGCCGGCTGATGGCGGCCGCCAGGCTCAGGCCACCACCGAACAGCAGCAGAATGCCCCAGGGCAGCTTCACGGCCGTTTCCCAGTCCATGGCAAACACCCGGCGCCCGAAGTCCACCGGCAGCACGAACAGCAGCAGGGCGCCCGCCATGGCGATGGTGGCGTCGGTCAGGTGGGGCAGCCCCAGCAGGTCCGACAAGGGCTGGCGCAGCACCCAGCCTGCCGCCGTCAGCAGGAAGACCACCAGCACGATGCGTTCCCCTCGGTCCATGGGCTGGCGCTGCGACAGGTCCTCGCGGATGTGCGCCTGCACCGCTTCTGGGATGTGCAGGTGCACAGGAAAAGCGACGCGCACCAGCCACAGCCAGGCCAGCGGCAGCAGCAGGACAACCAGCGGCACACCCAGGGCCATCCAGCCCAGCATGGTGATCTCCAGGCCGAGTTGCTCCCGGGCAAAGCTGGCCAGAATCAGGTTGGGCGGTGAACCGATCAGGGTGCCCAGGCCCCCGATGGAGGCGCCATAGGCGATGCCCAGCATCAGGCAGGTGGCAAAGTGGTGCCGGGCCTGCGCACCGGTCGACTCGCCATGGCCCAGGCGTTCCTCGATCAGGCCGATCACGCTCAGGCCCACCGGCAGCATCATCATGGCCGCTGCGGTGTTGGAGATCCACATGCTCAGCAGGGCGGTGGCGGCCATGAAGCCCGCCACCAGACGCACCGGCGAGGTACCGACGCGGCGCACGATGGCCAGGCCGATGCGGGTGTGCAGGTGCCAGCGCTGCATGCCCAGACCGATGATGAATCCCCCCATGAACAGGAAGATGATGTCGGAGGCGTAAGGGCGCAGCGTCTGGGCACTGTCCTGGATGCCGGACAGTGGAAACAGCACCACCGGCAGCAGGGCGGTGGCCGGCAGCGGCACCGCCTCTGTCATCCACCAGACGGCCATCCAGAGGCCGATGGCGGCCGTCAGGCGGCCGGCGTGGCTCAGGGCGTCGTGTTCGGGCAGGGCCCAGTAGCTCAGCAGCGCGAGCACAGGGCCTGCCAGCAGGCCAACGCGGGCGATGCGTCCCGACCAGTCGATGTCGGCGTTTGGGGTGAGGGCAGAAGGGTCTGGCATGGCTGCAGCATAGCGCCTGCGTCCTGCCTTTGTGATCGCAGACCGGACGCTGGAAAACGGCATGGGCGCTGATCTGGGTCAAGGTCGGCTCCAGCCATTTGCGCCACACTCGGCCGCCTGTTTGCGCTCCGCTCCGAGAGCGCAGGCTTGAAATTGCCCTGTTCCATGTCCCAGATGTCAGCCCCATCCCCATCGTCGGTCGAAGCCGCTGCGGGGTCGCCGCTGGCGCGTCACCGTCCGCACGAGGACCTGCAAGCCCTGCTCACCGGCACCCTGTTTGTCGCTCTGGGGGTGATCATGTACCGGCACGCCGGCTTGCTGACCGGTGGCACGGCCGGACTGGCCTTCGTGTTGCACTATGCGACCGGCTGGAATTTCAGTCTGCTGTTCGTGGCGGTCAACCTGCCCTTCTACGGCCTGGCCTGGCGCCGCATGGGGCCGGTGTTCACCTTCAAGACCTTTGCCGCGGTCGGCCTGCTGGCGGCCTTTGTGCAATGGCTGCCGGGCTGGATGGCCTTCGACCAGCTCTCGACCGGATTTGCCTCTGTGGCCGGTGGCCTGCTCATGGGCGCGGGCATGCTGATGCTGTTTCGCCACCGCGCCAGCCTGGGCGGATTCAATGTGCTGGTGCTGTACCTGCAGGAGCGTTTCGGCTGGCGGGCCGGGCGTATCCAGATGGGGTTTGACTGTGCCATTGTGCTGGCCGCCATGGTGGTGGTGGATGCCTCACAGATCGCCTGGTCGGTGCTGGGGGCTGTGGTGCTCAACCTGGCTCTGGCCATCAATCACCGGCCGGGCCGGTACATGGCGGTCTGACCGGCCGGGCCCGCAGGTTTTGGCAGGGCGCCGGCGGCGCGATGGCCCGGTTCAGGCAGACTGCAGGCATGCGTATCCCGAATCCTGCCTGTCAGGCTGGCCTGCTGGCCTGTGCCGTGGCTGCACTGTTCGCCTTTGGCGCGCCCTCGCTGGCACAGACGGGCTACCTGGCCGAAGTGATCCATGTCCACGATGGTGATTCGCTCTGGGTGCAGCCGCTGGACGGCGGACGGCGCCAGCGCCTGCGGCTGGACGGCATCGATGCCCCTGAAATCTGTCAGGTGGACGGCCGTGAAGCCCGCGACCGTCTGGCTGGCATGGTGCTGCGTCGCCAGGTCCTCGTCGAGGTGACCGGGCAAGACCGTTATCGCCGCACCCTGGCCCGTGTCTGGCTGGGCAGCGAGGATGTGCAGGCTGTTCTGGTGACCGAAGGCTGGGCCTGGTCTTATCGGGTGCGAGGCCAGCCGGGATCTTATGACCGGGAGGAAGCGCAGGCGCGTCGTCAGGGTCGCGGCCTGTTCGCGGTTCCGCATGCCGAACACCCGGCTGATTTCCGGCGCCGGCATGGGCCGTGCCTCAACGAATGATCCTGGTCAACCGAGGTGCCGCCCGCTGCAAACGTCGCAGGCCGGGTTCTGTGGCAGGCCGATCTCGTTGAAGGCCATGTCGCGCCCGTCGATCATGAGCAGGCGCCCGGTCAGCCGCGAGCCCAGCCCCACCAGCAACTTCAGGGCCTCGGCGGCCTGCAGCGTGCCGACGATGCCGACCAGCGGCGCGAACACACCCATGGTGGCGCAGCGGGTCTCCTCGACACCGCTGTTCTCGGGAAACACGCATGCGTAGCAGGGGTTACCCGGCAGGCGCGGGTCGAACACGCTGAGCTGTCCGTCCATACGGATGGCCGCGCCCGAGACCAGGGGTTTGAGGTGATTCACGCAGGCCCGATTGATGGCGTGCCGCGTGGCAAAGTTGTCGGTGCAGTCGAGGACGATGTCGGCCTCGGCCACCAGGCGGTCGAGCAGGGCCGCATCGGCCCGGGTGGTGACCGCATGCACCACCACGTCCGGGTTGATGGCCGCGATCGCCTCGCGGGCCGACTCGGCTTTCGGGCTGCCGACACGGGCGAGGTTGTGGGCGATCTGGCGTTGCAGGTTGGTTTCGTCGACCACGTCGTGGTCGACGATGGTGATGCGGCCCACACCGGCGCTGCCCAGGTAGAGCGCCACCGGCGAGCCCAGCCCGCCAGCGCCGACGACCAGGGCGTGGGAGGCCAACAACTGCTCCTGGCCTTCGACCCCCAGTTCGTTGAGCAGGATGTGGCGCGAATAGCGCAGCAACTGGGCGTCGTTCATGACAGCGCGAGGGCCAAGCAGCCGGTCACCCGGCACCGCCCGGTCTTCAGTTCTCTTTCTTCTCTTCCGTGCGCACCGTCTGCGTCTTGCTGACCTGCACCGGCTGCCCGCGCAGCTGGTTCAGCGCCTGCTGCAACTGGAAGTCTTCGGCGCTGCCGAACTCGGGCACCAGTCGCTGCCCGGGGTTGCGGCGTGCTTCTTCCTCGATGCGCCGGCGAGCCTCCTCACGCTCCTGCTGGCGCTGTTGCTCGGCCGCGCGCTGGGCTTCGGTCATGGGCTGCCCATTGCCGTTGTCCAGGCTCTTCTGCAGGTCGGCCTCGCGGGTCCGCAGGGCGGCAAACACATTGCCTTCGGCGGTTTCGTCCACCAGCACGTCGGGCACGATGCCGCGCCCCTGGATGGAGGTACCGTTGGGTGTGTAGTAGCGCGCCGTGGTCAACTTCAGTCCCGTCGTCGGTCCCAGCGGGCGCACCGTCTGCACCGAACCCTTGCCGAACGTCTGACTGCCCATGATGGTCGCGCGGCCATGGTCCTGCAGGGCACCGGCCACGATCTCGCTGGCGGAGGCCGATCCCTCATTGACCAGCACGACCAGCGGAACGGTCTTCAGAATGCCCCGGGTGTTGTCGGTCAGGCGCCGGATCGGGTCATTGCCCCCGCGACGCAGGTAGTGCTGTGGCGTGGCCTTGTAGGTGAACCGGCTGTCGGCCAACTGGCCATTGGTGGACACCACCGTGACGTTCTCGGGCAGGAAAGCCGCCGACAGCGCCACCGCTGCGTCCAGCAGGCCTCCGGGATCGTTGCGCAGGTCCAGCACCAGTCCCTTGAGTTTGGGCTCGGCCTTGAAGATGTCTTCCACGCGCCGGGCGAAGTCCTCGACCGTGCGTTCCTGGAACTGCGACACTCGAACCCAGGCAAATCCGGGCTCGACCACGCGGGCCCGGACGCTCTGGGTACGGATTTCTTCTCGTGTGATGGTGACCGGGAAGGTGCGATTTTCGTCACGCCGCATGATGGTCAGCAGCACCTTGGTCCGGGGTTCGCCCCGCATCAGCTTCACGGCTTCATTGATGGACAGCCCCTTGACCGGGGTGTCGTCGATCCTGGTGATCAGGTCGCCGGTCTTGAGGCCAGCGCGGAAGGCAGGCGAGTCCTCGATGGGCGAGACGATCTTGACCAGCCCATCTTCCATGGTGATTTCAATGCCCACACCAACGAATCGGCCGCTGGTGCCTTCGCGGAATTCCTTGAAGGACTTGGCGTCGAAATACTGCGAGTGCGGGTCGAGACTGGCCACCATGCCCGAGATGGCTTCCGAAATCAGCTTCCTCTCGTCCACCGGCTCGACATAGTCGGACTTGATCATGCCGAACACGGCCGCCAGTTGCTGCAACTCTTCCAGCGGCAGGGGCGCCAGGGTGTTGCGGGCCACGGCCTGCAGCTGCACGGTCGTCAGCGCCCCCGCCACCGCACCGACCGCGATCCAGCCGGCGATCCTGAGCTTGTGACTCACCTGTTTACCCATCGCGATGCCTCGACAAAAAAGACCACCCCTGCAAGCCGGGTTTGCAGAGTCAATATACACCTTGGAGCGGTCCAGGGGGGACGGGTTCCGCATTCTCCCAGCAGGAGACAAAAGAACCCGTTGCGGACCCGCAAGCGCCTCAGGCCTTGCCTTGGGCGGCCACCGCTGCAGCGGCGCGAGCCGCGGCCTCGGCGTCACCCAGGTAATGGCTACGCAGCGGACGCAGGTCGGCGTCGAGTTCGTAGACCAGCGGAATGCCGTTCGGGATGTTCAGATTCACGATATCGGTGTCCGAAATGCCGTCCAGGTACTTGACCAGGGCCCGGATGGAGTTGCCGTGGGCCGCAATCACCAGCCGCTGGCCGCTGCGGATCGCCGGCGCCAGCGTCTCGTTCCAGTAGGGGATGACCCGCGCCACGGTGTCCTTGAGGCACTCGGTCAGGGGCACCTGGGACGGGTCCAGCGAGGCATAGCGGCGGTCGCTTCGCTCGCAGCGGGGGTCGGTGGGCTCCAGCGCCGGCGGCGGCGTGTCGTAGCTGCGGCGCCAGATGAGCACCTGCTCGTCGCCGTACTGCCGGGCCATGTCAGCCTTGTTCAGGCCCTGCAGGGCACCGTAATGGCGTTCGTTGAGCTGCCAGGCCTTCACCACCGGCAACCAGGTGCGGTCCATTTCATCCAGCGCGTAGTTCAGGGTGTGGATGGCACGCTTGAGCACCGAGGTGTAGGCCACGTCGAATTCGTAACCTTCGGCTTTGAGCAGCTTGCCGGCCGACATGGCCTGTGACACGCCGGTGGGGGTCAGCTCGACATCGGTCCAGCCGGTGAAGCGGTTTTCGAGGTTCCAGGTGGATTCACCGTGGCGGATCAGGACAAGCTTGTGCATGGCAGAAGGGGGAGAATGGACGGCGGAACGCGCGCAACCCGCGCGGGTCAGCCAGACATTCTAAAATGGCTGGCTGTGCAAAAAAGGTGACCCCTGTGAGCTTCTTTATCGATAACTGGATTCTGATTGCCGTTGCCTTTGTCTCCGGCGCCATGTTGGTCTGGCCGGCGGTCAGTGGGGGCGGCGGCCTGGGTTCGCTCAAACCGACCGAGGCGGTCATGCTGATGAACCGCGAGAAGGCGGTGGTGGTGGATGTGTGCGAGCCTGCCGAGTACGCGGCTGGCCATGTGACCGGGGCCAAGAATGTCCCTTTGTCCGAGCTGGAAGCCAAGCTGCCGGCCACGGTGAAGAACAAGGCCACGCCCGTGATCCTGGTCTGTGCCTCGGGCATGCGCTCGAACCGTGCCCTGGCCATTGCGCGCAAGCTGGGTTACGAGAAGGTGCATTCTCTGGCCGGTGGCATGGGCGCCTGGCGCTCGGCCAGTCTGCCCGTTGAAAAATCCTGAAGTCACCCGGACACGGAAGGCAGAGCCGAGATGGTCAAAGTCAAGATGTACACCAGCGCCTGGTGTCCGTACTGCGCCCGGGCCAAGGCGCTGCTCGAGCAGCGGGGCGTCAGCGACCTGGAGGAGTTGTTCGTGGACGGTCAGCCCGCGCTGCGCGCCCACATGACCGAACTGACCGGCCGAACCAGCGTGCCGCAGATCTTCATCGGTGATACGCATGTGGGTGGCTGCGACGACCTCCATGCCCTGGACGCCCGTGGCGGCCTGATGCCGCTGCTGCAGGCCTGACGCGATGGCCGCATCTGCGGCCAGTGCTGACATAATTGCCTGTGTGCCCGCTGCCGGCGCGTCTGCCGCAGCGGGTTTTTTCATCGACGGCTGAGCCCGTTCCCGACCCGAGAAAGCTTCACCATGGCCGACAACCAAGACCCCGTGTTCCAGATCCAGCGTGTCTACCTCAAGGAGGCCTCGCTGGAGCAGCCCAATTCCCCGGCCATCCTGCTGTCGCAAGAGCAGCCTTCGGTCGACATCCAGCTGGGCGTCGAGGCGGCGCCCGCGGCCGATGGCGTGTTCGAGGTGAGTGTGACGGCCACCGTGCAAACCAAGATCCAGGACAAGACCGTGTTCCTGGTCGAGGTCAAGCAGGCCGGCATTTTCGAGATCCGCAACCTGCCCGAGGAGCAGATGGGCCCGATCATGGGCATCGCCTGTCCGCAGATCGTCTATCCCTATCTGCGCGCCAACGTGGCGGACCTGATCCAGCGTGGCGGTTTCCCGCCCGTTCACATGGCCGAAATCAACTTCCAGGCCATGTACGAGCAGCAGCAGGCCCAGCCGGCCGCCGACGGCCAGCGCATCGTCACCCAGTAAGCGCCAGGCTCGGGGAGGCAGGTATGCGCATGGCCGTGCTGGGAGCCGGGGCCTGGGGAACCGCCCTGGCCATGGCTGCAGCCCGTCAGGGCGGGGCCGACCGGTCGGTCAGCCTGTGGGCGCGTGATGCGCAGCAGGCGGCGCAGATGCAGGCCGAGCGTGTCAATGCCCGCTACCTGCCGGGGCAGGTGCTTCCACCGTCCATGCAGGTGTCCGGGGCGGCGCTGGATGGCGCCGACAGCCCCTTGGTCGGGTGTGACCTGGTGATCGTGGCCACGCCCATGGCCGCCCTGCGTGACATGCTGGCTCGCCTGGCGCCGTTCGGTGTACCGGCCGCCTGGCTGTGCAAGGGCTTCGAGGCACCCCGTGCGTCGGATCGACCGGGCTTGCTGGGGCATGAGATCGCGGCCGAAGTGGCGCCCGGGCTGCCGGTCGGGGTGCTCAGCGGCCCCAGCTTTGCCCAGGAGGTGGCCCGCGGCCAACCCGCAGCCCTGGTGGCCGCGAGTGCACACCGCGAGTTGTGCGACCGCCTGGTCGACGCTTTCCACGGTCCGAGTCTTCGGGTCTACGCCAACGACGACATCGTCGGTGTGGAGGTGGGCGGTGCGGTGAAGAACGTGCTGGCCATTGCCACCGGCCTGTGCGACGGCCTGAACCTGGGCATGAACGCGCGGGCGGCGCTGGTCACACGCGGTCTGGCCGAGATGACCCGTTTCGGTCTGGCACTGGGCGCCCGCCCGGAGACATTCATGGGCCTGTCCGGATTGGGTGACCTGGTGCTGACCGCCACCGGCGATCTGTCGCGCAACCGACGCGTCGGGCAATTGCTGGCCGAAGGCCTGAGCCTGCAGCAGGCCGTCGATTCGCTCGGGCACGTGGCCGAGGGTGTCTACAGCGCGCGCACGGTGGTGCAACGGGCCAGGGCGCTCGGCATCGAGATGCCGATCAGCGAGGCGGTGGTGGCCCTGCTCGACGGCGGCTTGCGTCCGGAGCAGGCGGTGGCCGAGTTGATGGGCCGAAATCCGAAGACAGAGGTGCTGTAATGCACCGCTGAGCCCAGCCTTCGCCAGACTCAGATCTCAAAGTTGTCGATCAGGCGCGTGCTGCCCAGGCGGGCGGCGCCCAGCACCACCAGCGACTGTGGCGTGAGCATGTCTTCGGCGCGCGGGGGCTGCAGATCGGCGCGTCGGCGCACCGTCAGGTAATCCGGCCCCCAGCCACGCAGCGCCAGCGTGCGCATGGCGTTCGCCTCCATGGTCTCGCGCTTGTCGGGCAGCGACGTCCCGGCGGCCAGGGCGTCACGCGCCAGCGCGCGAAGCGCCAGTGACAGCTGGATCGCCTCGGCCCGCTCGCTTTCGCTGAGGTAGCCGTTGCGCGAGCTCAGCGCCAGTCCGTCGGGCGCGCGCTGGGTTTCGCCGGCCACGATCTGGATCGGCATGGCGAACTGCTGGACCATGCGGCGGATCACCATCTGCTGCTGGTAGTCCTTCTTGCCGAACATGGCGTAGCGCGGACCTTTGGCGTCGGAGAACACGCACTGGAACAGCTTCATCACCACGGTGCAGACACCGATGAAGAAGCCCGGGCGGAAATGGCCTTCCAGGATGTCGGCCAGGTCCGACGGCGGCTGCACCTTGTAGACCTGCGGTTCCG
Organism: uncultured Burkholderiales bacterium; assembly: GCA_937873395.1. GTDB lineage: Bacteria > Pseudomonadota > Gammaproteobacteria > Burkholderiales > Burkholderiaceae_C > Hydrogenophaga. The sequence goes on from CALMYH010000114.1 coordinate 10,104, forward strand.
GGTACAGCTCCTTCTCCGACGGTGCAAAGACGATGTCGCAACCCGCCTGTTCCAGACGCGCGCAATCGGCCTGCAGGGTCCGTGGGTAGGTGTCGAAATCTTCGTGGGGCGCGAACTGGAGCCGGTTGACGAAAATGCTGGAGACGGTCACGTCGCCCAGCGGCTTGCCGGTGCGCACCAGGGCCAGGTGGCCGTCGTGCAGGTTGCCCATGGTGGGCACAAAGACCGGCGACTGATGGGGCGCCAGTGCGGCGCGCAGGTCGGCGACGGTGTGGACGAGTTTCATGGGGCAATCACCAGGCGTGCAACGCGTCGTCGGGGAAGCTGCCGTCCTTGACGGCCCGCACATAGGCGGCCATGGCGTCTCGGACGCTGGTGGCGCCATCCATGAAGTTGCGCACAAACTTGGGATTCTTGCCCAGGTTGATGCCCAGCATGTCGTGCATCACCAGCACCTGGCCGGCGGTGCCCTTGCCGGCCCCGATGCCGATGGTGTGGCAGGTCTTGAGCTCTTCGGTGATCTCGGCCGACAGCACGGCGGGCACCATCTCCAGGACCAGCATGGCGGCACCGGCGTCCTGCAGCTCCAGGGCGTGCCGGCGCAGCTGCAACGCGGCGGCGTCGTCGCGGCCCTGTACCCGGTAACCACCGAGTGAATGCACGGTCTGCGGGGTCAGGCCCAGGTGGGCACAGACGGGGATGCCGCGCTCGACCAGGAAACGCACGGTTTCGGCGGTCCAGCCGCCGCCTTCGAGTTTGACCATGTGGGCGCCGGCGCGCAGGATCTCGGCCGCGCTGCGCAGGGCCTGTTCCTTGCTCTCGTGGTAGCTGCCAAAGGGCAGGTCGCCGATCACCCAGGCCGTGCCCTGCACGCGGCGCAGGCCTCGCACCACGCTTTCGGTGTGGTAAGCCATGGTCTCCAGCGTGACGCCGGTGGTGCTGGACAGGCCCTGACAGACCATGCCCAGCGAGTCACCGACCAGGATGCATTCGATGCCGGCGGCGTCGGCCACGGCGGCGAAGGTCGCGTCGTACGCGGTCAGCATGGTGATTTTTTCGCCGCGTTCGCGCATCTCGGCCAGGCGCGGGAGGCTGACCGGTTTGCGCTGGGGCAGCGGCGAAGCGGCAGGCAATGTGCCGTAGGGCGTGGCGGCGGTGGGCGCTTGGATGGGTGGGTTCATGAGGTCCCCTCGACGTCGGGATTGTTTTGGGCGCACTATAGTCGATCCGGACGGCGGCGCCGGGCGCAGCCGTTATGCTTGCACCCATGAAACACCTGTCTGAATTCAATGCCGACGACCTGGCTGGGCTGGCGCGTGCCGACGTGGCCCGCGCTCTGGCCGAGGATGTCGGCAGCGGCGACCTGACGGCAGCCCTGGTGGATGCCTTGCGGCCCGCGCAGGCGCGCATCCTGGCGCGCGAGAAGGCCGTGATCTGTGGCCGTCCCTGGGTCGAGGCTGCGGTGCTGGCCTGTGATCCGTCGGCACGCCTGACCTGGTTTGTCCAGGAGGGGGAGGTCTGCCAAGCCGACCAGGTGGTGCTGAAGATCGAAGGCCAGGCACAAGCTCTGCTGACCGCCGAGCGCACAGCGCTCAATTTCCTGCAGCTGCTCTCGGCCGTGGCGACCAAAACCGCCGTGTTCGTGGAGGCAGTGAAGGGCACGAAGGCCGCCATCGTGGACACCCGCAAGACCCTTCCGGGTTTGCGGCTGGCCCAGAAGTACGCGGTGAAGACCGGTGGTGGCGTGAATCACCGCATCGGCCTGTACGACGCGGTGCTGATCAAGGAAAACCACATCGCTGCTGCCGGGGGCGTGGCCGCCGTGCTGCGCCGGGTGCAGGAAACCGCCCCGCAAGCCCGGTTCGTCGAGATCGAGGTCGAGACGCTGGGGCAACTGGACGAGGCGCTGGCCTGCGGTGCCAGCATGGTGCTGCTGGACAACATGGGCATTCCGACCCTGAACGAAGCGGTGCGCCGCAACGCCGGACGCGCCATCCTGGAGATTTCGGGGGGTGTGAACCTGGAGACGGTACGGGCCCTTGCAGAAACCGGGGTTGACCGCATTTCCATCGGAGCGCTGACAAAAGACGTCAAGGCCATTGATTTTTCCATGCGGATCTCGTGATGCCCCCTGCGCCGCTTCGCGTCTTCCCCCTCGGGGGACCGCGCCTGTGGCCCGGCCAAGCCGGTTCCACGGCGCGTCTGGACCAGATCAAAGCGCTCCAACGAAAGCTTCAACATGAGCAATGTTTCCATCATTGACGTCGAATACGAACAGCCCGCCTGTCCGACCAAGCACGCCTGGGCCCGGGTGCCGGTGGAACCGACGCCCTCGCAGCGCACCGAGCTCAAGGAACGCATCCGCCACCTGCTCAAAGAGCGCAACGCGGTCATGGTCTCGCATTACTACGTGCACCCGGACCTGCAGGACCTGGCGGTCGAGACCGGCGGCATCGTCAGCGATTCGCTGGAAATGGCACGCTTCGGCCGGGATCACCCGGCGCAGACCCTGGTGGTCTCAGGGGTGCGCTTCATGGGCGAGACGGCGAAAATCCTCAGCCCTGAAAAGACGGTCCTGATGCCCGACCTGGACGCCAACTGCTCGCTCGATCTGGGCTGCCCGATCGATGCCTTCAGCGCCTTCTGCGACCAGCACCCCGACCGCACCGTGGTGGTCTATGCCAACACCAGCGCCGCGGTGAAGGCGCGTTCGGACTGGCTGGTGACCTCCAGCTGCGCGCTGGACATCGTGCGGGCGCTCAAGGACAAGGGGCACAAGATCCTTTGGGCGCCCGACAAGCACCTGGGCGGCTACATTCAGCGCGAAACCGGTGCCGACATGCTGATGTGGACCGGTTCGTGCATTGTGCACGACGAGTTCAAGGCCATCGAACTGGAGCTGCTCAAGAAGGAGCATCCGAAGGCCAAGGTATTGGTCCATCCCGAGAGCCCGGCCGACGTGGTAGCGCTGGCCGACGCGGTCGGATCCACCTCGGGCATCCTGAAGGCGGCGCGCGAAATGGACGCGCCCGAGTTCATCGTGGCGACCGACAACGGCATGATGCACATGCTGCGCCAGCAGAACCCGGACAAGCTGTTCATCGAGGCGCCGACCGCCGGCAACAGCGCCACGTGCAAGAGTTGCGCCCACTGCCCCTGGATGGCCATGAACGGCCTGGCCGGCGTAGCGCGCGTGCTGGAGACCGTTGCCAACCGAATCGAGGTCGATGCGGCCCTGATCGACCGCGCGCGCATTCCGATCGACCGCATGCTGGCCTTCACGGCGGCGCACAGGGCCGGGCAGGACGCCGGGGCGCTGGTGCCGAACATCGGCGCGGCCTGATGCTGCGCTGTCCGGTGCCGTTCAGCGGACCGGCGGCACCAGAATGGTCGGTTTGGCTTCGGGCAGCAGATCGGGGTAGTCGCGGCTGTAGTGCAGGCCACGGCTCTCGTGGCGCAGCATGGCGCTCATCACGATCAGGTCGGCCACCTGAACCAGGTTGCGCAGTTCCAGCAGGTCGCGGGTGACGTGGAACTGGGAATAGAACTCGTGGATCTCGCGCTGCAGCAGGGTGATCCGGTGGGCGGCCCGCTCCAGCCGCTTGTTGGTTCGCACGATGCCGACATAGTCCCACATGAAGCGGCGCAACTCGTCCCAGTTGTGGGAAATCACGACCTGCTCGTCGGCATCGGTGACCCGGCTTTCGTCCCACAGAGGCAGGGCGCGGTGTTCGGCGCCAGGACTCTGGCGGATCGCCTCGGTAGCGGCGCTGGCGAACACCATGCATTCCACCAGGGAGTTGCTGGCCAGGCGGTTGGCGCCGTGCAGGCCAGTGCAGGTGGCTTCGCCCACGGCGTAAAGTCCCGGCACGTCGGTGCGCCCCGAGAGGTCGGTGACCACGCCGCCGCAGGTGTAATGGGCCGCCGGGACCACCGGAATTGCCTCGCGCGTGATGTCGATGCCCAGCTCGGCGCAACGTGCCAGGATGTTGGGGAAGTGCTCGCGCAGGAATGCGGGGCTCTGGTGCGAAATGTCCAGGTGCACGCAGTCCAGGCCGTGCTTCTTCATCTCGAAGTCGATGGCGCGGGCCACGATGTCGCGCGGGGCCAGCTCGGCGCGCGGGTCGTGGTCGGGCATGAAGCGGTGGCTGCCCAGATGGGGCGGCAGCTTCAGTTGGCCGCCCTCGCCGCGAACCGCCTCGGTGATCAGGAAGTTCTTGACGTGCGGGTGGTAGAGGCAGGTGGGGTGGAACTGGATGAACTCCATGTTCCCCACCCGGCAGCCGGCTCTCCAGGCGGCAGCGATGCCGTCGCCGGTGGCGGTGTCGGGATTGGTGGTGTAGAGATAGACCTTGCCGGCACCGCCCGTGGCCAGGATGGTGTGGCGGGCGCTGAAGGTCTCCACCTCGTCGCGGTCCACATCAAGGACATAGGCACCGTGGCAGCGTGCCGCACCGCCGCCGGGCAGGTAGCCGGCCAGCTTGCGATCGGTGATGAGATCGACCAGCATGTGGTTCTCGAAGAACGTGATGCCAGGTGTCGAGCGGGCCCGCTGGCTCAGCGTGGTCTGCACGGCGGCCCCGGTGGCGTCGGTCACGTGAACGATGCGGCGGTGGCTGTGGCCGCCTTCGCGGGTCAGGTGGAGTTCGCCGTTCTCGGTGGAAAAGGGCACGCCCAGTTCCCGCAGCCAGGCGATGGCTGCTGGGGCGTTCTCCACTGTGAACCTCGTGGCCTCCAGGTCACACAGGCCGGCGCCGGCCACCAGGGTGTCGTCGACATGCGAGGCATAGCTGTCCCCCTCGGCCAGCACGGCGGCAATGCCGCCCTGGGCCCAGTTGCTCGAACCATCGGAAATGCCCCGCTTGGTGACCACGGCCACCCGGTGGTCGGGAGCCAGCTTGAGCGCAGCCGTGAGGCCGGCCAGGCCGCTGCCGATGATCAGGACATCGAATTCGTGGGTATTGCTCATGGATGGCAAAGAGGTTTCGCCGCCGGGCCGCCCCAAGGCGAAACGCGCCCCCTGTGGGGGCAGCGACCCGCGCAGCGGCGGAGCGTGGGGGTGAAGGATTTCGCCGCCGGGCCGCCCCAAGGCGAAACGCGCCCCCTGTGGGGGCAGCGACCCGCGCAGCGGCGGAGCGTGGGGGTGAAGGATTTCGCCGCCGGGCCGCCCCAAGGCGAAACGCGCCCCCTGTGGGGGCAGCGACCCGCGCAGCGGCGGAGCGTGGGGGTAGACATCAGTTCGGCGAGTAGGCGAGGCGGACGTAGATGGGCGCGAAGGCCTCGGCCTGGGTCAGCTCGATCAGGGTTTCCTTGGCCAGTTCGAGCATGGCAATGAAGGTGACCACCAGCACCGGCGTCCCTCGTTCGGGGTCGAACAGCTCGCCGAACTCGACGAATCGGCGGCCCTGCAGCTTGCGCAGAACGATGCTCATGTGTTCGCGCACGGAGAGCTCTTCGCGGCTGATGCGGTGGTGCTGGACGAGCTTGGCGCGGCGCAGGATGTCGCGCCAGGCGCTCTGCAGATCAAGCACGTGCACGTCGGGGAAGCGTGGCACGAGGGCCTGCTCGACATAAACCTGGGCTTTGAGGAAGTCACGCCCGTATTGCGGCATCTCGGCCAGGCGCTGGGCGGCCAGCTTCATCTGCTCGTATTCGAGCAGGCGACGCACCAGCTCGGCGCGCGGGTCTTCGGTTTCTTCGCCCTCGGCGGTCTTCCTGGGCGGCAGCAGCATGCGCGACTTGATCTCGATCAGCATGGCCGCCATCAGCAGATATTCGGCCGCCAGTTCCAGATTCGAAGCCCGGATCTCGTCGACATAGCTCAGGTACTGGCGGGTGACCGCCGCCATGGGGATGTCGAGAATGTTGAAGTTCTGTTTGCGAATGAGGTAGAGCAGCAGGTCGAGCGGTCCTTCGAAGGCCTCCAGGAAGACCTGCAGTGCGTCGGGCGGGATGTAGAGGTCGCGTGGCAGATCGAACAGCGGCTCGCCGTAGAGGCGGGCAATGGCCACATGGTCGACCACCGTCGGCAGCACGGCATCCAGACCGTCGGGGGCCTCGTCGAGCGTCGTCGGCGCCTCGCTGCTCATGGTGGCTGGAAGGCTGCCTGATCAGGTCTGATCGGAGCCCGTCTGGTAGACGTAGGGCTTCTGTGGCACACGGGCCGCTTCGGCAGCGGCCTGGAATTCCCGGTCGACCTGCTTGTCCCAGAGGAGGGACCGACCGTGGCGCTGATCCTGCTCAAGCTCGGGACGCGCGGCCTTGAGTGACTCGAGGAAATCGGTCGCGTCGGAGGTGTAGTGAGGACGGGCGAAGAACGGCATGGTGCAGTGGTCGGTGAAAACCCGGATTTTACTTGGGCGCGCATCCCCGCGGGTGTCGGGGCGATGGCCCCAGGTGGCCGATCAGGTCCGGCTGGGGCGCGTCATTGGAAGGTGTGCAGGTGCGCGGCGAAACCCGAACGCTCCATCAAGGACCGGGGTTGTTCGTTCAGCCCGACGATGCCGAGGCGGCCACCGCGCTTCGTGATGGCCTTGTGCAGTTGCTCCAGCGCGTCCAGGCCTGTGGTGTCCAGCGAAATCAGATGGGTGGCGTCGAGCATGACGTTGACCGGGTGCGGGCTGGATTCGACGGCAGCGACGATGGGGTCGATCTTGGCGACGGCGCCGAAGAACAGCGAACCGAACAGCCGGAAAGTCAGCTGCTGCTCGGTGGCGGCCACGGCTTCGGCGCGGAAGATCTCGCTCTGTCGCCGCACGAACAGCACCACCGCCAGCACCAGGCCGAGTTCCACCGCCACGGTCAGGTCGAACACGATAGTCACCAGGAAGGTGGAGACCATCATGAGGCGGTAGTGGTTGGAAAACTGCTTGAGGCGTCCGAACTCTTTCCATTCGCCCATGTTCCAGGCCACAAACAGCAGCACGCCGGCCAGCACGGCCAGCGGGATGTGTTGGGCCAGTGGCGCGGCGAGCAACACCACCAGGGCCAGTGTGGCGGCGTGGACCATGCCGGCGACCGGGGAGGTGGCCCCGGCCCGGATGTTGGTGACCGTGCGCGCGATGGTGCCGGTGGCGGGCATGCCGCCGAAGAAGGGCACGACCGCGTTGGCCACGCCCTGGGCCATGAGCTCCTGGTTGGGGTCGTGCTTGGGGGTGTCGCTCAGCTGGTCGGCGACCCGCGCGCACAGCAGGGATTCGATGGCCCCCAGCAAGGCGATGGTCAGGGTGGGGGTGACCAGGAGGCGGACCGTTTCCCAGGAAAAATCGGGCAGCTGGAACACCGGCAGGCTCTGCGGAATGCCGCCGAAGCGGCTGCCGATGGTCTCCACCGGCAACTGCATCAGCCAGGCCACCAGCGACAGGGTGACCAGCGCCACCACGGGCGCCGGCAGCCGCGAGGTGGCCCTGAGCGCGCTGACGGTTTCGATCTTCTCCAGCTGGCGCCGGAACTGCGAATCGACCGCCCACAGCTGCGGCCAGATGAACAGGCCGATGACACAGGCCACGCCCAGGCCGAAGGCCCAGGGGTTGAAGGTGTCGATATGGCGCCAGACGGTGGCGATCTGACTGAAGAAGTCGGCGGGCATCTTGCCGATCTCCAGCCCGAACCAGTCCCGCAGCTGGGACAGGGCGATCAGCACGGCGATGCCGTTCGTGAAGCCGATCACGACACTGACCGGCACATAACGTACCAGGGTGCCCAGCCGGAACAGCCCGAGCAGGAACAGCAGTACACCGGCGCTGACGGTCGAAATCAGCAGGTTGGCCAGGCCGTAGCGCTCGACGATGCCGTAGACGATGACGATGAAGGCGCCGGCCGGGCCACCGATCTGCACCGAGGTGCCGCCCAGTGCCGAAATGATGAAGCCGGCGATGATGGCGGTCCACAGACCAGCTTCCGGACTGAGGCCCGACGCAATGGCAAAGGCCATGGCCAGGGGCAGGGCCACGATGCCCACCGTGGCACCCGCACCGATGTCGCGCGCCAGGCGCTCCCTGTTGTAGTCCCGAAGATCCTGGGTGAGGCGGGGGCGAAAACTTGCGAGGGGCGGAAGGCCTTGGAGCATGGCCCGATGTTACTCCGCGTGACATTCCGAAGCCGCCGTGCTGCAAACGCCCGAGCCGGCGGGTCTACACTCGAGTCCACTTCTGGGAGTTTCATCATGGGCCATGCCTTTTCTTTCCTGGCGGGACCGTCGCTCACAGCGCGGATTCTCGTGGCTCTGGCAGGTCTGCTGCTGGTGTCGGCGTGTGATGTGCAGGGCGAACGCGAACTGGTGCCAGGCCAGTCGTCCGAGGCCGATGTGCGCCAGCGATTCGGCCAGCCCGAAGCCGTGTGGGACGAACCAGACGGGGTCAGGATCTACGAGTTCAACCGCCAGCCTGCCGGGCACCGCAACTACATGGCGACCATCGGTGCCGATGGGCGCCTGATCCGGTTCGAACAGGTCCTGCACCCAGCGAATTTCTCGCGGGTTCAGCCAGGCATGCCGATGGAACAGGTGCGTCGCCTGCTGGGCAAGCCGATGAAGATCACGCCCTACCCGCTCAAGGGCGAGACCCACTATGACTGGCGATTCCTCGACGGCCCCACCGACAACGACTCCAAGATTTTCACGGTCGTTTTCGACACGGATTTCCGGGTCTCGAAGACCCTGGTCAGCCGGGACCCCGCTCTGGATCGCAACTGATCAGCGCACGCGCAGGCCGGGCGTGGCCCCCGGCCAGGGGTTGAGCACGTAAATGCCCGGCTGCGTTTTTTCGTCACCGTGGCTGGCGGCCAGCACCATCCCTTCGCTGACGCCGAACTTCATCTTTCGCGGGGCCAGGTTGGCCACCATCACCGTGAGCTTGCCGACCAGGTCTTCGGGCTGGTACATGCTGGCGATGCCGCTGAAGACGTTGCGCGTCCTGCCTTCGCCCACGTCCAGGGTCAGGCGCAGCAGCTTGGTCGAGCCTTCGACCGCCTCGCACTGGACGATCTGCGCGATGCGCAGGTCGACCTTGGCGAAATCGTCGATGGAGATGGTCGGGGCGATGGCCTCGCCGCCGGGGAGCAGTTTGGGCTCTTCGGGCGCTGGCGGGGGTTCGAACAGAGCGTCGAGCTGCTTGATGTCGACACGCTGCATCAGGTGCTGGTAGGCACCGATGCGGTGCCCGGCGCCCAGCAGGCGGACCGCATCGGCAAAGCTCAGCGGCTGGATCTGCAGGAAGGCCTCGACGTTGGCCACCAGGGCCGGCAGCACCGGCTTGAGGTAGAGCGAGATCAGGCGGAAGGCTTCGATGCAGGTGGTGCACACATCCTGCAGTCGGCCGTCCATGCCCTCCTGTTTGGCCAGTTCCCAGGGCTTGTTCTGGTCGACATAGGCATTGACGCGGTCAGCCAGCTGCATGATTTCGCGCAGGGCCTTGCCGTATTCGCGCTCGGCGTACAGCTCGGCCACGGCGGGGGCAGTGGTCTGGATGTGGTCGAGCAGCGCATCGCCATCGGCCGAGACGGCGCCCAGCTGGCCGTCAAAGCGCTTGGTGATGAAGCCGGCGGCGCGCGAGGCGATGTTGATGTACTTGCCGATCAGGTCGCTGTTGACGCGCAGCATGAAGTCTTCGGCGTTGAAGTCGACGTCTTCGTTCTTGCCGGTGAGCTTGGCGGCCAGGTAGTAGCGCAGCCACTCGGGGTTCATGCCCAGGCCCAGGTACTTGAGCGGGTCCAGGCCGGTGCCCCGGCTTTTGCTCATCTTCTCGCCATTGTTGATGGTCAGGAATCCGTGCACGTAGACGGCATTGGGCACCTTGCGGCCACTGAACTTGAGCATGGCCGGCCAGAACAGGGTGTGGAAGGTGATGATGTCCTTGCCGATGAAATGGACCTGCTCGGTGGTCGGGTCGGCCATGAAGGCCTCATAGTCGCGCCCCGTCCTGTCGAAGTAGTTCTTGAGCGAGGCGAGGTAGCCGATGGGCGCATCCAGCCAGACGTAGAAGTACTTGCCCGGGGCATCGGGGATCTCGATGCCGAAGTAGGGCGCGTCTCGGCTGATGTCCCAGTCGCCCATTTTGGGCTTGCCGTCCGGGCCCGGTTCGATCCACTCGGCGATCTTGTTGAGGACCTCGGGCTGGACCGCGCCACTTTGTGTCCACTGGTCCAGGAAGGCCAGGCAGCGCGGGTCGGACAGCTTGAAGAAGAAGTGGTCCGAGGTCTTGAGCACAGGAGTCGCGCCGGACAGGGCCGAGTACGGGTTCTTCAGTTCGGTGGGCGCATACACCGCGCCGCAGACCTCGCAGTTGTCGCCGTACTGGTCTTTCGCGCCGCATTTGGGGCATTCGCCCTTGATGAATCGGTCGGGCAGGAACATGTTCTTCTCGGGGTCGAAGAACTGTTCGATGGTGCGGGTCTCGATCAGGTCGTTGGCCTTGAGGGCGCGGTAGATGTCCTGGGCCAGCAGGTGGTTCTCAGGCCCATCGGTGCTGTGCCAGTTGTCGAAGCCGATGTGGAAGCCGTCCAGGTATTGCTGGCGGCCGGCCGCGATGTCGGCCACGAACTGCTGGGGCGTCTTGCCGGCCTTTTCGGCCGCGATCATGATGGGCGCGCCGTGCGCGTCGTCGGCGCAGACGAAATGTACTTCGTGGCCCTGCATGCGCTGGTACCGCACCCAGATGTCGGCCTGGATGTATTCCATGATGTGGCCGATGTGGAAATGGCCGTTGGCGTAGGGCAGGGCGGTGGTGACGAACAGGCGGCGCTGGCTCATGGCAGCTTTCTTTCGATGGCGGCTGGGGAAAACGCCCGATTTTAGGTGGCCGATGTCCTCATGGTGATTGGGTGAATGGAGGGCGGTCCGTGCGAGGGGTAGACTTCGGACCAATTTCACCGAATCCCGTTCCGCTCCACAGGAGACCCGCTTCCATGGCCGTCGATTCCCAAGCCCTGCTTCAAGCCCTGCAGGCTGTCACCGATCCGAACACCGGCAAGGACTTCGTGTCCACCAAGGCACTGAAGAACCTGCAGGTGCAGGAGGGGGACGTTTCCTTCGACGTCGAGCTGGGTTACCCGGCCAAGAGCCAGATTCCGGCGCTGCGCCGCGCGCTGGTCTCCGCCGCCAGGGAAGTTCCGGGCGTGGAGAATGTGTCCGTCAACCTGCAAAGCAGGATCATTCCGCACGCGGTGCAGCGCGGCGTGCAACTGCTGCCCCATGTGAAGAACATTGTCGCCGTGGCCTCGGGCAAAGGCGGTGTGGGCAAGAGCACGACCACGGTCAACCTGGCGCTGGCCCTGGCTGCCGAGGGCGCGCGGGTCGGCATTCTGGACGCCGACATCTACGGACCCAGCCAGCCGATGATGATGGGCATCGACGGCAAGCCCGAAAGCACCGACGGCAAGACCATGGAGCCACTGGAGAACCATGGCGTTCAGGTGATCTCGATCGGATTCCTGGTCGACAAGGACCAGGCCATGATCTGGCGCGGCCCCATGGCCACGCAGGCGCTGGAGCAGCTGCTGCGCCAGACCAACTGGAAGGACCTGGACTACCTGCTGGTGGACATGCCGCCGGGAACCGGCGACATCCAGCTCACCCTGTCGCAGCGGGTGCCGATCACCGGGGCCGTGATCGTGACCACGCCCCAGGACATTGCGTTGCTGGACGCGCGCAAGGGCATCCAGATGTTCGACAAGGTCGGTGTGCCCATTCTGGGCATTGTCGAGAACATGGCGGTCTACTGTTGCCCCAACTGCGGTCATGTGGAGCACATCTTCGGTGCCGACGGTGGCAAGCACATGGCGGCCGAGGTCGGTACCGATTACCTGGGCTCGCTGCCGCTGAACATGTCGATCCGGGTGCAGGCTGACAGCGGCACCCCCACCGTGGTGGCCGATCCCGACGGCGAGATTGCCGGCATCTACAAGACCGTGGCCCGTCAGGTGGCGGTCAAGATCGCAGCCAAGTCCAAGGACTTCTCCAGCAAGTTCCCCAGCATCAAGATCTCGAAGGACACCTGAGGCCTTCAGTAGCGCAGGCGCCCCTCGGCGTCGATGATGGCCAACTCGACGTAGTTGGAGCCGTTGTGCGAGCCGGGCGCATATCGTGCCGTGAATCGGCCGAAGCTGATTTCGCGAGCCGACTGCATGGTCGAGATGAAGCGCTCGGTGTTCAGGTCCCGTCCGGTCCGCCGCAGGCCTTCGACCAGCAGTCGGGCATGGACAAAGCCTTCGAACTGGGAAGCGGAAGGCACGGCGTTGGGATCTTTTTCCCTGAGGTGCTGCAGATACTCGACCACCACGGGAATGCTGGTGTTGCGCAGCGAGGGCATGATCTGGGCCAGCACGATGCCCCGGGCCTTGTCCTTGAGCTCGCGGTTGATGCCGTCCAGGCTGGCCACCGAAAAACCGTAAAACACCGGGCGCGCCGACGTGGCCTGAACCGCGGCCACATAGCGGGGAAAGGTCAGACCGGCCGTACCGACGATCACGGCTTGCGGCGCGGCTTCGGCCGTGGCGGCTGCGGCTGCGGCCAAGTCGGGCGAGGCCGGATCGACCTGGATCTCGATCGCCGGCGGCATCTCCTGCTGGGACATGGCCTGACGCACTTCGCCGAGCAGGGCCTTGCCCAGGCCATCGTCCGGGTAGAAGAAGGCCACGCGTGTGACCCCGATCTGCTTGAGCTGGGAGACGATGCGCTCGGATTCGTTGGCGTAGCTGGCCCGCACGTGGAACACATAGCGGTTGAAGGTGTTGCGCAGCCCCGAGGCACCTGTCACAGGGCCGAACAGGATCGTCTTTTGCTCGGTGAGATAGGGCAGGACTGCGGCGGTTTGCGCGGTACCTGTGCTGTTGAACAGCATGAAAAGCTTGTCCTGTTCGACCAGGCGGCGCGTGTTCTCCAGCGCTCGGGCCGGGTCGAACCCGTCGTCCAGCGTCACAAAACGGATCTGGCGACCATGGATGCCACCGCGGGCGTTGACCGCATCGAACAGCAGCCGTGCTCCCTCGCCATACTGGAGCGTTTGCGGACCGAGGGGGCCGCTGAGCACCTGCGATGCGCCGAGCCGGATTTCGGTGGGCGTGATCCCCGCATCGCCGGCATGCAGCGATGTGGCCCATGCCAATGCCATGAACCCCAGCCATTTCCTCACCATTTGCCACCTCTTTAGTTATCAGAGGTAATTATTTTGGTTATCGAATGAAATGGTAGCAAGGGCTGGGATTGCGGGTTTTCCCCTGCCGGCCGCTGGTTGCCGGACGGACGGTGGACCTGAGGGTTTCAGCGGTCCTGGGACGGGCTTTCGCGCTCCAGCTCGCGCAGCCTGAAGCGCTGGATCTTGCCGGTGGCGGTCTTGGGCAGCTCGGCCATGAAGTCGATGAAACGCGGGTATTTGTAGGGCGCCAGCCGCTCTTTGACGAAGGCCTGCAGTTCCGCTTCCGAGGCCGTCTGACCGGGGCGCAACACCACGAAAGCCTTGGTCTTGGTCAGACCGTCTTCGTCGACCTTGCCGATCACGGCCGCCTCCAGCACGGCCGGGTGCTGCACCAGCGTGGCCTCGACCTCGAACGGGCTGACGTAGATGCCGCTGACCTTGAGCATGTCGTCGTTGCGCCCCGCATAGGTGTAGTAGCCGTCGGCGTTTCGGCTGTACTTGTCGCCACTCTTGGTCCAGGCGCCCTGGAAGGTGTCGCGCGACTTGGCGCGGTTGTTCCAGTACATCAGGGCGGCACTCGGCCCCTGGATGTACAGGTCGCCGATCTGGTCATGACCGCTGATGACGCTGCCGTCTTCGTCGCGCAACTGCACCTCGTAACCGGGTACCGCCTGGCCGGTGGTGCCGTAGCGCACGTCGCCCGGCCGGTTGGACAGGAAGATGTGCAGCATTTCGGTGCTGCCGATGCCGTCGATGATCTCGCAGCCGAAGTGGGCGGTCCAGCGCTCGCCGATGTCGCGCGGCAGGGCCTCGCCGGCCGATGAGCACAGGCGCAGCGCCACCTGCTCACGCTTGGGCAGGTCGGGGCTGGCCAGCATGCCGCCGTAACCGGTGGGCGCGCCGTAGAACACGGTGGGCTGGTGGTCCACCAGGCGCTTGAACACCGCCTGCGGCGTCGGGCGTTCGGCCATCAGCACCACGCTGGCACCCACCGACAGCGGGAACGACAGCGCATTGCCCAGGCCGTAGGCAAAGAACAGCTTGGCGGCCGAGAACACCACGTCGGTCTCGCGCAGGCCCAGCACACCCTTGCCATACAGCTCGGCGGTCCAGTACAGGTTGGCCTGGGTGTGCACCGTGCCCTTGGGGGCGCCGGTGGAACCGCTCGAGTACAACCAGAACGCGGGCTCGTCGGCATGGGTGTCGGCCCCTTCGCCCGGCGCCTGGGCGCCCACCCAGGCCGCCCAGTCGTGTGCACCGGCCGGCAGACCCTGAGCCTGAGCGCGCGAGACGATGAGGTGCCGCGCCTCGTTCGGCTGGCCCTCCATCGCGCTCTGGAGGGTCGGCAACAGCGCACCCGACACCAGCACCGCCTGGGCGCGGCTGTCGGCGAGCATGTAGGCATAGTCCTTGGCGGTCAGCAGCGTGTTGACGCAGACCGGCACCACACCGGCGTGCAGCGCACCCAGGAAGCTCACCACCCAGTCGCTGCTGTCGTGCATCAGCATCAGCACGCGATCTTCGCGCCGCAGTCCCAGCGCGGTCAGCGCAGCCGAACAGCGCCGCACCTGATCGCTCAGCTGCCCATAGCTGAGCGTGCCCGCATCGTCGATCAGCGCGGTCTTGTCGGTTCGGCGGGCGTTGGCCGCCATCAGGTGGCGGGCAAAGTTGAATCGTTCCGTTGGTGGGGCGGTCTCGGGGTGGCTCATGGCTGTCTCCTCATGTCCTTTGCGGATCTTTCGGGTGGGTTCGGGCGAAGTTCAGGTGCGCCAGGGGGCAGCGACCGATGCCAGCGCGTCCAGCGCGGCAACGCTGGCCTGCACCGCACTGCGGCGGTGGTAGAAGCCCATGGCACGCAGGCCACCGAGCTCCTCGCCCCCGCCGGCGCGGCCGGGCCCCCCGTGCAGGCTCATGGGCATCACGTTACCGTGGCCGGTCTGGCTGGCCGCCACGTCGGGGCTGATGGCGTGCACGCGGCCATGGCTGTCGGCCAATTCGAGAGCGGCGCGCGCGATGAAGGCCGGGTCTGCGCTGTAGACCGAAGCCACCAGCGAACCCTCGCCGCGGCGAATGAGTTCCCAGGCCTGGCCTTCGCTGTCGTAGGGCATGAGCGTGGCGACCGGGCCGAACACCTCGACCTCGTGCAGGACTTTGGCCTTCACGGGGTCTTGTGTGCCCAGCAGCACCGGCGCCACACAGGCAGCGACGGTCGGGTCGGCGTCGACCAGGCCAGCGGCGGCGCCGTCGTACAGCACCTCGGCTTCGGTCTTGAGGTGCTCGATGCCGGCCGTCACGCCGGCGAACTGCTCGCGGCTGACCAGCGCGCCCATGCGCACGCCTTCGTTGCGCGGGTCGCCGACCGTGGTCTTGGCGAGCCTGGTGCCAATGGCGTCCGCAACGGCAGCGTACAGCGCCCGCGGCACGAAAATGCGGCGGATGGCGGTGCACTTCTGGCCGCTCTTGACCGTCATCTCGCGCACCACTTCCTTGACCAGCAGGTTGAAGGCCTCGCTGCCTTCGGTGGCCGCCGGGTCGAGCAGGGCGCTGTTGAGGCTGTCGGCCTCGATGTTGCAGCGCACCGAGCGCTGTGCCACTGCGGGGTGGCTGCGGATGAGACGGGCCGTTTCGGCCGACCCGGTGAAACTGACCACGTCGAACGGCTGCAGTTGGTCCATCAGCCCGGCCGAGGAGCCGCAGATGACCGACAGCGCACCGGCGGGCAGCACACCGGCCTTCACCACGTCTTCCACCATGCGCTGGGTCAGCCACGCGGTGGCGGTGGCCGGCTTGACGATGACCGGCACACCCGAGAGCAGGGCCGGTGCGGCCTTCTCCCACAGGCCCCAGCTCGGGAAGTTGAAGGCGTTGATGAACAGGGCCACGCCCCGGCTGGGACTGAATACATGCTGGGTCTGGAACACGGGGTCCTTGCCCATGCGGATGCGCTCGCCGTCGAGCAGGCAGATCGCTTCGCCCAGGGCCTCGCCCTGCTTGGCGTAATAGCCCAGGGTGAAGATACCGCCGTCGATGTCCACCGCCGAGTCGTTCTTGACGGTGCCGCTGTTGCGGGTGGCGATGTCGTAGTAGGCGTCGCGATTCGCCTGCAGCACCTTCACCACGTCGCCCAGCAGCACGGCGCGTTGTCGGTAGCTCAGCGCACGCAGCGCGGCACCGCCGGTTTCACGGGCAAAGGCAAAAGCTTCGGCCAGATCCAGTCCGGTGTTGTCCACCCGCACCAGCGGCGTGCCCAGGACGGGATCGAACAGGGTGCTGCCCTGGCCTTGGCCGATTTGCCAGCGACCGGCCAGAAAGTTGGGCAGCAGGGGGGTGTCAAGGGTGTCGCTCATGGTCAGGATGCAGTGGGTTGCGCAAATGCCGTGGTCACGGCGCTCGAATGACGGTATAAATGCATTATCTTGCGTCTTTTGGAGTATGCATTAAAGTGCATGTTTCAGGATCGACGGATGACTGGGGTTTACCCTTGTTTGCCACCCTTGCTGACGAAAGGCGCCTGCGCCATGACCTCCACCGACACGCTCGCTCCCGCAGGGGTGCCGACCGCGCCTGATGATGCCGAAGAGCGCCACCCCTTTCTGGTGGCCCTGGGCGAGCGGGTGCGCACCCTGCGCTCCCGCAAGGGCATGACCCGCAAGGCGGTGGCGATGGCTGCCGACGTCTCCGAGCGGCACCTGGCCAATCTCGAATACGGCACCGGCAACGCCTCCATCCTGGTGCTGCTGCAGGTCGCGCAGGCGCTGCATTGCTCGCTGGCCGAACTCATTGGCGATGTCACCACGTCTTCGCCCGAATGGCTGCTGATCCGCGAGCTGCTGCAGGGTCGCGGCGAGGCCGACCTGCGGCGTGCGCGCCTGCAGCTGGTGGACCTGCTGGGCGCCAGTGGCGGGGTCGATGCGCAAGGTCGCCAGGCGCGCGTGGCCCTGATCGGGCTGCGCGGAGCGGGCAAGTCCACGCTCGGTCAGCGCCTGGCCGACGACCTGGGCTTCCCGTTCATCGAGCTCTCGCGCGAGATCGAACAGTTCGCCGGTTGCAGCATCAGCGAGATCCACAACCTCTATGGTGCCAATGCCTACCGCCGCTACGAACGGCGCGCGCTGGAAGAGGCGATCCAGATCTACCCCGAGGTGGTGATCGCCACGCCCGGCGGGCTGGTGGCGGATTCGGCCAACTTCAACCTGCTGCTGCAGCACTGCACCACCGTGTGGCTCCAGGCCGACCCGGCCGATCACATGGAACGTGTCGCCGCCCAGGGCGACATGCGACCCATGGCGGCCAGCCGCGAAGCCATGGAAGACCTCAAACGCATCCTGGAAGGCCGCGCCGCGTTCTATTCCAAGGCGGATCTGGCTTTCAACACCAGTGCCCAGTCTCTGGGAGACAGTTTTGCCAGGCTGCGCCGGGAAGTCCGTCATTTGCTCAGATTGCCAGCGTGAATGGGTGATCTAGGGTAAATACCTAGTGTAATGCACTAAAATGCATTTGACGTCGCCCAATGACATGCACTATTATTCACCTCATGCCGCACCAACCCGTGCATCCCGACCGCCGCGCCGAACCCGAGGAGACCCCCATGACCGCCAGCAACCCCCGCGTCGACTACCAGACCGAGCCGTCCCGCTACCAACACGTCCGGCTGTCGTTCGACGGCCCCATCGCCACGCTGTCGCTGGCGATCAATGAGGACGCCGGCCTTCGGCCCGGCTACAAGCTCAAGCTCAACAGCTACGACCTGGGGGTGGACATCGAGCTGCACGACGCGCTGCAGCGCATCCGCTTCGAGCACCCCGAGGTGAAGTCGGTGGTGGTCACCAGCCTGAAGGACCGGGTGTTCTGCTCGGGCGCCAACATCTTCATGCTGGGCCTGTCCAGCCACGGCTGGAAGGTCAACTTCTGCAAGTTCACCAACGAAACCCGCAACGGCATCGAAGACAGCAGCCAGCACAGCGGCCTGAAGTTTGTCGCCGCGCTCAATGGCGCCTGCGCCGGCGGCGGCTACGAGCTGGCGCTGGCCTGCGACGAAATCGTGCTGGTGGACGACCGGTCCAGTGCCGTCAGTCTGCCCGAGGTGCCGCTGCTGGGCGTGCTGCCCGGCACCGGTGGCCTGACCCGTGTCACCGACAAGCGCCACGTGCGCCACGATCTGGCCGACATCTTCTGCACCAGCGTCGAAGGCGTCCGCGGCCAGAAGGCCGTGGACTGGCGCCTGGTCGACGCGATTGCCAAACCCGCGGTGTTCCAGCAGGCGGTGCGCGAGCGCGCCGAGAAGCTGGCCGCCGGCAGCCACCGTGGCGCAACCGGCGCCAAGCCCGTCGCGCTGACACCGCTGAACCGCAGCATCGAAGCCGACCGCCTGGCCTACACGAACGTGACGGTGGAGATCGACCGCGCCAAACGCACCGCCACCTTCACCGTCAAGGCCCCGCAGGGCGCACAGCCGACCGACATCGCCGGCATCGAGGCCCTGGGCGCGAACTGGTACGCCCTGCAGATGGTGCGCGAACTGGATGACGCCATCCTGCACATGCGCACCAACGAGCTGGACATCGGCACCTGGCTGCTCAAGACCGAAGGCGACAGCGCCGCGGTGCTGGCCAACGATGCGCTGATGCTGGCACACAAGGACCACTGGTTCGTCAACGAGACCATCGGCCACCTGCGCCGCACCTTCGCGCGGCTGGACGTGTCCTCGCGCAGCCTGTTCGCGCTGCTGGAGCCGGGTTCGTGCTTTGCCGGAACGCTGGCCGAACTGGCCTTCTGCGCCGACCGCGCCTACCAGCTCGTGCTGCCCGACGAACCCGAGAAGCAGCCCGCCCTGACCCTGGGTGAAATGAACTTCGGCTACCTGCCCATGGTCAATGGCCAGAGCCGCCTGCAGCGCCGCTTCTACGAAGAGGCCGGCCCGATGGAAGCCGCCCGTGGCGCCATCGGTCAGGCGCTGGACGGTGATGCCGCCCTCAAGCTGGGCCTGGTGACCGCCGCGCCCGACGACATCGACTGGGCCGACGAGATCCGCCTGGCGCTGGAAGAGCGCGCGGCCATGTCGCCCGACGCGCTGACCGGCCTGGAGGCCAACCTGCGCTTTGCCCAGAAAGAGAACATGTTCACCCGCATCTTCGGCCGCCTGACCGCGTGGCAGAACTGGATCTTCCAGCGCCCGAACGCCGTCGGCGAAAAAGGCGCTCTGAAGGTCTACGGCAAGGGCGACAAGGCCCAGTTCGACTGGAACAGAGTGTGAACACCCCCCTGCGCCGCTTCGCGGCTTCCCCCCTCTCTGGCGCGCCGCGGTGCGGCACTTGGAGTGGGGACGGCGCGAGTGGCCCGGCAAAGCCGGTTCCACCGCACCCCTGAATCTGAAGCATCTTCACTCCACCACCACCCCACAGGAGACCAGCATGTCCAGCATCAACTACAGCGAGAAGATCCCCAACAACGTCAACCTCAGCGAAGACCGCACGCTGCAGCGCGCGCTGGAACACTGGCAACCCAACTACCTGCAGTGGTGGCAGGACATGGGCCCGGAAGGTTCGCAGAACTTCGACGTCTACCTGCGCACCGCCGTCAGCGTGGACCCGCAGGGCTGGGCCCAGTTCGGCCACGTCAAGATGCCCGACTACCGCTGGGGCATCTTCCTCAACCCCGCCGAGCAGGACCGCAAGATCCACTTCGGTGACCACATGGGTGAAGCCGCCTGGCAGGACGTGCCTGGCGAACACCGCGCCAACCTGCGCCGCATCATCGTGACGCAAGGCGACACCGAGCCGGCCTCGGTCGAGCAGCAGCGCCACCTGGGCCTGACCGCGCCCAGCCAGTACGACCTGCGCAACCTGTTCCAGGTCAACGTGGAAGAAGGCCGCCACCTGTGGGCCATGGTCTACCTGCTGCACAAGTACTTCGGCAAGGACGGCCGCGAGGAGGCCGAGGCCCTGCTGGAGCGCAACAGCGGCAACGCCGACAACCCGCGCATCCTGGAGGCCTTCAACGAGAAGACGCCCGACTGGCTGAGCTTCTTCATGTTCACCTACTTCACCGACCGCGACGGCAAGTTCCAGCTCTGCGCACTGGCCGAGTCCTCGTTCGACCCGCTGGCCCGCACGACCAAGTTCATGCTGACCGAGGAAGCCCACCACATGTTCGTGGGCGAGTCGGGCGTGGGCCGTGTCATCACCCGCACCTGCGAGATGATGAACCAGCTCAAGACCGACGACGTCAACAAGCTGCGCGCCGCCGGCGTCATCGACCTGCCGACCATCCAGAAGTACCTGAACTTCCACTTCTCGGTGACCATCGACCTGTTCGGTGCCGACCAATCGTCCAACGCCGCCACCTTCTACAGCTCGGGCCTGAAGGGCCGCTATGAAGAGGGCAAACGCACCGACGACCATGTGCTCAAGGGCAACACCTACAAGATCATCGATGTGGTGGGCGGCCAGCTGGTCGAGAAGGAAGTGCCGATGCTCAACGCGCTCAACGAAGTGCTGCGCGACGACTACATCAAGGACAGCGTCGGTGGCGTGGACCGCTGGAACCGCCTGATCGAGAAGGCCGGCATCGACTACCGCCTGAAAGTGCCGCACAAGGCCTTCCACCGCAATATCGGCACGCTCAAGGGCGTGAAGGTCAGCCCCGAGGGCCGCGTGGTCACCGACCACGAATGGAACCAGAAGGTCGAAGAATGGCTCCCGACCGACGAGGACCGCGCCTTTGTGGGCAGCCTGATGGGCCGCGTGGTCGAGCCGGGCAAGTTTGCCAACTGGATCGCGCCGCCGGTCATGGGCATCAACCGCCAGCCGGTGAACTTCGAGTACGTCCGGTTTAACTGATTCGGAACTCCCCCCTGCGCCGCTGCGCGGCTTCCCCCCTCTCTGGCGCGCTGGACTCGGAACACTCCCCTGCGCTGCTTCGCAGCTTCCCCTCTCTCTGTCGCGCCGCTTTGCGGCGCTTGGAGAGGGGACGATGCGAGTGGCCCGGCGAAGCCGGTTCCACCGCATCTCTGGATCAGACACGCGAGCCGGATGCTTGATGGGTTTTCGTTTGCCTCGCTCGCCAATGAGCATGGGCTGGGGTGACCGGCGCAGTGAGGTAAAGGAGGAGCCGGCCGCAGGCCGGCGGGGGACACGAACGGAGCCGGTCACCCCAGCCCATGCGGTGTCAGTCAAGAACCCAGACAATCACGCGTACCCACAAGCATCCGGAGACCGAAGATGAACGCCCCCGCTGAAGCCGCCGTCATCAAGCAGCACCTGATCGACCCCGAGATCTGCATCCGCTGCAACACCTGTGAATCGATCTGCCCGGTCGGCGCCATCACGCACGACTCGCGCAACTACGTGGTCGACGTCGACAAATGCAACTGGTGCAACGACTGCATCTCGCCTTGCCCCACCGGCTCCATCGACAACTACCGCCGTGTCGTCAAGGCCAAGGCCTACAGCCTGGAAGAACAGCTGGGCTGGGACGAACTGCCGCCCGAGCTGTCGGGTGCCGAGATCGCTGCCATGGCCGCCGAAGCCGGTGGTGATGAGGCGGCCATAACCACAGCGGCCGAGCCGGCTGCCGAAGAGTCAGCGGCCGCCGACCCCACCGGCCAGACCGCCTTCAACTCCGCCCAGTACGGCGCCAGCATCCCGCCCTGGAGTGCCGCCCACGCCTACACCAACCTCTACGGCCCCAAGGCTGCGCAGAAGACCGTCACTGCCACCGTCACCGGCAACCTGCGTGTCACCGCTGTGGGCAAGGACTACGACACCCACCACATCGTGCTGGACTTCGGGTCCATGCCCTTCCCGGTGCTGGAAGGCCAGAGCATCGGCATCGTTCCACCAGGCACCGATGCCAACGGCAAGCCGCACCATGCCCGCCAATACAGCATCGCCAGCCCGCGCAACGGCGAGCGCCCCGGCCACAACAACCTTTCGCTGACCATCAAGCGCGTGCTCGAAGACCATTCGGGCCAGCCGGTTCGCGGCGTGGCCAGCAACTACATGTGCGACCTGCAGGTCGGCGACCAGGTGCAGGTGATCGGCCCCTTCGGCACCAGCTTCCTGATGCCCAACCACCCGAAGTCCAGCATCGTCATGATCTGCACCGGCACCGGTTCGGCGCCCATGCGTGCCATGACCGAATGGCGCCGCCGCCTGCGCGCCAGCGGCAAGTTCGAGTCGGGCAAACTCATGCTGTTCTTCGGTGCCCGCACCCAGGAGGAACTGCCCTACTTCGGGCCGTTGCAGAACCTGCCCAAGGACTTCATCGACACCACCTTCGCGTTCAGCCGCACACCAGGGCGGCCCAAGAAGTATGTGCAGGACGCCATGCGGGAGCGCGCCGCCGACCTGGCCGCGCTGCTGCAGGACCCCAACGCCTGCTTCTACGTCTGCGGCCTCAAGGCCATGGAAGAGGGCGTGGTGCTGGCGCTGCGCGACATCGCCGCCGGAGCGGGGCTTGACTGGGACGCGGTGGGTGCATCGCTCAAGCGCGAGGGGCGTCTCCACCTGGAGACATACTGAAGACCTCCCGGCCGTCCCGCTTCAGGCCGGTTGAGTCATGTTCTGCAACGCCTTGGCCACCACGGGGCGCGCAGCCACCGGCCGGATGAGTCGCCTGTGCAGCAGCTTTTCGCAACTGCGCCGGGTCATGGTGTGAGCGCGACCGCCGCGGCTGGTGAACATGAACAGGCTGCCTTTGCTGCTGGACCAGACCAGTTCGGCGCGCAACCAGTGCCCGGCCGAGAAAAGGTCGACCCAATCGCCGGTGTGCAGCCTGTCCAGAAGGGCCACAGGGTCATCGGCGTCGGACGCGCCTTCATCGGCACGATCCTGCGGCTCCTCTTCTTCCGCCGGTTCGGTGTCGGCAAACCCGGCGGCGTGCCTTTCGCCAATGCCGATCCAGGGCTGATCCTTGGCCCGTGGTTTCTGCTGCTCAGCGGTGGCCGGGGCCAGCAACTCGGGCGGTACCGAACCGGCGTCGGGCTCCAGCGGCGCAGGACCGGAATGTGCACCGTCGACCTGCACCCGCATGCGCCTGAGCTTGAGCACCGGCTCGTGCAGCTTGAGGAGGGCATCAAAGAAGGTTTGTGTTTCTTCGGCGGTCTTGCCCAGTTCATCCAGCCCCTTGCGCAAGACCTTCAGCATGCCGGGAACCACCTCGAACAGCTGTCGTGGACGTTTGAGGGTCACCTCGCGCCGGGTGCTCCACAGCAGGTGGCTGATGATCTTCTGGTAGCCGGATGGGTCGGGACCGCCCTCGGGATGGGCCAGCCGGTCCGACGCGATGACCAGTGCCCAGGAGCCGTAGAGGAAATCGAGCACCACGCCAGGGGCGTTGAAAACGTCCGGTCGATTGCTGATTTCCCAGGCAATCTGGTCGGCCAGTTCCTGCCGCGCCTCGGCGTGATGCAGGGCCTGCAGCTGGCGCCGCTTGCGTTCCTCTTCTTCGCGGTCCGCTGCCGCCCACTGCTCCCGCAGGGACGCCAGGGCGTCCGAAAAGGCGTGGGGTTCGCTGAGGCCGGAGGCATTGAGCTGTCGGACCTGTTCCTGCAAGGGCTCCAGGAACTCGGTGAACTCGCTCGCGTACTCGTCGTTGTAGCGGAAGCTGCGCTGGGCCACTTCCTCGATCCACTGTCGGGCCGGATGGTCTTCCCGGCTGAAATAGCGGGGCTCGTCCATGGCCAGCCGCAACAGCGACGGCTCCAGCGCCACCACCGCCTCGCGTATCGGAGCCAGCAGCAAGGGGTCACCGGCCACCTGGCTGACCAGCTTGCGCACCACGTCCAGCCCCACGGCCTGTGAGACCTTGTCGGCCTGGTGCTTGAGTTCGAGCAGAACGCGTGAGCGCTCCTGCGGTCCTGCCAGGGGGCCCCATTGTTCGGCATCCAGTTCGGAGCCGACGCCCACTTCCAGCGCGGGCCTGTCCACAGGCGCCAGGCCACGTCGCTGCAGATGTTGTTGTTCACGGGCCTGCGCACTCGATTCGGGCAGACGCGCCAGGGTGTCCACGCGGGTCAGCTCGCGGCGGACCTGTTCATAGAATGCGTTGTCCAGGGGTTGATCGAAGGCGCCCTCAGGCCCGCCGAGGAAGGCCTGCATCACTTCATGCCGCAGCGGACTGCTTTCTCGGGCCAGGTCGCCCATGCGCAGGACCAGCGGATCACCGGCCGGCTCCGACCGCGCGAGGCTGTCTGCCTCGGCGCGGGACTCATGCTGCCCCCCCTCCAGCCAGGAGCGGGTCGACAGAGGAGCATGCTGCGACGGGTGGGAATCGGCCACCAGCCTCACCCGGTAGCCGGCCTCCTTCACATTCGCCTTCTGCAGCAGCAGGGCCACCTGTTCGTAGAGTTGGCACAGCGCCTTGCCCAGTGCGGGCGCCATGCGTTGCAGCCACAGGCGGCGGACTTCGGCGTCCGGCTCCCGTTCGGCCATGAGGTCCCTGAGCGCGCGCACGAAGACCGATGGTCGCAACGGATTCTTCTCGGCGTGGATGGTGTCCAGGCCGATCAGCGAACTCATGCGGGCATCGACCATGGAGAGTGACTGCTCGACCACCGGCATCAAGGCCTGGATCAGGCGCGCCGATTCCAGCGATTCGCTGACTTCACTGTCATCGACCAGTGACAGCAGGGAAGAGTCGGACAAACGGGCGAGTGAAGAGGTCTGCCCCTCGCTGTCGGCATGGTGAAACGCATGCGACAGGCGGAGCGGGAACTGCTGCGCCAGTGCAGTCTTGTGCTGCAGCAGGTTCCACCAGGCGCGTGCCAGCAGCTCCCGGTCACGGACGTCTCGGCCCTGTTGTTCGGACGCCTGCAGGCTGGCCACAGCCTCGTCGGCCAGGCGTTCCAGCAAGGCAGGAGCACCCCTCAGCACGCGGCCGAAACACTGTTCAAGCAGAGGCGTTTCAGCGGACATGAGGCAGGTAAGGAGGACGGAGCAGACTGCTACTGAGAGGTTATACCGCCGGCCGGCCAGTGGCAGGGTTTGGCGGTCGCTTTCATCGGCTCAGAGGATACGCCTGTCGACCGACCCTGTGGCCAGGCGGGTGGTCCGCGATCGCGTACAGTCTGGGCTGGAAAGGACATGCAAGGCGCTGTTACGGGCATGTCCAGTGATTGAACTCACCTGCCTTACGTTACCACCATGCCGCTGCGAATCGGAATCAGCGCCCGCCTTCTGCACGACCCTCCGGTGGGTCTGGGTTTGCCGCAGAAACGCCTGCAGTTCCTGGAGAGCAGCATGGCCCACTGGATCATGGCCCACAGGGCCATACCGCTCATGGTGCCCTTCCTCGACGAATCCAGTCATCTGTCGGTCAACCGGGTGCCGGCCGCTGACCTGGTGCATTTGCTTGATGGCCTGGTGCTGCAGGGCGGCATCGATATCTGCCCGGAAGCCTATGGCCAGACCCCCAGGGATCCTGCCTGGGCAGGCGATGCCATCCGGGACCGTTACGAACTGGAGTTGCTGAGGGCGTTTATCGAGGCAGGCAAGCCGGTCCTCGGCGTCTGTCGCGGCGCGCAGCTCATCAATGTCCACTTCGGCGGCAGTCTGATCCAGGACATTCCCAGCATGTGGCGCGGAGCTATCGTCCACCAGGACACCCATCGCTATGACCGCCTGATTCACGAGGTGCGCTTCGAGCCGGGTTCCTGGCTGGCGCGGTTCTACGGTGAGCAGACCCAGGCCACACACCGCGTCACCAGCATCCACCATCAGTGCGTGGATCGCCTGGGCGAAGGCCTGGTGGTCGAGGCGGTCAGTCCGGCCGACGGCATCATCGAGGCGATCCGCCACCGGGACGCGCATTTCGTGCTCGGGCTTCAGTGGCATCCCGAGTTCCATCTGTCGCCCGATGAAGAAACCCAGGGCCTCCTCGACAGCGGCCCCGTGATGCAGGGCTTTCTCGACGCGGCGCGGGTGCGGGCCGAGCAGCACCGCATTGTGAAGTACCAGCCCTCCCGTGCTCCGTCCTGACGGGGCGCTGCGGCCGGTTCAACCAGACCCCCATCGCCATCGCTGAGGTTGGCGGCATCGATTGGGCCGGCGCAGCGCTCCGCTAGACACAGGTCGAGCCGTTCCACGTCGGCAGTGTGTGCACCGGCGCGGCCCGTGCCTTGGGCGGGCGGGCCACTGGCCCTAAACTGCTGACTGTCCGTTTTATTCCACGCCCTGACCGCATGAGCCGAGAAGTCCACGTCATCGATCACCCCCTGGTCCAGCACAAGCTGACCCTGATGCGCCGCAAGGACACCAGCACCAAGAGCTTTCGCGAGCTGGTGCATGAGCTGTCTGCCTTGCTGGCCTACGAAATCACCCGCGACATGCCGATGCAGGAGATCGAAATCGAAACCCCGCTGGAGACCATGACCTCCCGGGTCATCGACGGCAAGAAGATCGTGCTGGCGTCCATCCTGCGCGCCGGCAACGGTTTCCTGGACGGCATGCTGCAGGTCATTCCGGGGGCACGCGTCGGCCACATCGGCCTGTACCGAGACCCCCAGACCCTGCAGGCGGTCGAGTACTACTTCAAGATGCCCCAGGACATGCAGGAACGCGACGTGATCGTGCTGGACCCGATGCTGGCCACCGGCAACTCGGCCGTGGCCGCGGTCGACCGCCTGAAGCAGACCCAACCGCGCTCGATCCGTTTTGTCTGCCTGGTCACCTGCCCGCAGGGGCTCAAGACCTTCCACGACGCGCACCCGGACGTACCGGTCTACACCCCGGCCGTGGACCGGGGCCTGAACGAGCACGGCTACATCGTGCCCGGTCTGGGCGACGCGGGCGACCGCATCTTCGGGACGAAGTGAGACCACCCCCATCGCTGGCTCACTGCGTGTAGCCAGCTCCGCCCCTCAAGGGGCAACGCAAGCGGCCCGGCAAAGCCGGTTCCGCCGCGTTCTGGTTCTTTGGCCCGGGCGCGGAAACGGGCCTGAAACACAGGGTTTGCCCGGATCGGGTATGGTTCGGGCATGGTGTCTGTTCCC
>CALMYH010000115.1 GCA_937873395.1 uncultured Burkholderiales bacterium
GTCGTTATTTCGACGTCGGCATCGCCGAGCAGCACGCCGTCACCTTCGCCGCCGGCCTCGCCTGCGAGGGCATGAAGCCGGTGGTTGCCATCTATTCGACCTTCTTGCAGCGCGCCTACGACCAGCTCATCCACGACGTGGCGCTGCAGAACCTGCCCATGGTGTTTGCGCTGGACCGGGCCGGGCTGGTCGGGGCCGACGGGGCCACCCATGCGGGAGCCTACGACATCGCCTACCTGCGCTGCATCCCCAACATGGCCGTCGCCTGTCCGGCCGACGAGGCCGAGACCCGGCAACTGCTCTCGACCGCACACGCCCGCAACCACCCGGTGGCGGTGCGTTATCCGCGCGGCAGCGGCATCGGTGCGACGGTGCCCGCCAGCCTGGACGGCCTGCCCTTCGGCCGGGGTGAGATCCGGCGCCAGGGACGGGGTGTCGCCATCCTGGCCTTCGGCACGCTGCTGTACCCGGCCCTGAAAGCGGCCGATTCGCTGGGGGCCACGGTGGCCAACATGCGCTGGGCCAAACCGCTGGATCTGGATCTGCTGCGTGAGGTGGCTTCCACCCACGCTGCTCTGGTGACGGTGGAAGAGGGTTGCGCACTGGGCGGCGCCGGCTCGGCGGTGCTCGAAGCCCTGCAATCCGAGGGTTTGTGCCTGCCGGTGCTCACCCTGGGGCTGCCGGACACGTTCATCGAGCACGGCGACCCGGGCCAGCTGCTGAGCATGCTCGGCCTCGATGCGGCGGGCCTCGAAGGGGCTGTCCGGAAGCGCTTGGGCACCCATCTGGCCCAGCCGGCCGGACTCAAGTCGGTCGCCTGAGCGGCCGCCCCGGCCCTGGGTCCTGCAATCGGCTTCACGCTGGCCGTGAGAAAAATTTCATCCAGCCTGCCAAAGCTTGCAGGAGGCTGAATACTTCGCCTCCAGAAACCCTTCAGCGAGGGAAAACCCCGAAAAATGACCGCATTCGGCTTCCTACAATGTAGGGCGACCGATCAGTCGTCGGCCTTGGCTGTCTGGCCAAGGTTCAACCAGTTAACAACCACGGAGTCAATCAACATGGATCGTCGTTCCCTCATTGCAGCGTCTGGCGCTGTTGGTGTGGCCGGCCTGCTGGCAGCCTGCGGAAAAAAGGAAGAAGCCCCTGCCGCAGCCCCTGCCGCAGCCCCTGCCGCAGCCCCTGCAGCCCCTGCTGTCCAAACGGGTGAGACCGTCAGGTGGCGCCTTGCCTCGAGCTTCCCGAGGGCTCTGGACACCATCTACGGTGCTGCCGAGGTGTTCGCCAAGACCGTCTCCGACGCGACCGGTGGCAAGTTCCAGATTTCCGTGCACCCGGGTGGTGAGCTGATGCCTGCCATCGCCGGCATGGTGGACGGCGTGAAGGCCGGCACCGTCGAGTGCGTCCACACCGCGCCGTATTACTTCTTCGGTGTTGATGACACCTTCGCCATGGGCACGGCCATCCCCTTCGGCCTGAACAGCCGCCAGCTGACCGCCTGGTACTACGACGGCAACGGCCTCAAGCTGTTCCGCGAGTTCTACGACGCCTACGACATCGTCAATTTCCCCATGGGCAACACCGGTGCCCAGATGGGCGGCTGGTACCGCAAGGAAATCAAGTCACCGGCCGATCTGCGGGGTCTGAAGTTCCGCGTCGGTGGCTTCGCGGGCAAGGTCATGAGCAAGCTGGGGGCGGTGCCCCAGATGATTCCCGGCGGCGAAATCTACCAGGCCCTGGAGCGCGGCACCATCGATGCCGTCGAGTGGGTGGGTCCGTACGACGACGAGAAGCTGGGCTTCAACCGTGTGGCGCCCTTCTACTACTACCCTGGCTGGTGGGAAGGTGGCGCCCAGCTGGACCTGTACATCAACAAGACGGCCTACAACGCCTTGTCGCCCGAGTACAAGGCCATCGTGACCGCGGCCGCCTCGCATGCCCACACCACGATGCAGGCCATGTACGACGTGCGCAACCCGCAGGCGCTCAAACGCCTGGTGGCTGCGGGCACCAAGGTTGAAGCGTTCCCCCGTTCGGTCATGGATGCTGCTTTCAAGGCCTCTCAAGAGCTGTATGCCGAGCTGAACGAAACCAACCCGCGCTGGAAGAAAATTTTCGACGACTACTCGGCCTTCCGCCGCGACGCGAACCTGTGGTTCCGCTTCACCGAAGCGCGCTTCGACAGCTACATGCAGGCCGCCCGCCTGTAAACGGCCGCCCCGCGGCCATGGACGCCCCGCAGGCCTGCGGGGCGTTTTGTTATCGGCCTTTCGGGCCGAATTCCTGGCCCTTCAACCAATCACGGTCCGGACCGGTCCGTGAAGGCATGCAGTCATGAAATTCTTCCTGGTTTTTTCGCGAGCGGTGGACGCGATCAACGGCGCCATCGGCAAGCTGGTGATGTGGTTCATCCTGGCGGCCACGCTGATCAGCGCGGGCAATGCCATCAGCCGCTACGCTTTCAGCAAGAGTTCCAACGCCTTTCTGGAAATCCAGT
>CALMYH010000116.1 GCA_937873395.1 uncultured Burkholderiales bacterium
GCTGCGGCCGGGGCCGACTACCGGGTGCGGATTTTCTGCCCGGGGCGCGAGCTGCCGTTCGCCGGTCACCCGACCCTGGGCAGCTGCCACGCCTGGCTCGAAGCCGGCGGTGTGCCGCGCGGTGAGCACATCGTGCAGGAATGTGGTGTGGGGCTGGTGAAGATCAAACCGGACGGAGAACGACTTGCATTCGCCGCGCCACCGCTGATCAAAAGTGGTCCACTCGATGAAGCGGACGTGGCGTTGATCGCCCGCGGCCTGGGGGTGGCACGCGAGGACATCGTGGCCCACGCCTGGTGCGACAACGGCCCCAACTGGCGGGGCGTGATGCTGCGCAGCGCCGAGCAGGTGCTGACGCTGAAGCCGGATGCCGGCATCCTGGCCGGCCTGGACATCGGGGTGGTGGGACCGCAGACGGACACCGACACCCAGTTCGAGGTGCGCGCCTTCTTTCCAGGCAACCACGGCCTGACCGAAGACCCGGTGACCGGCAGCCTGAACGCAGCACTGGCTCAGTGGCTGATCGGGGCCGGCCTGGCGCCCGTACGGTACGTGGCGGCGCAGGGTACGGTGCTGGGCAGGCAGGGCCGCGTACACGTCGAGCGCGACACCGAAGGCACCATCTGGGTCGGCGGACATTCGGTGAGCTGCATCGAAGGGCAGGTGCGGTTGTGAGCGCTTCCACGACACCTCGGCGCGCGCACATCGATCATCTGGTGGTGGGCGCAGCCACGCTGGACGAGGGCGTGGCCTGGTGCGAAGCCACGCTCGGCCTGAGTCCGGGGCCGGGGGGCCAGCACCCGCTGTTCGGCACCCACAACCGCCTGCTGCGGCTGGCTTCGACCGACCATCCCCAGGCCTACCTGGAAATCATCGCCGTCAACCCGGACGCCACGCCGGCACGCGAGGCCCCGCTGCGGCGCTGGTTCGATCTGGACGAGCCGGCCATCCGCCAGCGGCTGCAAGCAAAGGGGCCCCAGCTCCTGCACTGGGTGGCCAGCGTGCCCGACATCGAGGCCGCCTGCGCCACCTGGCGGGCCATGGGCATCGAGCGGGGTCCGGTGATCGAAGCCTCGCGCCCGACCCCCGAGGGTTTGCTGCGTTGGCGCATCACGGTGCGCGACGACGGGCAGCGCCTGTTCGGGGGTTGCCTGCCCACGCTGATCGAATGGGGGCCGGCGCATCCGGCGGATCACATGCCGGCACCTGCCCTGTCGCTGCATTCGCTGACCTTGAGCCACCCGCAGGCCGACGAGCTGCACAAAGCCCTGGGCGCCATCGGGCTGGCCGACATCGCGGTGCGGCCCGGCCCGGCGGGCCTGCGCGCCGATCTGAGCCACCCGGCGGGCACCCTTGCACTGCATTCCGAGGAAAACCCATGAGCCTGCCGTCGCTGAACGACATCGAAACCGCCGCCGAGGTGGTCTACCGGGCGTTTGCGCCCACCCCCCAGTACCGCTGGTCCTTGCTGAGCCAGCGCCTGGGCACCGACTGCTGGGTCAAACACGAGAACCACACGCCGGTGGGCGCGTTCAAAATCCGGGGCGGGCTGACCTACTTCGACCGGCTGCATCAGCGCGGCGAACTCCCGCGCGAGGTGATCAGCGCCACGCGTGGCAACCACGGCCAGAGCATCGGCTGGGCAGCCAGGGCGCATGGCGTGGCCTGCACCATCGTCGTCCCCAAGGGCAACTCTCGGGAGAAGAACGCAGCGATGCGGGCACTGGGCGTGAACCTGGTCGAGCACGGTGACGATTTCCAGGCCAGCCGGGAGCACGCGTTGCGCCTGGCAACAGAGCGCGGCGCGCACATGGTGCCCAGTTTCCACCCGGACCTGCTGCGCGGCGTGAGCACCTACTGGTGGGAATTCCTGCGGGCGGTGCCCGACCTGGATGTGGTGTACGTGCCCATCGGTCAGGGCTCGGGCGCCTGTTCGGCCATTGCGGCCAAGCTGGCGCTGGGGCACCGGACACGGGTGGTGGGAGTGGTCAGCGCCCACGCGACCACCTACGCCGACTCGCTGGCGGCCGGCCGGGTGGTGGAAGCACCCGTCACCACCGAGCTGGCCGACGGCATGGCCTGCCGGGTGGCCGATCAGGCGGCGCTGGATGTGCTGGCCCAGCACCTCGACCACGTGGTGAAAGTGACGGACACCGAGGTGGCGCAGGCGATGCGGGCCTTGTACGCCGACACCCACAACGTGGCCGAAGGCGCCGGGGCGGCCAGCTTTGCCGCCGCCTGGCAGGAGAGGTCGCAACTGACCGGTCTGAAGGTGGGCACCACCCTTTGTGGCGCCAATGTCGACAGCGCCGTGCTGGCGCGGGTGCTGCTGGGCGGCTGCTGATCAGGTGTCCGGGCGCGAGAGCCGCTCGACCACTTCGCAGAAGCTCTCGATGGCGTCGGTCTTGAAGACCACCTCGCGCACGCCGGCCGCCCTGGCCTTCTGTTCGAGCTCGTCGTTGATGTAGCCCGAGGCCACCGCGACCGCCAGCGACGGACGGATGCGCAGCACCTCCTCGGCGACCTCGATGCCCGACATGCCGGGCATGTTGTAGTCGGTCAGCATCAGGTCGAAGCCCTCGGGGTTGGCGCGCACCGCGTCGATGGCCTGCTGCTGGTCACTCACGCCGGTCACCCGGTACCCACGACGCTCCAGCAGACGGCGCACCAGAAACACCAGGGTGTCGTCGTCGTCAAGGTAGAGAATGTGGCGGGGTTCGGCGCTGGAGGTCTCGGTCATGGGCACACTTTCCGGGGTCGGCACATCGGGGTGGGCGTGGGACATTGTGACGGGTTCGCGTTCGTTCGTGTTGGGATTCCCGAGCGCTGAGGCAGACGTGGCAGCGGCGGCCGGAAAAAACAGACCGAACTCGGTCCCCTGGCCTTCCTCGCTACGGACCGAAACCGTCCCGCCGTGGGCTTCGACAATGCCCAGCACCACCGGCAGACCCAGGCCGGTGCCCTGGCCCACCGGCTTGGTGGTGAAAAAGGGCTCGAATATCCGGTTCCTGACCGCCTCGCTCATGCCACATCCGTTGTCGCGCACCCGCAACCGGACCACGGCCACGCCCGCCTCCAGGCAGGCGCGGCCGATCTCGGCGGGCACCCCGGGGTCGTCCGCAGGCAGGGCATCCAGCAAGTACTCGATGCGTCCGGAGCCTCCCTTCAGAGCATGCACCGCGTTGGTGCCCAGGTTCAGGAACACCTGCCCGAGTTGTGTGGCATCGGCCTGGATGGGCGGCGTATTGCAGGCGCAATCCTGGACCAGTTGCACCTGGGGCGGCAGCGCCGTGCGCAGCAGAACACAGGCTTCATTGACCACCGCACGCACGTCCACCGGCGTGCGCTCCAGCGGCTGCCGCCGGCTGAAGGCCAGGATCTGGCGCACCAGCTCGCGACCGCGACGGGCCGCGGTGCTGATTTCGTGCAGACTCTCGCGTGCCGGCGCGTCGCGCGGCAGATCGCGCCTCGCCAGTTCGGCATTGCCCAGAATGGCCGCCAGGATGTTGTTGAAGTCGTGTGCCACGCCCCCGGCCAGGGTGCCCAGGGCCTCCATCTTCTGCGACTGGGCCAGTTGGCTCTGCAAGGCCTTCTGTTCGGCCTGAACCGAGCGCAGCGAGGTGATGTCGACAAAGGTCAGCACCACATGGCGCAGACCGCCCTGGGCATCGTTCTCCGGGTAGGCATTGCACAGGGCCCAACGGGTTGCTCCCGTCTCCTCGACCGGAATTCCGATCACGACCTCCCTCACCGGCTGGCCGGTGCCCAGCACCCGTTCAAAAGGCATTTCATGCCGCGGCATGCGGGCACCGTCTTCGCGCAAGAGCTGCCATCTGGCCAGCGATGGAATCGATTCCGGCGCCTGTCCGTCGGCCGGCCAGCCGAAGAAGCGGCACGACGCGCGGTTGGCCGACTCCACGCTCCGGTCGGGCCGGAGCACCACCACACCCGCCTCCAGGTTGTTCACCAGCGCGCGCGAGTCGGCATTGCGCCTGGCCATGGCCAGCCGGGCCTGATCGGCCTCCTGTCGAAGGCGCAACGACACCAGGGCGCCGAACAGGAGCACGCGAAGGAACTTGGTCAGCAGAAACATGAGCATGAACCCGGCGGCCACCGTGTCCAGCGACTGCCTGGAGGTCGTCACCCAGAGCGCTGCGCCCAGCAGCAACAGCATCTCAAACACAGTGAGCGCGGCAAGATCCCGGTATTCGGGCTGGAGGCGGTGGGTGCGCTGGCCCAGCAGGTCACGCAGGACCAGTCCGGTCAACAGCATGGTCATCAACGAATAGGCCAGCTGGTGGAACCCCGGCTGGTCCCCGCGCAAAGCCGCCCCCAGTTGCAGAACCATTTGCGCCGCCAGCATCAGGACGAACAGCTGCCACGACGGGGGCAACCTGAGATAACTGCGCAAACCCATCCAGGCAAAGGCGTGGGAAGCGAACAGCAGCAGGCCCGCCAGAGCGCCCAGCAGCGGGCCGGCACCGGCGACCCGCTCCATGAGCATGAGGGTTCCCAGGATGCTGAGCAACGCGCCAGATGTCCACCAGCCCGGCCCGCCGATACCGGGGTAGCGGCGCATCAGGCCCCAGAACGCCACCGCAATCAGGCCGTCGACGCCCAGGCGAACCAGCAACAGCGTGTACAGGTCAGGCAACATGCGGCCAAATCGGGTAGGGCATGCTCGCCATTGAAACACGCACCGACCCAAGCCGAAGGCCACAAAACACACGCCAAAGCCCCGCTTATTCCGCTGGCAGACGGGTGCCGGTGGCGGTGAAGCCCGCCCGGCTGCCGGGGCAGTCGCTGCGGGGACAAATCGGCACCGGGGCAACCGCACACAATCGCGGCCCATGGGAACGCTTTACCTTGTCCGGCACGGCCAGGCCTCTTTCGGCGCCGACGATTACGACCAACTCAGCGAGCTCGGGCAGCGCCAGGGCGAGCAGCTCGGGCGCCACTGGGCCGAGCGGGGCCTGGCCTTCGACGCGGTCATCCTCGGCACGCTGCGGCGCCACCGCCAGACCTGGGACGCCATCGCCTCGGGGGCCGGCTGGCAGCACCAGCCGCTGGCCTGGCCGGGGCTCAACGAGTACGACAGCGAGGCGGTGATCCGCTGTATCCACAACCAGCCGCTGGCACGCCCCGACACCCCGGAACTTTACCGGCACCACTTCCGCCTGCTGCGGGACGGGCTGGCCCAGTGGATGGCCGGCACCGTGAGCCCGCGCGGCATGCCCAGCTACCCCGAATTCGTGGCCGGCGTCACCTCGGCGCTGGATCACGTGCGCCAGCAGCACCACGGACAGCGGGTACTCATCGTCTCCAGCGGCGGACCGATCGCCACGGCGGTCGGCCATGTGCTGGGGCTGAGCCCGGAGCGCACCATCGACCTGAACATGCGCATCCGCAACAGCGCCGTGACCGAGTTCCAGTTCTCGCCCAAGCGGCACACGCTGCTGACCTACAACACGCTGCCGCACCTGGACCGGCCCGACCTGGCGGACTGGATCACGTACGCCTGAGGCGGCTTCAGTCGAAAGCGGTGCGGTCGGTCAGGGTGTCGGGCGGCAAGCGGTCGATTTCGGCCAGCAATTGCGCCAGCGCCCGGCCAGCCGCCTCGACCAGGGCCAGGCCCCGACCCGCGTCGGCCGCGCGCGCGTTGCCCACCGCCCCGTTGGCGTTGTAGTCCTGCATCATCCAGCCGAGCTTGGCGCTGCGGCCGTTGCCCAGGACGGGGAAACGCTCGGCCCGGTCCTGCGAAGTGGAACGGAAGTACTCGGCCTGCTCCAGCCGGACCCGATCGGGTGCGAGCGCCAGCATCATCGAGGTCTCGATTTCGCCGGCGTGGATGCCGAAGCGGTGCTCCTGCGGGGCAAAGGCGTCGTTCAGGTCCCGCCCGGCCTCATCGCGCAGGGGCAGGTTGAACCAGCTGCTGCTGTAAACCAGCATGCCGCGCCGGGCCCGCAGGTCGCGCGCCACCAGATCCAGCGCGCCCACCTGACCACCATGGGCATTGAGCAGCACCAGCTTGTGCACGCCGCTGTCGGCCACCCCGTCACCGATCTCGGTCCACAGGCGGATCAGGGTTTCGGCCCTGAACGTGAGGGTGCCAGGAAAGCGGGTGTGCTCGGGCGAGAAGCCGACCGCCTGGGTCGGCAGGACCAGCACCGGCAGGTCGGCCGGCAGGTGGGGCAAGGCGGCGGCGACCACGCCATCGACCAGTTTGGTGTCCACCGACAGCGGCAGATGCGGGCCGTGCTGCTCGGTGGCCCCCAGCGGCAGCACGGCAATCGCGCGCGCTCGGTCCAGGGACACGAAATCGGCGGTGCTCAGGTCCGCCCAGTAACGGGACGGTGGGGGGGCAGGGTCGCTCATCCGTTTATCTTACGACGGGCCGCGCCCGGCGCATTCAGGGGTAGATCCAGCGCCGGGACCAGGGCAACTCGCTCGACCGGCGGTCGGCCGGGCGGCACAGCACCTGAAACAGGGCAATTTCGTCGTGGTCGAATGCCCAGGCGCTGCCGGCCAGGTAGACGCGCCAGATGCGCCAGCGCTTCTCGTCGACCAGGCATCGGATGCGTTCGGCCCGGGCCTCGAACGCCTCGCTCCACAGGCCGAGGGTGCGGGCATAGTGGCGCCGCAGGTTCTCGACATCGAAACTTTCCAGGCCGCCCTCCTGCATGGTGCGCAGCACGGTGCCGATGTGGGGCAGCTCGCCGCGCGGGAACACATAACGTTCGATGAAGCTGCCACCGCCCTTGCGGGTCTCGCCGTCCTGCGCGTCGGTGCTGGTGATGCCGTGGTTCATGGCCCAGCCCTCGGGCGCCAGCAGTTCGCGCATGCGGCGGAAGTAGGCCGGCAGCAGGTCCAGCCCGACGTGCTCGAACATGCCGACGCTGGTGATGCGGTCGAACGGGCCATCGGTCACGTCGCGGTAGTCCTGCAGGCGGATCTCGATGCGGTCCTGCAGGCCGGCCTGGCGCACACGCTCACAGGCCAGTTCGTGCTGGTTGCGCGAGAGGGTGATGCCCACACATCGGGCCCCGAAGCGTTCGGCCGCACGCAGCACCAGCGCGCCCCAGCCGCAACCGATGTCCAGCAGCCGCTGCCCCGGCTGCAGCCGGATCTTGGTCAGGATGTGGTCGATTTTCTTCTGCTGGGCCTCGGCCAGGCCTTCGTTGCCGTTCTCGAAGTAGGCACACGAGTACACCATGGCCGGATCCAGCCATTCGGCATAGAAGTCATTGGAAACATCGTAGTGGTACTGGATGGCCTGGCTGTCGCTGTCCCGGGTGTGCGCGAACTGGCGCTGCAAGCGGGCCAGCAGGCCTTCTTCATCCGTGGCGCCGGCTTCTGCCAGGCGATGGGCCATCTCGAGGATGTCGTCCAGCCGTCCATCCACGTCGATCAGCCCTTCCACATAAGCCTCGCCCAGGGTGTCCAGGCGGGGATTGAGCAGCAGGCGCCAGGCCGAGGGGTCGCGCACCCGTACCTCCACCCTCGGTTCGGCGAAGTCACCGAGCGCCAGGCTCTGGCCACCCGTCTGTCCCCAGCACAGCCGCACCGGCAGGTCGGCCTTCTCCCGCACGCGGCGGGCCCAGGGCTCCAGGGCGATCTCCATCATGGATCCCATGGCAGTCCTCCGGCTGCGCAATGCCCCGGGACCATCGCCACGGACCTGCGCACGCTTCTCGTCGATTCCGGCACGACGCCAATGACATCCACACACACGTTGCCGGAGCCGCAGGGCCCGTTTTTACCGAATTCGGGCGCGACAGGGAACCCCGGGGGCGATCAACGGCCGCGACGGGCACTGTGCTGGCCGCCGGACAAAAAAAACAGTTCTGACTTATATTCAAGGTGCGTCCTGGGCAAGTCCGTGGAACTTGCCTGCGTGATTGGCCTCCCAAACCGGGACCGGTCCGGTCCTTGCCCATTCAGGCGCCGCCTTGCCCGCCCCCATGAACCTGCGTTTTTTCCTCACCTCTTTTTTGAGACCCTTGCTGGCCGCCGGTCTGCTGATCGGATCGGCACAGGCCCAGATGCCGGGGATGGCGGGGGTGGTCGACACGGGGCAGGTCCGGGCCGAACTGCTGGCCCATGCGCCCGAGGGGGTGCAGGCCGGTGGCACGGTCTGGCTGGGACTGCGCCTGCAGCATGCACCCGACTGGCACACCTACTGGAAGAACCCGGGCGATTCGGGCCTGCCGACGGAGCTGGAATGGACACTGCCGGCCGGCTTCGGTGCCGGCGACATCGCCTGGCCGACCCCGCGCAAGTTTCCGCTCGGCAGTCTGGCCAACTACGGTTATGACGGCACGGTGCTGCTGCCGGTGCCGGTCCAGGTGCCGGCCGGTTTCTCGGCCGACATGCTGGAGGTCTCCCTGTACGCCTCCTGGCTGGCCTGCAAGACCGAATGCATCCCTGAAGAGGGGCGGTTCCGCCTGCGTGTACCGGCCCAGGGGTCGACCTCGCTGCATGGCGCCGAGTTCTCGGCCGCCTTCGAGGCCGCCCCGCGCCAGGGCACGTCGGCCAGTGCCCGTGTGACGCCGGCTGCCGAACGGCTGGAAGTGAGCCTGCAGGGGCTGCCGCCCGGCTGGACCGGACAGCGGCTGGAGTTCTTTCCGGAGACACCCGGGCTGATCGAGCCGGGCGCTCCCTGGACCCAGTCGTGGGACGGCACGCGCTGGCAGGCCAGCATCCCCTTGTCGCCCTACCGCAGCGAGGCGCCGACCGCCATGACCCTGGTCGTGGCCGAGGCCGACCCGCCGGGCCAGGGGCCGGGCCGGCCCGGGGTCCGGATCGACGCGACGGTCGGCGGCCCCTGGCCAGCCGTCGCCGCGCTCCCCGCGGCGGTACCGGATGCACTGAACGCGGCGCTGGAGGCCAACGCAGCCAGGGCCGCTGCGACCGGCGCAGCGCCCGCGGCGGGAGGCAGCTCGCTCACCCTGTGGGCCGCCCTGCTGGGCGCCCTCATCGGCGGCATGATCCTCAACCTCATGCCCTGCGTGTTCCCGGTGCTGGCCATCAAGGTGCTGGCCTTCACGAAACACGGCGAACAGGTCTCGGCGCACCGGGCCCAGGGCCTGGCCTACACCGCCGGGGTGGTGCTGTCCTTCATGGCGCTGGGGGGCCTGCTGCTGGGCCTGCGCGCCGCGGGTGAAGCCATCGGCTGGGGGTTCCAGCTGCAGAGCCCGGCGGTGGTGGCCTCGCTGGCCGTCCTGTTCACCCTGATCGGCCTCAACCTGGCCGGCCTGTTCGAATTCGGGTCTGTGCTGCCCTCCCGCGTGGCCAGCCTGCAGGCCCGCCACCCCACGGCCGACGCTTTTCTCACCGGCGTGCTGGCCACAGCCGTGGCCTCGCCCTGCACAGCCCCCTTCATGGGTGCGTCGCTGGGCCTGGCGGTGGCACTGCCCGCCCCACAGGCCCTGGCGGTGTTCGGCCTGCTGGGGCTGGGCATGGCCCTGCCTTACCTGGCGGCGAGCTGGTGGCCGGCGCTGGCGCGCCTGCTGCCGCGTCCGGGCGCCTGGATGGAAACGTTCCGTCAGCTGATGGCCTTCCCGATGTTTGCCACCGTCGTGTGGCTGCTGTGGGTGCTGGGCCAGCAGACCGGCATCGACGGCCCCGCGGCCCTGCTGCTGATGCTGGTGGTGCTGGCCATGCTGGTCTGGTCGCTCGGCCTGCGCCGCCGCCCGCGTGTGGTCCTGGGCGCGCTCTCGGCCGCCGCCCTGGTGTGGCTGGGCTGGGTGGTCGGGCCGCAAGTGACCCGCATGGACGACGGCCCCCTGGCCGGACCGGCGCCTACCGCTGTGGCGGGTGTCAACTGGGAGGCCTGGAGTCCCGCCCGGCAGGCCGAACTGCTCGCCCAGGGGCGCCCGGTGTTCGTCGACTTCACCGCCGCCTGGTGCGTGACCTGCCAGTACAACAAGCGCACCACCCTGTCCGACGACCGCGTCCTCGGCGACTTC
This sequence comes from uncultured Burkholderiales bacterium, assembly GCA_937873395.1. GTDB lineage: Bacteria > Pseudomonadota > Gammaproteobacteria > Burkholderiales > Burkholderiaceae_C > Hydrogenophaga. The sequence continues at coordinate 9,969 of CALMYH010000116.1, forward strand.
GGCGCCCATGAAGTGGCTTTGCTGCGCGCCGACTGGACCCGCCGTGACCCCCAGATCACCGCCGAACTCGCACGCCTGGGCCGCAACGGCGTGCCGGTGTATGCCTTGTACAAGAACGGACAGCCCCCGGTCGTGCTGTCCGAGATCCTGAGCGTGGAGGAGGTTCGCGCGGCACTGGCATCGTTGTGATGCCCTGCCGTGGTTCCAAGCCTGTTTTGAGGACACCGTCATGCGCATGAATCGCCGACATTGGCTGGGCCTGGGAGCGTGGCTGCCCCTGGGGCTGTTGCTGCCTCTCCCGTCCCACGCAGCCCGGATCGGGCAAAGCGCTCCCGATTTCAGCCTGGAAGACACCGCCGGGCGCAGCATCCGCCTGTCGGACCTGCGCGGCCAGGCCGTGGTCCTCGAATGGATCAACCCCGGTTGTCCGTTCGTGCGCAAGCATTACCAGGGCAACATGCAATCCCTGCAGTCCACCTACACGGGCAAGGGCGTGACCTGGCTGGCCATCAACTCCACCCACGACGCCAGCACGGACTACCTGGCCCCGCCACAAATGGCCCGCTGGATGCAGGAGCGGGGAGCCGCGGCCACCGCCACGCTGATGGACGAAGACGGACAAGCGGCCAGGGCCTTTGCGGCCCGGGTGACACCGCACATGTACATCATCGACGCGCGGGGGGTGCTGGTGTATGCGGGGGCTATCGACAGCATCGCCTCGGCGCGCGTGGCCGACATCGAGCGCGCCACCAACTACGTGCGCCAGGGACTGGACGAGCTGCTGGCCGGAAAACCCCTGAGCACGCCAACCAGCCAGCCCTACGGCTGCAGCATCAAGTTAAAGAACGGTTCCGCCTGATGACACCCACTCCTTTGCCGGCAGCCCCTGGCACGGGCCGTCGTCGACTGATCGGCTCGGTCTCCTGCCTCATCGTCGCCGGGGTCTTGCCTGTGGCCCTGACAGCCTGCAGCCAGCGACCCGACCCCCTGCGCGTGGAGCTGGCCGAAGGCCGGGCGCTGTTCGAGGCGAAGCAGGTGCTGATGTTCGACATCCGCGAGAGCAGCGAGCATGCCACCGGCGTGGCCAACGGCGCCCGCCTGTTGCCGATGTCCCAGCTCCAGAAGCGGCTGGGGGAAATCCCGCGCGATCCGCAGCAGCCGGTGCTGATCATCTGCAACACACAGAACCGGTCCAGCAAGGTCGTGCAGGCGATGAAGGAAGCCGGGTGGGACAACGTGCGGTATGTGCACGGCGGCATGAGTGCCTGGGCGAGAAACGGATGGCCCATGGTGCGGCCGTTCGGCCTGACGCCCTCCTGAGCAGCGGGCCATCCGGCTCCGGCAGCCGGCTGGCGCCCTGCCCGATCGGTCAGCGCAGCCCTTGGCAGGGATAATCCCCGCTGCAACAGCGACAACTCCCGGACCTGCCATGCCCTTTGCTCCCCTGAAGAACGACACCTTCCTGCGCGCCTGCCTGCGCCAATCCACCGACCACACGCCGGTCTGGCTGATGCGCCAGGCCGGGCGCTACCTGCCCGAGTACTGCGCCACGCGTGCGAAGGCCGGATCCTTCATGGGGCTGGCCACGAATGTGGACTACGCCACCGAGGTGACGCTGCAGCCGCTGGAGCGCTACCCGCTGGATGCGGCCATCCTGTTCAGCGACATCCTGACGGTGCCGGACGCGATGGGCCTGGGCCTGTCGTTCCAGCAGGGCGAAGGACCCAAGTTCGCCCGGACGGTGCGCACCGAGGCCGACGTGAACACGCTGGCCGTGCCCGACATGGACAAGCTGCGCTACGTGTTCGATGCGGTCACCAGCATCCGCCAGGCCCTGAACGGCCGGGTGCCGCTGATCGGTTTTTCCGGCAGCCCCTGGACGCTGGCCTGCTACATGGTCGAGGGCGGCGGCTCGGACGACTACCGGGCGGTCAAGAGCCTGATGTACAGCCGCCCGGACCTGATGCACCGCATCCTGGCCGTCAACGCCGACGCTGTGGCCACCTACCTGAACGCGCAGATCGACGCCGGCGCGCAGGCGGTGATGGTGTTCGACAGCTGGGGGGGCGTGCTGGCCGACGGCAAGTTCCAGGACTTCAGTCTGGCGTACACCCAACGCGTGCTGGCACAACTTCAGCGGGACAAGGACGGCGTGAAGATTCCGCGCATCGTCTTCACCAAGGGCGGTGGCCTGTGGCTGGACGACATGAAGGGGCTGGACTGCGAAGTGCTGGGGCTGGACTGGACGGTGAACCTCGGCCGTGCACGCGCCCGGGTCGGAGATGTCAAGGCCCTGCAAGGCAACATCGACCCGAACGTGCTGTTCGCGCCGCCCGAGGCGATCGAGCGCGAAGTCGCCGGCGTGCTGGAAAGCTTCGGCCGTCCGCACCAGGGCGCGGGCGAGGGCCCGACACACATTTTCAATCTCGGACACGGCATCAGCCAGTTCACGCCGCCCGAGCATGTGACGGCTCTGGTGGAGGCGGTGCACCGCCATTCGCGACGTTTGCGCGCCGGGTGACCACGGGGAAGCATGAGCCCACAGCCCGCGCCGCAGCGAGCGGGCGTGCTAGCACAAAATCGACCCAAAAAAAGACTTGACAAGCCTCACTTATGCACAAAATCCGTGCTGCGACGCGACAAGTGCCTTGTTCTCCGCGATCGCGTCACAGGCACGCCACCATCATCGTAAGCTGTTGATTTGATTGGGGTTTGTTTTCTGCTTTTTTTCTAGGCAATTTAAGCAAGGCCTTGATTTTCAAGGCTTCCAGACCGGCCGGGAACAACTATCAACAAAGTTATCCACAGTTTCTCTGGACAGCGCAGGAAGCGATGCCAAATCAAGCACTTAGCGCCATTTTCGACAGTTGAACCGAAGAAAAGCCCCGCAAAATGAGCTTTTGGCCCACCGTGGCGGTCGCCACACCGGCCCATGGCGGACTGACGCCCACCCTGAGCTACCGAAGTGAGTCTGCGCTTGCGCCCGGTTCACTGGTGCGCGTGCCCCTGGGTTCGCGAGAGGTGCTGGGCGTGGTCTGGAGTTGCCCCGATCGGCCGGCCGAGGGGCTCGATCCGGCCCTGGCCCGCCCCGTGGGCGCTGTCCTGCAGGGCCTGCCCCCGCTGTCTGCCGGCTGGCGGCAACTGATCGGTTTTGCCGCCCGCTACTACCAGCGCAGCCTGGGCGAGCTGGCGCTCTCGGCCCTGCCGCCGGCCTTGCGCGATCTCGACGACACCCAGCTCCAGCGCCGGCTGAAGCGTCTGGCCAAAACCCGAGCCGACATCCCCCATGAAGGCGGTGCTGCCGCTGCCGCAGGCACAGTGCCCGAACTCAGCGACGAGCAGAAGAATGCCCTGGCCGCCCTGGCCCTGGCCCGTCGACCGGTGCTGCTCCATGGTGCCACCGGCAGTGGCAAGACAGAGGTCTACCTGCAGGCCACCGAGCGGGCGCTCGCGGCCGACCCCGGAGCCCAGGTGCTGGTCATGGTGCCGGAGATCAACCTCACACCGCAGCTCGAATCGCGTTTTCGCGCCCGCTTCGAAGCCGGCTTCGGCCGGGGCGCGCTGGTCTGCATGCACAGCGGCATGACGCCGCCGCAGCGCCTGCAGTCCTGGCTGGCCGCCCACGCCGGACAGGCCCGCATCGTGCTGGGTACGCGCATGGCCGTCTTCGCCAGCCTGCCTGGCCTGCGCCTGATCGTGGTCGACGAGGAACACGACCCCAGCTACAAGAGCCAGGATGGCGCGCGCTACTCGGCCCGCGACCTGGCCATCTACCGGGCGCGACAGGAAAGCGACGGCCCGGACGAAGGGGCGAACGGCGACGGGCGGGAAACGGCGCCGGCGCGCTGCCAGGTGCTGCTCGGATCCGCCACGCCGTCGCTGGAAAGCTGGCACGCGGCCCTGCAGGGGCGTTACCAGCGTGTCGACATGCCGGGGCGCATCGGCGGTGGCCAGCTGCCGCCCCTGCGGCTGCTCGACATGAACCACCAGCCCAAAGGCGCCCTCATTGCGCCGCCGCTGCTGGCCGCCATGCAGACACGCATCGCCCGCGGAGAACAATGCCTGGTGCTGCTGAACCGCCGCGGCTATGCGCCGGTGCTGTCCTGCGGCGCCTGCGACTGGAAAAGCAGTTGCCCGCACTGCAGCGCCTACCGGGTGTTCCACAAGATCGACCGCACGCTGCGTTGCCACCACTGCGGCTTCACGCAGCGTGTGCCACGGGCCTGTCCGGACTGTGGCAACCTGGACATCGCCCCCGTCGGTCGCGGCACCGAGCAGCTCGAAGAGCAGATCGGCGCCCTGCTGGCCGATGTGAAGCGGCCCGACGGCTCGCCGGTGCGTGTGGCGCGCATGGACGCCGACACCACGCGCGCCAAAGGCAGCCTGGAAGCGCAGCTGGACGCGCTGCACGCCGGCGAGATCGATGTGCTGGTAGGCACCCAGATGGTGGCCAAAGGGCACGACTTCCGGCGCATCACCCTGGTGGCCAGCGTGAATGCCGACGCGGCCCTGTTCGCCGCCGACCACCGGGCACCCGAACGGCTGTTTGCGCTGCTGATGCAGGCCGCCGGTCGGGCCGGGCGGGACGCCCGCCACAGCGGCGCCAGCGAGATGTGGGTGCAGACCTGGCATCCGCAGCATCCGCTGTTCGAGGCCCTGGCCCGGCACGACTACCCGGGCTTTGCGGCCACGCAGCTGGCCGAGCGCGAGGCAGCGGCCATGCCGCCGTTCGGGTTTCAGGCCCTGCTGCGCGCCGACGCACGCACCCAGCAGGCAGCGCAGGCTTTTCTCAATGGGGCTGCCACGGCGGCGCGGGGGCTGCCCGGCAGCGACCGCGTCACCCTGTATCCGGCCGTGCCGCTGGCCATCCAGCGGGTGGCCAATGTGGAACGGGCGCAGCTGCTGGTCGAGTCGGAATCGCGACCGGCGTTGCAGCGTTTCCTGGCGGCCTGGCAACCGGTCCTGCTGGCCTCACGCAGCCTGCCCGAAGCCCGCGGACTGATCCGCTTTGCGGTGGACGTCGATCCGCTGGCCGTGTGACCGCAGAGCCGAGCGGTTGATGGACCCCATATGGCTCAACCGGGCACCGCGGTTGCCACCAGCAAGGCCTCCACGGTCGCGACCAGATCGCGGATCCTGAACGGCTTGAGCAGCAAACGCCGTATGCGCAGCTCCTTGAGGCGGGCGGCGGTGGCGGCATCGATGCCGGCAGCGGTCATGGCCACGGGCATGTCGGCCGGACAGCCGAGCTCGCCCTGTCGCAGTCTCGCCAGCAAGGACAGGCACTGTTCGCCATCGGCCATGGAGAGGATGCAGGCATCGAGCGACTCATCGGCCATGACCCTGAGTGCCGACTCGCAACTCACCGCCTGGACCACGTCGCCCAGTTGCAGGTCGCGGCAGACCGCCGCCACGGTTCCACGCACCAGCGTGTCGGGTTCGACCAGCAGAATGCGAGGCAGCCGGCCGGAAATGATCAGGTTTGCCATTCTGACGTCTCCTGCCTGACCATCTCCTCCACCACCAGATCCCGCAAGGAGCCCAGAATGGCCAGGTCGACCGAATCCATCTCGCGCGGGCGGGTGTCCATCACGCACAGCGTCCCCAGGGCCATGCCGTAAGGCATGCGCAGCACCGCGCCGGCGTAGAAGCGGACCCAGGGCTTGTTCACCACCAGCGGGTTGTCGTGGAATCGCTCGTCCTTCAAGGCGTCCGGGACGAGAAGGATGTTGCGCTCCAGGATGGCGTGGCCACAAAAGGAAATGTCCCTGGGCGTCTCCCCGACTTCAACACCGAAGTTCGACTTGAACCATTGCCGGTCGCGGTCGACCAGCGAGACCAGAGCCATGGGCATGTCGAATTCCATGCGCGCAAACTGCGCGATGCGGTCAAAGCGTTCCTCGGGTGGCGTGTCCAGGATGAGCAACTTGCGCAGCGCCTTGAGGCGCTGGCTGTCGTAGTCTGGGATGGGCGCTGCAATCATGGAGGGCTCCCGCAGGTCGTTGACTGTTTGTCATCGGTATCGGCAGACAGCCCCGGAACCTGAGCCTGAGCCTCCGTCACGCCGGTTTCACAAACCCCAGGCACACTGCGCCTGTGCTCCAGGTTCGACGGATAACGGACGGCACACGACGGCCACCATCGGTGGCCGTTTCCATTGGCGCCCGACGAAAAACCCCCGGCGCCTGTTCGGACACCGGGGGCAGAGGCAGGACACCTGCCTGATCAACGCTGGATCACTTCCGGTCGAAACGGTCCAGGTTCATGACCTTGTTCCAGGCCGCCACGAAGTCGCGGACGAACTTGCCGCCGTTGTCGCTCTGGGCATAGACCTCCGCAATCGCCCGCAGCTGCGAGTTCGAGCCAAAGACCAGGTCGACCCGGGTGGCGGTCCACTTGCCGGCGCCGGTCTTGCGATCGCTCCCGAGGTAGCTGTTGTCGCCTGTCGGCTTCCAGGCGGTCGACATGTCCACCAGGTTGGTGAAGAAGTCGGTGGTCAGCTGACCCACACGCTGGGTGAACACGCCATCCTGGCTGCCGCCGTGATTCGCTCCCAGCACGCGCAGACCACCGACCAGCACCGTCATCTCGGGTGCGCTCAGGGTGAGCAGCTGGGCCTTGTCCAGCAGCATCTCCTCGGGCGAAACGCTGAAGGTCTTCTTGCGGTAGTTGCGGAAACCGTCGGCCACCGGCTCCAGCACGGCGAACGATTCGGCGTCGGTCTGTTCCTGGCTGGCATCCATGCGACCCGGCGTGAACGGCACCTCCACCGCGTGGCCGGCCGCCTTGGCCGCGGCCTCCACCGCGGCGCCACCGGCCAGCACGATCAGGTCGGCCATCGACACCTTCTTGCCGCCGCTCTGGGTGCTGTTGAAGGTCTTCTGGATGCCTTCGAGCACGGCGAGCACCTTGGCCAGCTGCGCCGGCTGGTTGGCTTCCCAGTCTTTCTGGGGCGCCAGGCGGATGCGGGCACCGTTGGCGCCGCCGCGCCGGTCGGAGCCCCGGAAGGTCGAGGCCGAGGCCCAGGCGGTGGACACCAGCTCACCCACGGACAGACCCGAGGCCAGCACCTGAGCCTTGAGGGCGGTGATGTCCTTGGCATCGATCAGCGGATGGTCGACGGCCGGCACCGGGTCCTGCCAGATCAGGTCTTCGGCCGGCACCTCGGGGCCCAGGTACAGGCTCTTGGGACCCATGTCGCGGTGCGTCAGCTTGAACCAGGCCCGGGCGTAGGCATCGGCGAACTCGTCAGGGTTGGCCAGGAAATGGCGCGAGATCTTCTCGTAGGCCGGGTCGAAGCGCAGCGACAGGTCGGCCGTTGTCATGTGGGGCGGGTGCTTCTTGTTCGGGTCGTGGGCGTCGACGATCATGTCCTCGGGCTCGACATTCTTGGCCCGCCACTGGATGGCACCGGCGGCCGTGGTCATCTGTTCCCACTCGTACTTGAACAGCACCTTCAGGTAGCCCATGTCCCACTTCGTGGGGTTGGGCTTCCAGGCCCCATCGAACCCGCTGGTGGTGGTGTCGCCCCCCTTGCCGGTGCCGTGCTGGTTGATCCAGCCAAAGCCCATTTCCTCGATGGGCGCGCCTTCCGGCTCGGGACCGACCAGCTCTGCGGGGCCGGCGCCGTGCATCTTGCCAAAGGTGTGGCCGCCGGCCACCAGGGCCACGGTTTCGTAGTCGTTCATGGCCATGCGGGCGAAAGTCTCGCGCACGTCCTTGCCCGAAGCCACCGGGTCGGGCTTGCCATCCGGGCCCTGAGGGTTCACGTAGATCAGGCCCATCTGCACGGCGGCCAGCGGGTTCTCCAGCTCGCGGTCGCCGCTGTAGCGGCTGTTGGCCTTGTCGCTGGTGGCCAGCCACTCCATCTCGGCACCCCAGTAGATGTCCTCCTCGGGGGCCCAGATGTCGGCCCGACCGCCGCCGAAACCGAAGGTCTTGAAGCCCATGGTCTCCATGGCCACGTTGCCGCACAGGATGAACAGGTCGGCCCAGGAAATCGCGTTGCCGTATTTCTGCTTGATCGGCCAGAGCAGACGGCGGCCCTTGTCCAGGTTCCCGTTGTCGGGCCAGCTGTTGAGGGGCGCAAAACGCTGGTTGCCGGTGTTGGCGCCGCCGCGGCCGTCGGCCGTGCGGTAGGTGCCGGCGGCGTGCCAGGCCAGGCGGATGAACAGGCCGCCGTAGTGGCCGTAGTCGGCCGGCCACCAGTCCTGGCTCTGGGTCATCAGGTCGGCCAGGTCCTTCTTGAGCGCCTGGTAGTCCAGCTTCTTGAACGCCTCGGCATAGTCGAAGTCCGGGTCCATGGGGTTGGACACCGGCTGGTGCTGGTGCAGGATGGACAGGTTCAGCTGGTTGGGCCACCAGTCGGCGTTGGACTGCGCACCGTGCGTGGCGCGCGCGCCGCCGGCAGCGTGAAAGGGGCATTTGGCTTCGGTCGAGGGGTTGCTCATGGCTGCTCTCCTGTGGGGGTGGGTGTCCGGTGACCCGGAGGGTCAGAAAGCGGCGGCCAGGGCCGCCAGCGTCTCCAGCCAGTCCGGGTCCTGAACCAAGGGTTCGGTCAAGAACTTCATCATGAAGGGCTCCTGGTTGGGTGGAGCCTTGACTTTAGAAGTTCCCTATCGAATAGTCCATCCAATAAATTCGATCAATTCGATAGTGTCTCGCAATGCGGCGGCGCAGCATGCTCGGCCAGGCCTGACCGCCGGGCATGCTCAGGTCAGCCAGGCCACCGCCGCCGAGAAGCTCAGGAAGGACGCCGCGGTCGAGACCAGAATGATGCGGGCGATGCGCCCGTTGTCGGCGCCGAGCCGCTCGGCCAGCAGCGACACATTGCTGGCGCTCGGCAGCGCCGCCACCAGCACCAGCACCGTCAGGGCAAACGGATCCAGCGGCAGGCCCAGCTGCACCGCCGCCGTGCCCACCGCCAGCACCAGCAGCGGGTGCAGCACCAGCTTCATCAGTGCCACCGGCAGGTAGTCCGAGATCGGCATCGGGTGGCTGGCCTGGATTTGCGAGCGCGCGAGCACGGCACCGATGGTGAACAGCGCCACCGGCGAGGCCGCGTCGGCCAGCAGCCACGCGGTCTTCTCCACCGGACCCGGCAGCGTGAACTGGTGGTAGGAGGCCAGGGCGCCCAGCAGGATGGCCCAGGGCATGGGGTTGGCGGCCACCCCCTTGAGCGCCTTTTTGCCCGCGTCGAGCATGGCGGCCCGCCCGTGGCCCTGCCCGTCGTCCAGGCGCGACAGCGCCACACAAAGCGAACTCGTGACCACCATGTCCACCAGCATGGTCAGGATGGCCGGACCGGCCGCCAGCGGCCCCAGCAATGCAACGAGCAGGGGCACCCCCATGAAGCCGGAGTTCGGGAACGCCGCCACCAGGGCGCCCAGCGACGCATCGTTCCAGCGGATGCGGCGGTTGAGCGTCATCACAATCGCGAAGCCCACCATGACCAGTGCGCACATCAGATAGACGCCGACCACCACCAGGTCCAGCAGCTGGGCGATCGGCGTGGTCGAGCCGAAGCGGTACAGCATGCACGGCAGCGCAAAAAAGAGCACGAAGCCGTTCAGACCCGGAATCGCCTCCAGCGGCAGCAGGCGCCGGTAGGCGGCGACGAACCCCGCCAGAACCAGCGCAAAAAAAGGCAGGGTCACCCAAAAGATCTGAAGCACGGCGCAGAGAAATCGCTGGAATGGATGGAACGGGTCAAGCCCTGCACCGGCCCGTTGTGTCAGCCATGACGAAGCCGCGACCATGGTGCCG
>CALMYH010000117.1 GCA_937873395.1 uncultured Burkholderiales bacterium
TTGAGGCCGTACTTGACGCTGGCCACCGCCAGCACCTCGACCCAGACCTTGAACAGAAACTCCCGCACCTCGGGGCGCACCGGCATGTCATCGAGCAGCTTGCGCAGCTCGATGGTGTACTGCACGACCAGGGTTTCCTTCTGCTCGACCTGCTGGGCCACGCTGACGAACTTGCTGGTGGCGGCGTTCTGCTCGCTCAGGTAGGTGGAGAGGAACTTCTGGAACTCGTCGTAGACCAGCTGGAACACGCGCCGGCCGGTCTCCGGGTACTGCTCGATGACTTGCACCACCCGCTTGATCTCGGCTTCAAGAGCGGCCGAGGTGACGTCGGTGTCGAAGCCCAGCACCACCGAGCCCATGCGGTCGATCAGGCGGCGCGCCGGGTGCTGCAGGGCGCTGAAGAATTCGGGCTCGGCCAGCGCCACCCGAAGCACGGGTATCTGCAGGCGCGCAAACCACACGCGCACGCTGGGCGGGATGCGTTCTTCGGCCAGGATGCTCTGGAACATGAGGGCCACCACCTCGATGGTGGCTTTCTCGCTGGGCGTCTCGGCCGCCTGTTTGAGCTCGGTCGTGCGTTCGCGCAGCGCCTGCGCCGCGCGATGCACATGGCTGGCATCGATGACCGGCAGACTGCCGCCAGAGCTGCCGCTCAGGGGCATGCCCACATCGGTCCGTACGACCGGTGCGATGCGCTGGATCGCCTGCTGCAGGGGCGCTGACGGCTCCAGAATCTGGGTGGCCTCGAACTCATCGCCGACCCGGTCGAGAAGCAGGCGTTTGAGCCGCCCCATGACACCCTGGGCCCGCTGGCGCGCACGGGCCAGCGGCGAGGTCCCGGTCATCATGCGCGTCTCGTCATGGACGCCAAATCCGGCGCGACGCAGCGAGGAAGGTGCGCTTCCGAGGCTGGACCCCGGATCGCCGAAGGCGGCGCTGCCGGCCCCACCTGCTGGTGGGCCTTCAGCACCGCTGTGAGCCTGTCCAGCCGGAGCGGCCGGCGTGGGAGCGTCTCGCCGGTCGGCGGCGGTCCCGGTACGGCTGCCCGGCGCGCGCTTGACGAGCGCGTTGAGGTCGATTTCCTTCATCACGCCGCTGTTGACGAGGAATTCGTTGGCCGCCTTGTAGGCGTCGAGAAGGCGGTCGGTCATGACCGGTGCCAGCGCGTCCTGGACCAGCGCCCAGGCATCTCGGGTCATCTGGGCATCGATCCACTGGTCGATCAGGATGCGCGCAATGACGTCGGGCAGCAGCACGTCGCCCTTGGGCAGTTCCTGGCGTTTCTCCAGGTGCTGGATGCGCAGGCGCAACTCGTTGAGCTCGCTGGAACATTTGTCGAGCGTGCGCATCGCAAGGCGGGACGCAAGGATCTGGTCGTCGATGGCACCTTCGGTGACCAGTTCCAGGCCGCCGGAGACGGTCAGCTGGCCGGAGCCGGAGAAGCGTGGCAGCAGGGTGCGCTGGATGGCGCGGCGGCTGTTGTTCAGCCAGGTGGTCTGGTGTTTCTGGAAGGCGGTCCAGCCGTCGCGACGTTCCTGCATGTCGCGCGCCGGCCCGGGCTGGTCGAGAAGCGCGGTGAACCGGTTGTCACAGGCCTTGACCAGTTCGGGAAGGGCGCGGCCCACGTGAACGACGAAGAGTTCACGCGCCTGCTTGGCCAGGGAAGAAACGTGCTGATCAGGGGACGCCACAATGCGTGAAGTATGACACGAAGTGACCCCGAGGCTCCCGGGGTATCCCGGTCGCCGTGACATGCGTCCGGGCATGTCGGCAGTTACACCACAGCGCCGGCGTTCGGGTCGTCCGGATCGGTGCCCGGGCCATCCTTTTTCGGGGTGTTCCTGACCAGGTCCTCGCGCTTGACCCCCAGCCACATGGCGACCGAAGCCGCCACGAAGATGGACGAATAGATGCCGAACAGGATGCCGATGGTCAGGGCCAGGGCGAAGTAGAACAGGGTCGGGCCACCGAACAACAGCATGGACAGCACCATGGCCTCGGTCGAGCCGTGGGTGATGATGGTGCGGCTCATGGTGGAGGTGATGGCGTGGTCGATGACCTGGGCCGGGGTCATCTTGCGCTGGCGCCGGAAGGTTTCGCGGATGCGGTCGAAGATGACCACCGATTCGTTGACCGAGTAGCCCAGCACCGCCAGCACCGCCGCCAGCACCGCCAGCGAGAACTCCCACTGGAAGAAAGCGAAGAAGCCCAGAATGATGACGACGTCGTGCAGGTTGGCCACGATGGCCGCCACCGAGAACTTCCACTCGAAGCGGAACGCCAGGTAGACCATGATGCCCACGATCACCAGGGCCAGGGCGATCAGCCCGTCTTCCACCAGTTCGCGGCCCACCTGGGGCCCGACAAACTCGGTGCGACGCAATTCGACCGCCGGGTTCTGCGCCCTCAAGGCCGCCAGCACCTGCTCGCTTTGCTGGCCGGAGGTGATGCCGGGCATGGGCGGCAGGCGCAGCAGCACGTCGCGCGAGGTGCCGAAGTTCTGCACCGGCACCTCGGCGTAGCCGAGCTGGGTGATCACCTGGCGCACCGCTGGCAGGTCGGCTGGCTGTTCGTAGGCGATCTCCATGACCGTGCCGCCGGTGAACTCGACCGACAGGTTCAGGCCCCGGGTGACCAGGAAGAACACCGCCAGCACAAAAGCCAGGGTGGAAAACGCGTTGAGGGCCAACGCGTGTTTCATGAAGGGGATGTCGCGACGGACGCGGAAGAATTCCATTTGGGTTCCTTGGGTCGGTCGTCAGGCCTTGCCGGGTGCTTGCGAATCGGCATCGGGTTTCCACACCGTGCCAATGGACAGCGTCTTGAGCTTGCGCTGGCGCCCGTACCAGTAGTTGATCAGCCCGCGCGAGAAGAACACGGCCGAGAACATGCTGGTCAGGATGCCGATGCAGTGCACCACCGCGAAGCCGCGCACCGGACCGGATCCGAACAGCAGCAGGGCGATGCCGGCGATCAGGGTGGTGACGTTGGAGTCCAGGATGGTCCCCCAGGCGCTTTCGTAGCCGGCGTTGATGGCAGTCTGCGGCGCCGCGCCACGGCGCAGTTCTTCGCGCACACGCTCATTGATCAGCACGTTGGCGTCGATGGCCATGCCCAGCGCCAGCGCCATGGCCGCGATGCCGGGCAGGGTGAGGGTGGCCTGCAGCATGGACAGCACGGCCACCAGCAACACCAGGTTGAAGGCCAGTGCGATGCTCGATACCACGCCGAACAGCATGTAGTAGACGCTGATGAAGATCACGATGACCACAAAGCCCCAGAGCACGCTGTTGAAGCCGCGTTCGATGTTCTCTTTGCCCAGACTGGGTCCGATGGTGCGCTCTTCGATGATTTCCATCGGGGCGGCCAGCGAGCCGGCGCGCAGCAGCAGCGCGGTGTCGCTGGCTTCGGCGGTGGTCATGGCGCCCGAAATCTGCACCCGACCCCCACCGATTTCGGTGCGGATCACCGGCGCCGTGACCACCTCGCCCCTGCCCTTCTCGAACAGGATGATGGCCATGCGCTTGCCGACGTTCTCGCGCGTGACATCGCGGAAGATGCGCGAGCCCTTGGCGTCCAGCGTCAGGTGCACCGCGGCCTCCTGGGTCTGGCTGTCGAAGCCTGCCTGCGCGTCGGTGAGGTTCTCTCCGGTCAGCAGCACCTCGCGGCGCACGATGACGGCCCGTTCGTTGCGGTCGAGGTAGCGTTCGGACCCGAAGGGCACCGGGCCGGTGCCACGCTCGGCCGCCAGGCCGTCGGTGCTTTCGTCGACCAGGCGCAGTTCCAGGGTCGCGGTGCGGCCCAGGATGTCCTTGGCCTTGGCGGTGTCCTGCACGCCCGGCAATTGCACCACGATGCGGTCGGCGCCCTGTTGCTGGATCACCGGCTCGGCCACGCCGAGCTCGTTGATGCGGTTGTTCAGCGTGGTGATGTTCTGTCTGAGGGCCTGTTCCTGCACGCGCCGTGCCGCTTCGGGCGTGATGCCGGCGCGCAGGCGCAGGTCTTCGCCCAGGCTGGCGTCACTGACCTGCAGTTCGGCGAACTGGTCGTTGATCAGGCGGCGCATGGCTTCGAGCACCTCGGGCTCACGTGCCCGCACTTCGATGGTCTGCTGGTCGCGGCTGATGCCGCCGTGGCGGATGCCGCGTTCGCGCGCGGCCAGGCGCAGGTCGCCGGCGAGCACGTCGGCGCGGCGGGTCAGGGCCGCTTCCATGTCGACCTGCAGCATGAAATGCACGCCACCACGCAGGTCCAGGCCCAGGTACATGGGCGAGGCGCCCAGGGCGGCCAGCCAGGCCGGCGTGCGCGGGAGCAGGTTCAGGGCCACCACGTGGCTGGGATCGGAGGGGTCGGGGTTGAACGCGCGGTCGATCGCGTCGCGTGCCTGAAGCTGCGCATCGGTGGTTTCGAAGCGCGCGCGCACCGAGTTGCCCTCGAACTGGATCGCGGCGGCCTCGATGCCCTGTTCGGCCAGCACCTGCTCGACCCGCGTGACCGTGCCGGTGTCGATCCGAACCGAAGATTTGGCCGCACTGACCTGCACCGCCGGCGACTCGCCGAACAGGTTGGGCAGGGCGTAGACGAGGCCGATCAGCAGCGCCACCAGGATGACGGCGTACTTCCACAGCGGGTATCGGTTCATAGCAATCAGCCTTCGATGGCGTTCGGATTCGATCCAGAATGCGGCGGATCCGGCTCTGCCGGCCCGCTCGCATTGCCCCCCTTGACCGGGGGGAACGGGCCTGCTTCGGCGGGCCCTTGCGGGGTTGGGGTGGTTACTTCACCGTGCCCTTGGGCAGGACCTGGATCACGGCCGTGCGTTGCATCTGGACCTCGACACCGTCGGCAAGTTCCACGCCGATGTAGGTTTCGCCAATCTTGGAGACCTTGCCCAGGAACCCGCCGGCGGTGACCACCTCGTCGCCCTTGGCCAGGGCCTCGACCATGGCCTTGTGCTCTTTCTGGCGTTTCATCTGGGGCCGGATCATGACGAAATAGAGCACCACGAACATCAGCACCAGCGGCAGCAGGCTGAGCATGGTGGAGGGGGCGTCGCCACCGGAGGCGGCCTGGGCGTAAGCGGAAGAAATGAACACAGAAAGCTCCAGCAACAGGAAGGAAGTCGGTCGGTCAGGGGTATGTGCCATCGGCCGGACCGGCCCTGCACGGGTTGTCCGGGCCTGTGGCCCGCAACCTTTTATTGTATTGCGCGACTGTGTCCGTGTCCTGCAGGTCGGCGGCGGGAGCTTCTGTGCAGAGGTGCTGACACGTGGCAGTCCCGAGCGGCAGCCGGGTCAGCCGCCGCTGGAGGCAGGGAGCAATTGCTGGATGTCAGCGCGCACCCGCATCAGCACCATCTCGGCCTGGTCGGGGTCGAAGTCCTGATGCAGGCGCTTTCGCACGCCGTAGAGTTGCAGTTCGTGGTGCTGGCTGGGGTGAAGGCCATGTCGCCGCAGGCAGTGGTGGGCGCAGGCCAGCGGACAGCCATCGAGAGCGATGATGTGACGGCCCGAGCTTGCCAGCCTGAGCAATGATGGCACGTCGCCGCCCACCCCGGCGATGCACGACATTTCGGCGATTCCGCTGCGGTCCAGCCGAACCGCCACATGATTGGCCAGCTGTGCGGCACTGGAGCAGCCGGAGCAGGAATAGACCAGCGGGATGTGCTGACGGGGTGTGGTGTCCATGGGGTGCTTCCGTGTGTATACCGGATGTGCCGGCGGGTGGATACCCGACGCCAGCAAGGCGTTCAACCGCAGCAGGTATTTCCATCGCGTTCGAACAGCGGGAACAGCAGGTTGTTCTCCAGGTGGATGTGGTTGATCAGGTCGTTCTGCAGCTGGGCAATGCCACTGAAGAGGGCCCGCCAGGTGTTGCAGGCGCCGGCCGGCGGAACGGCATCGTGGCAGAGCGCCATCAGGCGCTCCAGCTGCTCGCCATGGCTGGTGTGCTCGTGGCGCATCGCCATGATCGGGTAGCGGGCCATGGACGATCCGCCGGCTTGCAACATGGGGAACAGGACCTTCTCTTCCTTGGCCATGTGGTCCAGCAACTCATCCTGCATCTCTTCGAGGTGGTCGGCCAGGCCGGCGGGGACTTCGGGGTGGTCTCGGTGCACGGCTTCCACGCGGCGGGCCATGCGGATGAGCTCGGGAAGCTGCTCGCGGTGGACGGCGTGGTAGCGCTCCAGGATGTGTCCGATCAGGGCCGGCGGATCGGCCGGGGTGGTCTGGTTGACCGGGCGGTCAAGGGCGGCGAGCTCGGCGCTGACAGCGTCCAGCGACAGGCCTTTGGCGACGCAGGCGTCGGCCAGGGGCACCTGGCCGCCACAGCAGAAATCGAGCTTGAGTCGGCGGAACACCGCGGTGGCGCCGGGCAGTTCGACGGCAATCTGTCCAAGCGCCTGCTCGGCGCGATCGGGGGAGCAAGTGCTCATGTCGGTTCTCCAAAGATTCAAATAAGATGCATGAATTGTCGACTACACTGTCCCGCAAGCCAATAGCCCGATCGAACGATGGTCTTGCGTTCGTCCGGTCAAAGGATCGTTTGCCATGCGCCTGACCCAATGGACCGACTACAGCCTGCGCGTGCTGATGTACTGCGCGGCCAGCGAGCAGCGCCCGCAGGCGCCGACCATCGCCGAGATCGCGCGGGCGCATGACATCTCGCACAGCCACCTGACCAAGATCGTGATGACCTTGTCGGCCACCGGCTACCTGCAGACCACGCGGGGCCGCGGCGGTGGCATTCGTCTGATGCGCCCGGCGCAGGACATCGTCATCGGTGACGTGGTGCGGCAGACCGAGAGCGATTTCGATCTCGTCGAATGTTTTGACCCGGCACGCAACCGCTGCGCCATGGATGGCAGCTGCCGACTCAAGGGCGTCCTGCGCGGAGCCCTGGCGGCCTACCTGTCGGTGCTGGACGAGGTGAGGCTGTCCGATCTGCTGCCACCGCCCGAGCGGGCCGACGCGGTGGTGCGCGCCGGCTGGCCCCGCTTCAGCGCGGAACCGTGAAGCGCGCTGGCAGACGCCTGAGCGTCCCGCCGGACGAATCCGACGGCACCACGATCAGGTGCAGGTCCAGCGTCCGGCCTGCATGCGCGGCGGCGGCTTCGGCGGGCAGGACCAGTCGCAGCGGCAGCGCGCCGGCGTCGGTGGCCTGCACCCGGATGCGGGTCTCGCTGTCGATGGTCACGCCGTAGGGACTGTCCAGCCGCAGTTCAAAATCGCGCGCCTGTTCCCGGTTGTTGGTCACCTGAAGCCGGTAGGTGTTTTCGATGCCTCCGTGCAGGCTGAGACGGGCCAGGCTGCCGCGGTCCTTGGTGAGCGAGGCGTCGAAGTCCTGGCGCTGACTCAGGCTCCAGGACCAGGCGCCGCCCAGCAGGAGCAGCAGCAGACCGTAGACGATGACGCGCGGGCGCCAGATGCGGGCCAGCATCTGGCGGGCACCCCAGCCGCTGGCCACGGCGCGGCCGGACGTGTAGCGGATCAGGCCTTTTTCGTAGCCCATGCGGTCCATCACCCCGTTGCAGACATCGATGCAGGCCGCGCAGGCGATGCATTCGTTCTGCAGGCCGTCGCGGATGTCGATGCCGGTCGGGCAGACCTGAACACACAGGGTGCAGTCGACACAATCGCCGAGGCCGGCGCTGCGGTGCTCGGTCTTGCGCGAGCGCGGACCACGGGACTCGCCACGCGCCGTGTCGTAGGCGATGACCAGCGAATCCATGTCGATCAGGGCGCTCTGGAAACGGGCGTAAGGGCACATGAACTTGCACATCTGCTCGCGCAGGAAGCCGGCGTTGCCGTAGGTGGCAGCGGCGTAGAACAGCACCCAGAACCAGAGCCAGGGGGCTTCCGACGGGGCCGACAGCGTGGGCAGCAGCTCGCGGATGGGGCTGAAGTAGCCGACGAAGCTGAAACCGGTGAACAGGGCCAGGGCCAGCCACAGCCCGTGTTTGCTGCCTTTGCGCCAGAGCTTGGTCCACCCCCAGGGTTGCGCGTCCAGGCGCATGCGGGCGCTGCGGTCACCTTCGACGCGGCGCTCGATCCAGAGGAACAGCTCGGTGTAGACCGTCTGCGGGCAGCTGTAACCGCACCACAGGCGGCCGGCGATGGCGGTGAAGAAGAACAGCGCCAGTGCACTGATCACGAGCAACACCGCCAGGTAGATGAAGTCCTGGGGCTGCAGCACCATACCCAGCACATAGAAGCGGCGTTCGCTCAAGTCGAACAGCAAGGCCTGGCGACCGTTCCAGCTCAGCCACGGCATGCCGTAGAAGAAGAGCTGGGTCAGCCAGACCATGGCCCAGCGCCAGGAGGCATAAGGACCGGTCACCGTGCGCGGATAGATCTTGACCGGTTGCTCCCCCTGGGGCGGGGTGGCCGGACGCGGGGTGGTGCTTGTCGGTGAGGTCAAGGCCTGGCTCGGATCACAAAAGATGAATATTATATGAATCTTCAAAGGCGGTCGCCGACCGGCTGTACCTGGTGGCGTCCGAGGGCCATAATGCGCGGCTGTGAGTGCCACCGCTTCCCTGTCGACCAAGCTGATCCGCATCGGCGCAGCGCTGCTGGTGGTGGCGCTGGCCTCGATCGGCCTGACGCTCTGGGTCACCTGGCAACTCGAAGGCGGTGCGGCCGCGGTCAACGAGGCCGGGCGGCTGCGCATGCAGACCTGGCGGCTCAACAGCGCGGTGCAGGCCGAACTGCCGCCGGCCGAGGTGGCCGGGCTGGTGCAGCGTTTCGATGCCAGCCTGCAGCTCCTGCGCGACGGCGACCCGGGACGGCCGTTGTTCGTCCCCTGGGATCCCGAAGTGCGGCGCGAATTCGCCCAGGTCCAGGACCTGTGGCAGCAACGCCGCGAAGCATGGCTGGGCGAGCGTGACGCGCACGGCTCGCACTCGGTGGAAGCGGCGGCGACCTTTGTCGAGGCCATCGACGGCCTGGTGAACGCCATCGAGCGCCAGCTGGCCAGCCTGACGGCCGTGCTCAATCTGTTCCAGTTCCTGATGATGGCCCTGGCCATCGGCGGTGCGGTGGTCATGGTCTACACCGGCTACCGGTACGTCATCAACCCGCTGGCGAACCTGCGGCAGGGTCTGCGACAGCTGGAGTCAGGCGAGTTCAGTGCCCGCGTGCAGGTCTCGACCAACGACGAGTTCGGCCAGGTCGCCGGGGGCTTCAACCGCATGGCGGCCACCTTGCAGGGTCTTTACGAAGGGCTGGAAGCCAAGGTGCAGGCCAAGACGCAGCGCATCGAGGCGCAGCGGGCGCGGCTGGAAGCCTTGTATGAGGTGAGTGCCTTTCTGGC
>CALMYH010000118.1 GCA_937873395.1 uncultured Burkholderiales bacterium
GCGACCACCGAGATCTACACTCTTTCCCTACACGACGCTCTTCCGATCTGCGGGTAGAGCACCATGGCCAGGGTGGACAGCACGCTCACGCCGATGACGGTCACCAGCGTGTCGCGCTCGGCGTCCGGGTGGCGCGGCAGGGCCGCGGCCAGGGCCAGGGCCGCCGAGGCGCCGCAGATGGCCACCGCGCCGCCGGCGAGCACGCCCACCCCGGCGCGCAGACCGAGCGCGCGGGTCAACAGGCCGCTGGCCAGCAGCACCACCGCCACCGAGCTGACCACCATCAGCCAGGGTGACCAGCCCAGGCCGCCGACCTGGTCCAGCGTGACGCGCAGGCCCAGCAGGGCGACACCGACGCGCAGCACCTGACGGGCGGTGAAGTCGATGCCGCGGTCCGTCGGGGCCTGGCGCGAGAGGAAGTTCAGCGCCATGCCCAGCAGCAGGGCCATCAGCATGACGGGGGCGCCGTGCTGGGCCGACAGGAAGGTGGCGGCCACGGCCACCACGGCGCAGACGGTCAGGCCCGGGAACAGGTCCCGGGCCCGGGTGAGCAGGGTTGTCATGGGCCGACGGTGCGATCAGGCGCCGGCCAGCACCTTGTCGACCTTGACCCGTTCCCAGGCGTCCTCGACCCAGTCGCACAGGATGCCGCGGGTCTCGCGCGGGTCGATGATGTCGAGCACACCGAACTTCTCGGCAGTGCGGAAGGGCGAGGTCAGCTTGAGGTAATAGGCTTCGATCTCGGCCCGTTTGGCCATGGGGTCGGGCGCGGCCTCGATCTCGCTCTTGTGCGCGGCCATGACACCGCCTTCGATCGGAATCGAGCCCCAGCGGGCCGAGGGCCAGGCGTAGCGCAGGTTCAGCGCCTCGCCGTACTTGGGTGCGTGCAGGGCGCCGGCCATGCCGTAGCAGCGCCGCATCAAAATGGAGACCCAGGGCGAACGGCATTCGTGCAGGGCTTCTCCCACGCGGGTGGCACCGGCCAGGGTGCCGGCCAGCTCGGCCTCCAGTCCGGTCTGGTTGCCGGGCTGGTCGACGAAGTTCACCACCGGCAGGCCGAACAGGCTGCACAGCCGGATGTGCCGCTCCATTTTGGCGGCCGATTGCACCGTCATGGCGCCACCCTGGATCTTGGGGTCGTTGATCAGCACACCGACCGGAATGCCGTTCAGGCGCGCCAGCGCGGTGATGATCGATCCCCCCTGGTAGCGGCCGATTTCGAACACCGAGTCGCGGTCGAGAATGGCCGCCAGGATCTTGCGCGGGTCGAAGATCTTGCGCCGGTCGTGCGGAATGGCGTTCTTGAGCCAGTCGTCGGCCCGGTCGGGGTCGTCGGCGGGGGGTACCGTGGGCGCCAGGTGGAACACGCTGCGCGGCAGGTAGCTCAGGAAACGTCGCACCTGGGCCAGCGCGTCGGCCTCGTCGGCCGCTTCGTTGTGCACCAGACCGCTCTTGCGGTGCACCAGGTGGCCGCCGAGTTCGTTCTTGTCGATGTCCTGCGCATAGGCCTGGCGCACCACGTGCGGCCCGGCGGCCATGACCTGGGCCTGTTCGCGCACCATGACCGAGAAATGCGAGGTCAGTACCTTGATGGCACCCTGGCCGGCGCAGGAGCCCAGAGCGACGCCGACCACCGGCACCGTCTTGAGCAGTTCCTGGGCCGGCCAGCTCGGGTATTCCGGGATCTTGGTGCCGCCCATCTGCAGCAGCAGCTTGACGCTGCCGCCGGCGGAGTCGACCAGCCGCACAATGGGCATGCGCAGCTGGTGGGCCAGGCGCTCGATGTAGATCCACTTGTCGGCGATGGTGGCCTCGGACGACCCGGCGCGCAGGGTGAAATCGTCGGCATGCAGGGCGACCTTGCGCCCGTCGATGCGCGCGGTGCCGACGATGGCATTGGTCGGTTCCGAGCCCTGGTAGTTGCCGTGCTCGTCATGGCGGCCCTTGCCCGCGAGCATGCCCAGCTCGCGGAAGCTGTGGCCGTCGCAGAGCGCGTCGATGCGTTCGCGCGCGTTCATGCGCCCGCTGGCTTTGAAGCGGGCGAGCGCCTCGGGGCCGCCCATCGCCAGCGCGTGCTGGCGCCTTTGCTGCAGTTCGCGCAGTTCTTCTTCCCATTCGCCCGAGGGCTCGAAGGTGCGGGTGCCGCTCATGCTCATCCCAGTTTCAGCTGAGCCACCAGGGCCTCGGTCTCGCGCAGTTCGCTCTGAAGGTAGCGGTGCGAGTCGACGTAACCCTGAAACACCGGACGGTTGCCCGAGTTTTCCACCAGGCTCTTCCAGCCGGCCGATTGCGACACCTTGCGCAGGGCGTCTTCCCAGAACCGGATCTGCTCGGCGTCGACGCCGGCAGGCAGCAACACCCCGTTGTAGCTGACGTAGTCCGCCGGCACGCCCAGATCGCGCCAGGTCGGCACGCTGGCCAGTGCGCCGGTGCCGCGCCGCGGGTCGGCGCTGGCCAGGATGCGCACGCGGCCCGCCTGGTGGTGCGGCATGACCGTGGGGACGGTGGCCGAAACCACCTCGACATGGCCACCGAGAAGGGCGGTCATCGAATCACCGGACGACCTGAAGGGGGCCACTGTCAGCCGGTCGACCGCGACGCCGGCCGCCTGCAGTGGCTTGGCAATGGCCAGGTGGGTGTTCAGGCCGCGGACCGGAGCCACCGCGATGCGAAGGGACGCGGGGTCCCTTTTCAGCCGCGCCACCAGGTCCTCGGCGGACCGGATGTCGCTGTCTGCGCGCACCGCGACCAGCGAGGTCTCCTCGACCATCATGGCCACCGGGACGAATTCGCGCATGTCGGCGCGGAGCATGCCGGTGGCCTGGCCGGCGATGCTGCCGGTGTGGAAGGTGGCCAGGTAGTGGGCGTTGCCCCGCTGGCGTTGCAGCTGCTGCAAAGCCAGCAGGCCGGCGGCGCCAGGCCGGTTGTCGGCCAGCACCGTCTGACCGCTCACGAGGTTCATGTCCTGCAGCGCCTGGGCAATGCCACGCGCATACAGGTCGACCGAGCCGCCCGGTGCAACCCCGATGACGTAGCGCACCATCTCGCTGGGGCGCCATCCGCTCTGGGCGTGTGACAGGCCGGTGCAGGCAGCGGCACCGAGGGCAGCCGACTGGCCGAGAAACTGGCGGCGGGTGAAGATGGTGTTCATGTCGGGTCTCCTGTGTGGGTTGTGGGTAGGATGCGGCCAAGCACGCCACGTGCTTGCAGATCGTCGATGCGCTCGGGTGTCAGGCCCAGGTCGCGGCTGAGGATGTCTCGGCTGTCGGCGCCCAGGTCGGGGCCGCTGCGGTGGATGGCGCCGGGGCTGGCCGAGAGGCGGGGCACCACGCCGGCCTGCGTGGTGTGGCCCAGTTGCGGGTGAGGCACCTGGGCCAGCATCTGCCGGGCCTGGAAATGCGGGTCCTGGTAGATGTCGGCGATGGTGTAGACCAGACCGCTGGGCACCTCGGCGGTACGCAGCATCTCGATCAGCGCTGTGGCGTCGAACCGGCGGCTCCAGTCGGCGATCAGGGCGTCCAGTGCGCGCATGTTCTCGGGCCGGCCACGCGCCTGGATGGTCTCGTAACGCGGATCGGTCAGCAGTTCGGGCTGCGCCATCAGCGCCACCAGGCGACGCCAGGTGGGCTGGCTGTTGGCGGCGATCAGCACCCAGCCGCCATCCCGGGTCGGGTAGGAGCTGTTGGGTGCCATGGACGGGAGGTTCGGGCCTTCACGCATGGGCACCACGCCCAGCTTTTCGTAGGCCGGCACCAGGGGCTCCATCTGGGTGAAGGCCGCCTCGTACAGGGCCACGTCAACCACCTGGCCCCGGCCGGTCCGGTGGCGCTCGTGGATGGCGGCCATGGCACCGAAGGCGGCGTAGACCGAGCTCAGGTAGTCGGTGGTGGCCAGGGCCACACGCGCTGGTGGCCGGTCGGGGTCGCCGGTCATGTGGCGCACGCCGCCGAGGGCCTCGCAGATGGCACCGTAGCCGGGCCGCTCGGCATAGGGGCCGCTCTGTCCGTACCCGCTGATGCGCACCATCACCAGTCCCGGGTTGCGCTGGCTCAGCGTTTCGTAGTCCAGTCCCAGTCGCTCCATGACCCCGGGCCGGTTGTTCTCGACCAGGATGTCGGCCCGGGCGATCAGTTCGTGGGCGATGGCGCGGCCTTCTTCGGACTTGAGGTCCAGCGTGACCGAGCGCTTGTTGCGCAGGATGGAGGCCGCGTACAGCGAGACGTCGCCCAGGTGCGAGCCCATCTGGCGCACTGGATCGCCTTCGGGCGGTTCGATCTTGATCACGTCGGCACCGAAGTCGGCCAGCAGGCGGGCGCAGGCCGGTCCGGCAATCGTCGAGCAGATCTCGATGACGCGGATGTCGGTCAGGGGGCCTTGCCGGCCGGTCGACGTGGGTGTGGCGGATGAGGCGGTCGTGTTCATGGGCGGACCTTGCGGTTGCGGCCGGCGGCCTGCAGCGCGTGCATCGCCTGCTGGGCCGATTCCTCGATGCGCTGACGGGTAACGGCCACGAGTTGGTCGACGTCGCCGCGTGCGGTCGCTGCGATGCCCTCGCGCAGCAGCGCGACCGAGCGCTGGCGCCGCTCCACCGAAGCCAGGCCCAGCTTGCTGTAACGCAGGGTCTGCAGCGAGATCGAGGTCATCATCCGGTGCAACCGGTGGTTGCCGGTGAGCCGTCCGACCAGGATCATGGTGCGGTAGGTGGTCTCGACATAGTCGCTGCCCCCGTCCGGATCGACGGCCAGAGTCTCCAGCCGCTGCAGGCCCATGGTGAGCAGGGCATGCAGGTCGGCCGGGCGCTGGGCCATCAGCTTGCGTGCCGCGATTTCGAACAGGCCAACGCGGATTTCCATCAGGTCCTGCAGTTCCTGGGCTGTCAGCGCGGTGACCTCGGCACCGCGGCGCGGAATCAGGGTCACCAGGCCTTCCCGTTCCAGGATCCGGAGGGCATCGCGGATCGGGCCACGGCTGACCTCGAATTCGTCGGCCAACTCCTGCTCGCCGATGCGTTCGCCCGGCATGAGCTGGTCGGAAAGGATGCGCTCGCCTATCGAGGCAGCGATCTGTTCGGGCACGGTCAGGGTCGGCACTTCGCGTTCGGAGAAGAGCCGGAACCCGACCGCGCTTTCCCAGTCGGCCAGCAGGGAAGGGGAGAGTTCGTCGGGTTTCATGGTGGTTCAGCCTCTCAGTCCAGGGTGGCGATCCACTGGCCGTCGGACACCGTGTCGCCCTTGGCCACCAGCACCTCGCGCACCGTGCCGGCGGCCGGGGCCTCGACTGGAATTTCCATCTTCATCGACTCGACCACCACCAGCACATCACCTTCGGCCACCGACTGACCGATGCTGACGGGAACCTCCCAGACGCTGCCGCTGACTTCCGCGTGGACTTTCTTCATGAATGGAGACTCCGGAAAAGATGAATAGGGGAACCGCAAGCGAATGCGCTGGATAATTGTTGACATTAGATTGTTAACAATCAGAATGTTGAACAGGGAAAACCCTGACGAGACGTCTTGGGCGGGACACCACTGCGCGTGGTTTTTCTGGGGGGTCGCGGTGGTGGCCTCAGGGGCCCAGGATGCTGGTCGCGCCCGGTCGCTGCGCCAACCAATCCCCCACCAGCGTTTCATACGCCGCCGCCCAGCGCAGCAGCAGCGCATCGTGCCGCGGCCGGGCGATCAGCTGCAGGCCCATGGGCCAGCGGCCGTTGGGGTGGAAGCCCGCCGGCACGCTGATGGCCGGGGCACCGGCCAGGGTGGCGTAGATGGTGCACTCCATCCAGCGGTGGTAGGTGTCCATGGCGCGCCCGCCAACCTCGCGCGGCCAGCGCTGCTCCACCGGGAAGGGCCAGCACTGGGCGGCCGGCAGGGCGATCAGGTCGTGGTTCTCGAATGCGGCCAGCAGCTGGTGCAGGAAGGTGGTGCGGGCCTGGCACGCCCGCTCGAATGCGGCAAAGCCCAGCCCCTGCGCCTGGTCGTGTTCCCACAGGGCCTCGGGCTTGAGCCGCTCCCTCGCACCCGGCAATGCCAGCACGGCTGCCACGCGCGGTGCCGTCAGTGCCTGTCGCCAGACCAGCCAGGTCTGCCACAGGGCCTCGGGGTCGAAACCGGGCGCCAGGGGTTCGATGCGCGCACCGGCGCGGGCCAGGCGCACCAGCGCCGATTCGCAGGCCGTCAGGACGCCAGGTTCGGTGGCCAGGTGGCCTTGCAGGTCGCCCCACCAGCCGATGCGCAGGCCCTGCAGCGGGCCGGCGTCCTTGGGCAGGCGCTCGGCCAGGCTGCCCAGCACCGGGTCGGACCAGGACAGGGGGACGCGCGCGTCGTGGCCGGCCTGGGTGGCCAGCAGTCGGGTCAGGTCGCGCACGCTGCGGGCCAGCGGGCCCTCGGTGCCGAGCTGGCTGATCCAGACCTCGGGCCCCGGACCGAAGGGCACCAGGCCCTGGCTGGGGCGCAGACCGAACAGGTTGTGCCAGGCGGCCGGGTTGCGCAGCGAGCCCATGAAGTCCGAGCCATCGGCCACCGGCAGCAGGTGCGCAGCGAGGGCGGCGCAGGCGCCGCCGCTGCTGCCGCCGGCGCTGACGGCTGGGTCCCATGCGTTGCGGGTCAGTCCGAACAGCTCGTTGAAGGTGTGTGAGCCCAGGCCGAACTCGGGCACGTTGGTCTTGCCGATGACGATGGCACCAGCGGCCTTGATGCGGGCCGCCATGAGGCTGTCGTTGCGCGCGGTGTTGCCGGCCAGCAGGCGGCAGCCATAGGTGGTGGGCAGGCCCGCGGTGGCCGATGTGTCCTTGATGGCGTGCGGCAGGCCGTGCAGCCAGCCGCGCGACTGGCCGGCATCCAGTTCGGCATCGCAGCGCGCGGCTTCGGTCAGCAGATCGGCCGCCGGCCGGCGGCTGACGATGGCATTGAGCGCCGGGTTGAGGCGGTCGATGCGGTCCAGGTAGGTCCGCATGACCTCGACGCAGGAGACGTTGCGGGCGTGGATGGCCTCGGACAGGGCGCTGGCGTCCAGCTCGGTCAGCGGTCGGTTCATCGAAGGGCTCCAGACTCAGACAGGGGCCTCAGCCTCGCCGGCTGGACGACACCAGAATGCCGCCCACGATCAGCACGAAGCCCGCCGCGTGGTACAGCCGTGGCGCCTCACCCAGCAGCAGGGCCGACATGAGGGCCGCAAACAGCGGCGTGAGGTTGGAGAAGAAGCCGGCGACGGCAGGGCCGACCCGTGCCACACCGGCCCCCCAGCAGCGGTAGGCCAGCACCGAAGGGCCGATGGCCACGTACAGCAGCGCCGCCACCAGCGGCCAGCCCCACTGGATGGCCGGTGCCGGTCCGTCCGTGGCCGCCAGCAGCCACCACTCGCCTCCGGTCATCAGCGTGGACCAGCCCAGGCCGAACACCATCTGGCCCAGCAGAAAGGCGGCCCAGTCGGTGCGGATGTGTGTGGGGTCGCCGCCTTCGGGTGGCCGCACCAGCAGCCAGCTGTACCAGGCCCAGACAAGCGAGGCCAGCAGCATCCACCCATCACCCGGCACCAGGCGCACGCTGGCCAGCGCGCCCAGTTCGCCCCGCGTCAGCACCACCGCCACGCCGGTCAGGGACAGCAGGGCGCCTGTGGCCGCGCGGCGCGAGACCACAGCGTTGAAGAAGAGCCGACCCAGCAGCAGCATCCAGACCGGCGTGCTGGCCGCCACCAGCGTGACGTTGATGGGGGTGGAGGTCTTGAGCGCCAGGTATTGCAGGGCGTTGTACAGGCCCACACCCAGCAGGCCCAGCAGGGCAAAGCGCCGCCAGTGGGGCCACAGGCCGCTGTTCCGCCGCAGCACCCAGCCGGCCAGTGGCAGCACGATCGCAAAGGCCAGCACCCAGCGCAGCAGGTTCAGCGTGACCGGGGGCACCACGCCCTGCATCATCCGTCCCACCACCGCGTTGCCTGCCCACATCAGGGGCGGGATGACCAGCAGGGCGGCGGTGCCTGGCGTGAGGCGGTGGGGCGCGTGTTCGGACATGGCCTGCACTGTAACAACCCTGGCAATTCCTGCGGCCGGGGCGGTGCAAGCGCCTGTCGCGCACGCGAAAATGCGGTTTCGTGGCAGCATGCCCCCTCAAGACCGATCACGGCCACCCCGCGCTGGCCGGTGCCAACCCACAGGAGACCCTCATGACCCTCACCAGCCGCGCCGTGCGCATCCACACCAATGGCGGACCCGAGCAGCTCGTGCTCGACAACGTTGAAGTGGGCGAACCTGGCCCCGGCCAGGTACGCATCCGCCACCACGCCATCGGCCTGAATTTCATCGACATCTACCAGCGCAGCGGTCTCTATGCGCTGCCCTTGCCCCTGTCGCTGGGCATGGAGGGCGCTGGCGTGATCGAGGCGGTGGGGGAGGGTGTGACCCACCTGAAGATCGGCGACCGCGCGGCCTATGCCGCCAACCCGCCGGGCAGCTACAGCGACGTGCGCGTGATGCCGGCCATGAACGTCTGCCAGCTGCCCGACGCCATCGACTTCGAGACCGGTGCGGCCATGATGCTCAAGGGCCTGACGGCGCAGTACCTGCTCAAACGCTGCAAGCCGGTCGAGGGCCTGGAGCCGGGCGATTTTGTGCTGTTCCACGCCGCCGCCGGGGGCGTCGGCCTGATCGCCTGCCAGTGGGCCAAGGCCCTGGGCCTGCGGCTGATCGGCACCGCTGGATCGGATGAAAAGTGTGCGCTGGCGGCGGAGCACGGCGCCGAATTCACCATCAACTACCGGACCGAGAATTTCACCGCGCGGGTCAAGGACATCACCGGTGGACAGGGCGTCAAGGTGGTCTACGACTCCGTGGGCAAGGACACCTGGGAAGGTTCGCTTGATTGCCTGCGGCCCTTCGGCCTGATGGTGAGCTTCGGCAACGCCAGTGGCCCGGTGGCTCCGTTCGCGCCGGGCATTCTGGGCCCCAAGGGCTCGCTCTATGTGACGCGCCAGACCCTGTTCACCCACATCAGCAGCCGCGAACGCACCCAGGCCATGGCCAACGACCTGTTCGA
>CALMYH010000119.1 GCA_937873395.1 uncultured Burkholderiales bacterium
ACTCGGACACGTCGGCCTGGCCGAAACAGATGTTGTCCCGGATGGATCCGGCCATGAGGAAATTGTCCTGCGAGACAAAGGCGATCTTCGAGCGCAGCGTGCGCAGCGGAAAGCTGCGGATGTCGCGGCCGTCGAGAAGGATGCGGCCGTCGCTGACCTCGTAGAGCCGGGGCAGCAGCTTGGCGATGGTGGACTTGCCCTCGCCCGAGCGGCCCACCAGGGCCACGATCTGGCCCTGCCGGACATCGAAACTCACGTCGCGCAGCACAGGGCCGGACTCGGGCTGGTAGGCGAACGAGACGTGCTCGAAACGGATGTCGGCCGAGCGCAAGGGCTGCTGGTCGGCACCCTCGTCGGTCTCGGGCTCCAGGTCGAGGTAGTCGAACAGCACCTCGGCCGAGCCGATGCCCCGCTGCAGCGAGCTGTAGACCTCGGTCAGGTCCTTGATGGGCTTGACCAGCATGGACACCGCCAGCAGGAAGGCGATGAACTCGCCCGCCGACATGGTGCCGCCGGTGACCGGGTTGAGCGCCAGCCAGATCAGGAAGGCCATGGCCATCGACACCATGATCTGCACCAGCGGCGAGCTGACCGCCTTCACCAGGTCCATCTTGCGCCCCTGCCGGCGGAACTGGTCGCTGGCGATGCGGAATTTCTCGCGCATCGGGTGCTGGGTGCCGAAGATGCGGATCTCTCGGTAGCCTCGGATGGACTCAGTGGCCGACTGGATGATCTGGCCCTGCGAGTTGATCATCTTCTTGGTGATGCGGCGAAAGGTCTTGCCGGTCAGGGCGGCCAGCCCGCCGATCAGCGGCGCGACCACCAGAAAGACCAGGGCCAGGCGCCAGTTGAGCCAGAAGATGTAGGCCAGCAGGCCCAGCACATACATGCCTTCCTGCAGGATGACCTTGAGCGAGGTGGTGACCGAGTCGGCCACATTGCCCACACCGTAGGTGACCTTGGTGATCAGGTCGCTGGACTGCATCTCGTCGTAGCGGCGTGCCGGCATGAACGAAAAGGTGTCGTACAGGCGCAGCTGCAGGTCGTGCACCAGCTCCTTGCCGATGCTGGCCAGTGAGTACGACCCCAGGAAGCTGCCCACCCCGCGTGCCACGAACAGCAGCACGATCATGACCGGAAAGAACAGTTCGCGACGCTCACCGGCCTGGATCGAATCGATCAGCAGCTTCATGATGTGGGCGAAAGCCGCGCTGCTGAGGCCGTAGATGACAAAACCCACGAACGAGAAGGCGTACAGGGGCCAGTGCCGCCGGGTCAACGACAGGAGTCGGAAATAGGTTTCCCGGGTGGAAACACCACCTGCCTTAGGCGTCTTTGCAGTGCGGCTCAAGAGCGGACCTGTCATGGAAAGCGAAAACCGGATTGTGGCAGCTTGGGCGGGCCGGGCCGGTTCAGTCGGGCAGCGGCAGTTCTGCACACAGGCAGGCACGATTGGCGCCATCGCGCGGCGGCCCGTGCTTGCACAGCTCGAACCATTCCGGATGGGTGTCGGTGGCGGTCCGGTCCATGATCTGGCGGAAGGCATCCAGGCCAGTGGACCGAACGCGATACCCGTGCATGTGCAGCAAACGCGACAGGAGCATGTCGTCGACCGGAAAGCAGGGGTGATCCCGGCCTTGAAGCGCATCCCAAAGCCGGTGGTAACGCGTCTGCCCGAACAGCCTGTGAAAGAAGCCGGCCGGTATCAGCACGCCACCAAAACCTTCGGCCACATCAAGACCACCGACCCGGGAGACCGAGTTCGCCCAGACGGTGGTCGCGGCATGCCCGCCAGGACGCCACCAGGGCCGCCGGCCACGGGCCTGCACACGCTGGAAAACCCCCGGTCGCAGGATGACGTCGTCGTCGGCAATGTAGACGTGCGTCAGCCCGGCGCCGCTCAGTCCGGACCAGGTCCGAAGGCCGAGGAACTTGGTGGCCGGGCCATGGTCGGGGCAGCGGTGAATGTGCAGACGACCGTCCCGGTAGCGGTCGAGCAGAAAGCCGGGGTCGGGATACGCCTCCCCGGTCCGGGCGAAAACCCGGGGAACGGAGAGCAGCAGCTGGAACGACGGCCCGCCCTGCTGGCCCAGAATGCTGTCCAGCACACGCAGGAGAAAAGGCGAAGCCAGGCGCTCTGGCGTGGTGGTCATGCAGACCACC
Source organism: uncultured Burkholderiales bacterium (assembly GCA_937873395.1). GTDB lineage: Bacteria > Pseudomonadota > Gammaproteobacteria > Burkholderiales > Burkholderiaceae_C > Hydrogenophaga. The sequence goes on from CALMYH010000119.1 coordinate 2,164, forward strand.
CATTGACCCGGTCCTGGCGTCATGGCTGCCTGCGCCGGCTCAACCGCCGGTGGTTCCAGTGTTTGATGCGAGCCACCCGCAGCAAAACCGACTTCCTGAACTGAAACGCCCAGTGCGTCCACACGGGTGCGTGATCGGTTGGCGTGACGACCGGGTGCCGAAGCCGGCTGTAGTGCAGGCTGCTCACCAGTTCATGGCGCCGGCTCTGGCCACTGGCTGCGTAGAGCAAGCCGGCCTCGAGACAGAACACACGCCGGTGCGGATGCTGGTCCAGGATGGGCGCGATGGCCAGTGTGTACGCAATAGGACCCGTCAGGCGCAGGACACCTGCCTTGCCCACGCCGAAAGTCTTGACCGAGTAACGCGCGATGTTGCTGACGACGGCCTCGATCACCGCCGCGAGAAACGGATGCCCGGGTCGGGTGATGATGACCCAGTTCTGGAACTCACCGGACGGAACACGGGAGAGTTCCGGGTGGAAGCCGTAGCCTGTCCTCGCCTGATCCGGTTCGAGGTACCACTGGCTGACAATGAACTCATCATCGGGCCGAACGATGTCATCGAGAGGACGGGACACGCCGCTCTTGTTGTCGAGGTAAACGCCGCCGAGCCGGTACATGATCAGGTAGCGCATCAGGTCGGAGCGCGCGGGTCCGTAGGCCGGGTCGATGCGGTTCAGCGCGTCAAGATACCTGCGCTCGAATTGGGCTTCGATGAATGCAAGCGCGTCCGCATCGGTAAATACGAGGTGTTCCCACCCCGGATTGGCCCGGGACTGCGCTTGCAGGTTGTCGCGCAGCTCCGGGGCCAGTCCGTCCTGCGACGGGACGATGTGAACCAGGTGGCGGGGAATCATGGTGTCCGGCAAACGCGCTCCGCAGAGGAGACCGACACGGAGGACAGGCGTCGCGTGGCCTCAGATGACCCAGCGCGAGCGCAGCATGAAGCGGTCCTGGCGGCGCTGTTCGAGCAGCAGCACGTCGGCCACGCGCAGGGCCGGTCCGGGCGGGCTGTCGATGCCATGGAAGGCGGCGACCAGCCAGGCCTCGGCCAGCCGGGCCGATTCCAGCCGGAAAGGGCTGGGGTGCTCCAGGGTGCGGCCAATGGTCGGATTCGAATTGATTTCATAGATCTGGACCGAGCCGTCAACCAGAGCAAAATCGGCACGACCATAATCCAGCCGCGCCATGTCGAAGGCACGCATCAGCGCCGCCTCGTGCGTGTCCTTGCCGATGTTGTCCAGCTCTTCGCGATAAACGGACTCGTCGGCCACCCCGTGCTTGCCGTACTTGGCCGCCCAGTGGCTGTCATGCACGGCCAGGGTGTTGACGATGCGGTCGCCCACGCGAAACGCCGCGTGCTTCCTGAACAGGCCGGTGGCCAAGGGCTGTGCACAGTACTCGACCACCATGAGGTTGCGCAGGGGGTGACCCTGCTCCAGCGCGCGCGCAATCTCTCGCTCTAGGCCGGCAGCGTCCTCGATGAGGTCGGTCAAGGGTCCGCGGTGCGCCGCTTCGGTCCGAAGAAAGACCGGGAACCGGTCCACCGACGACGACTCGCTGGCTCGCCAGACCGAAAAGCGGTTGAAACCGGACCCGTGCAGTGAGCGCAGGAGGTCGAAACGGCCGGTGGCCAAGGCCGGATCGTTGAGCACGCGCATGCCGGCCCCCCTGAGCTCGCGACAGGCATGGGCGGCCAACTCCAGCTCCCAGCTGCTCAAGCGGTCGAAATCGGTGAAGATCCAAGTGGCGTGCGGCAGCTTGCGCGCACGCAGCAGGGCGTCGTAGGACCAGATCTGGTACGGAGGGAACCCCGGAATCTTGCGCAGGCGCTTGAGGGTGCGCTGCGGCCAGGTGAGCACAAAACAGATCATGCCCTGACCCCGCCGAGGGGAACAGCCTTTGCCTTCACCGTTGACATTCCGGACTTTGCTCCACTAACATGGCCACTTTCAATCCATTGTACGGAGTGTGCCCATGAGCCCAGTCAACCTCGACACATCCAAGATGCTTGGTTTCAAGATCCTCGGTACCACCGATGGCCCGGCCGCCCGGGAGATGGTGCAAGGCGACGCTCGCGTGCAGGCCAAGGTCGGCATGAAGCTGATTGCCCAGCCCCAGATGCCTGCCTCGCTCGGCAGCAAGGTGGGCATGAAGGCGACCGGCCCAAGCGTGGCTGTGAAGCTGGGCAGCAAGATCGGCGCCAAGGTCGGCGGCAAGATGGTTTGAACAGTCGCTGTTCCACCAGCATTCCCCTTCCGGGACGAGGCAGCAGCGATGCTGCCTTTTTTGTGCATTGTGCCGGCCATGACCTCCCTGCAACACCACTTTGAACCCGACGGCGCCCGTGCCAGGGCGATGGACGCCAGATCGCACGCTCTGCTGGCGGACAGCCTGGAGCACATCCAGGCCCAGGCGGCCCATGTCCTGGGCGCCGGTGGCTCGCTGGAGCGGGTCGTCTCGGCCATGCGTTCGGGCGCGCGCTTCGGGCCATACACCTTCGGTCTGTACTACAAGCTGGCCCTGGCCCTGATGGAGGAGCGACCGGACGATGCCCGGCAACTGGCCGAACGCCTCACACTCAGCCCGCAGCACCGTGGACCGCTGGTCTTGCGCGCGCTGGACGACCTGCCAGCCGACCAGGCGGCGCTCTACCAGGAACTGATGGACACGGACCCGCAGACCCGCTTCGGCCTGCAAGCGCCACCGCCATCGCTGGCGCTGGCATTCCGTGATCGCTTCAAGACAGCCTTTGCCACCCTGCAGAAGGTCTCGCCGGATCTGGCCAGCGAATTCTCCGGGCTGATCAGGGATGTCTGCATGGTGGTGGGCGACCGGCAGGCGCGCTACCAGTTCGACGGCGGCTCGTCCTACATGCTGTGGGGCGGGCTGTTCCTGAACATCGAGTCACACGAAACGAACGTGCAACTGGTGGAGGTGCTGGCGCATGAGAGTGGGCACAGCCTGCTGTTCGGTCATTCGCTGGATGAGGCCCTGGTCCTCAACGAGGACGACGAACTGTACACATCGCCCCTGCGGGTGGACCCGCGCCCGATGGACGGCATCTACCACGCCACCTACGTGTCGGCGCGCATGCACTGGGTCATGACCAGGCTTCTGGAGTCCGGTGAGCTGTCGGACGAGGAGCGGACGCAGGCCGAACGTGCACGGCTGGCGGACACGGAAAACTTCGAAGCCGGCCACGAAGTGGTGAGCAGGCATGGCCGGCTGACGCGCACAGGCCAGGCGGTCATGGCTGAAGCCAGACGCTACATGGATGGTGTTCGAGCTCAGGCTGCTGTCTGCTGAGGGGAAGATGGGCGGGAAGCGTCGTCGGCCAGCGCCTTCTGCAGCATTTGGGCGTACCAGGATCTCCAGCCGCGCTGCTCGGCGCGGAGAAACCAGCTGCGGCGGATGTCCCAGAGGTCGTTGACCATGTTTTCCAGGACGCCATCGCTGCTGCGGTTCAGGCCCGCGGCAGGGTAGACGGTGATTTCGCCGGCGAACAGGGTCTCGCCGTTGTAGAGGAAGTCATAGCGCGCATAGTCGACCCCCCGGCTGAGCGATTCGGCATGGCGGACCGCTTCGAAAAAGGCCTGTGGCAACTCGAAGTCGGCGGGCAACTCCTTGCCCGTGCCTGCAAAACCACCCGAGCCCATGCGCTGACCGTCGCGGTCGAAGTAGCCGATTCGCATGTTCTCGGTGTTGATCATGGCCGAAACAGAGCCGAGAAAGGCGTTCCCGTCCACGCAGCGGATGCTGATGTCCAGCAGCTTGTCGATCCCGTCGTGGTCGACGGCCTCTTCGAGAAACAGCTTTCTGGGAACCGCCCAATAGCCCCATTGATGGTCCTTGCGGCCGTGCGCGTGCGTCATCCAGCCAGACAGCATGGCGATCAGATGGGCCACGTCCTTCTGCCCGTCGCGGACGCGGTGGTTCATTCTCCAACCGTGGCTGCATTTGAGCAGCGTGCCAGGCGGCATGGGGTGAGCAAGGCAACCGGCCACCGAATCGGCCACCCAGAGGGTCCCTGGCACCTGCAGCGACGGGCAGACTGCTCGCACGTAGTCCTTCGTGGCCAACTTGTCGCAGAACACCTGGAACACCGGGTTGTGGTCCAGCAGCTTGCGCCAGAGCATTTTTTCGTGGTACCTGCGCGGGTGGGCGATGCTGGGAAAGTAGCCGACCTTGCGCCGGAAACGCAAGACCTGGGGCAGATGTCGGACACAGAGAAGTAGGTTGAGCAGCGCGAGTGCGCCTCGATCAGGAAGAGACATTCGGGAAAGGTGATTGACCAGGACACAGAAGCAACAGAAGGCGCGGGCAGGCCGGCCCTGCGGCCATCGCAGGCACCCTTGGTGCGTCGGGCCACATGCCTGGAGGGCTTGACGATCTTAGCTCAGCGGGGACTGCATTGAGAATTGGTTCTGTTTTCCCGCGTGACTTTCGCGACCATCACTCCCACGCCCGATTGCCCAGTTCAAAGCGAGCGGGAGAAACGCCCGAAATCAAGGAACACCCCGAAGGCTCAATCCGTGGCTGATGAGCCCAGGTAGAAATCAGTGAATCCATACCCAACAGCGCACAGTGCCGTTGAAGTCAGGTGATTTGCTCGGCGATCGAAAATCACCACTCACACGACGGTACGATAGTGCTCCGCGTACCTATTGTGGATAGCATGCCACCGGCCAACCGCTTGCCCAAACCCTTTCACCGATCGAAGCAATGCCTTTCCTCTGTAAAGGGGCAGCAGAATCAACCAGAAGAAAGCCGTTATCAGCTTCCCCAAAGAGTAAATCAACCCCCTGAAAAACAGCGGAACAGTGATTCTCGGGTGACGTACATGAAAGTTGGAAACAGCCTGGTCACGCGCACGTCGGTATTGATATCCAATGGTAAGGCGACCATGAGAGAGCCCCTCTTTGACAAGAGCTGCATCGGTCCACCCGACACGCCCACCGATTCGCACCAGCTCGCGATAGAATTTCAAATCAGTCCCCCCTGAGAAACCCATCGACTCATCGAATTCCAAAGCATGCTGCCTGACAAAATCACTGCGCACCATCCAATTGCTGGTGGGTACAAAAATGGTATGTTCGAGACCATCGAGCGACTTGCACATCGCCTTTTTTCGCGAAGTATCAGACTGTTCAAGCAGGCCAAACCAAATCTGTCGCGAAAACCATGACCGAGGGGTGTCACTGACAAAAGGTTCGACGGGACCGCCCACCAGATCATATTGGCCCGTCCTGACCTTATCCCACAGCGCTGCCAGCCAATTGTGCTCCGGGACTTCATCATCGTCGATGAAAGCGATGTAGTCCGCTCCTTCAGTCATCGCCAGTCGGAGGGCCAGATTTCGCGCGAAGGGTATGCCCATCCTGGGCTCCAGGCCATACATGAACTTGTGTCCTGCCCGCGATCTCCGTTGCACTTCTTCTCGAAGAGACCCGTACCGATCGTTCTCCACCACCACAACGACTGTTTGGGTACCTACCGGCGCCTGGATCCTCTCCAGCGCATTCAGCAACACAAGAAGTGAATTGGTCCTTCCGCGTGTCGCCACGCAAACCGCCAGACGTGCGTCAGCCACCGTGAACTCTCTGTTCACCGGCACCGACCTTGTTCAAATCAAGCGCAAAGACCTGCACGACAGTCCGAAAAATGGTTGGAGACAGCCATCGTGTCGAAATTGAAAAAATCAATACAACAACCGAGCAAGAAAAGAATGCCAATAATTGTGAGCCCTGAGCTTCATCTTTGCAACGGGATACCTGGGACGACCCACCCGACGATCCCCAATGGTGGTAGACACACTTCTCAGACCGATAACCGGTTTGTCGAGTGACAATCCGACTCCATCTTCAGACAAATAGTAGCGAACTTGCTGATCAACAGGAAGAAATATACCATCCCTTGCAACACGTCGCACAAATCGCTCAACACCCGGGCGACTCCAGAGCATCCCGGACGAAAGCATCGGAAAACAAAAAGCGCGAAATATTTTCCAATCACCAAAATCCATCAGGATACGCCGCCTCTTCTCATATACAGAAGTCAGATTGATACAATCCCAATAACCAAAATCCGGATGATTCAGAACATCCAGTATTTTCAGCAAGTATTGAGCGGACTCAGCAGTGAACTCGACATCATCTTCAAGATCCAGCAACAGCGTCTTATCTGACGACAAAAACTGCTCCATCACTCCCAAATGACTCAAGAAGCACCCCAACTCCCCACGAGACAAATCATCCCAATAGAATCTCTTTGATTGGCCTTTGACATAAAATTCAAGATCCGACCAGCCGGACTCCGGCAACTCTATTGCCGGAAATCGACTCCACTTCAAACCAGACGAATTCAATCCCTGAGAGACAAACTCAAGGCGTTCATACGATCTGTCCAGATTGATAACCCGAATCTGAAGCATTTCACTCATAAGAATCCCGGAGAACCACCGGATACAGCATTCGATTTATTCAACCAGACTCACGACATACCTTTGAAGGCAGAATCGAGACCGAGAATGAACCGATCCAGAGCT
>CALMYH010000120.1 GCA_937873395.1 uncultured Burkholderiales bacterium
CTGGAGAAATGAACATGGCCAATCCGCAAGTCGAACTGCACATCGCCGGCATGGGCGTCATCACGCTCGAACTCGATGCCGAAAAGGCGCCCCAGTCGACCGCCAACTTTCTGGCCTACGTCAACAAGGGACATTACGACAACACCATCTTCCACCGCGTCATTCCCGGCTTCATGATCCAGGGCGGCGGCTTCGAGCCGGGCATGAACCAGAAGCCGACCGACAAACCCATCAACAACGAAGCCAACAACGGCCTGAAGAACGCCATCTACACCGTGGCCATGGCGCGCACCAGCGACCCGCATTCGGCCACGGCCCAGTTCTTCATCAACGTGACCGACAACGGCTTCCTCAACCACACGGCACCCAGCGCGCAGGGTTGGGGCTACGCCGTGTTCGGCAAGGTCACCGGCGGCACCGACATCGTCAAGAAGATCGAAGGCGTGGCGACCGGCCGCAAGGGCTTCCACGACGACGTGCCCAAGGAAGACGTGCTGATCGAGAAGGCTGTCGCGCTCTGAGCCCGTGACCGCACCCGGGTCGCCGCTGCCGCCGGTGGGCCTGCTTCAGGCAGCGCCACACTGGCGGGCCGTTGACCTGATTTCCGACCTGCACCTGCACCACGGGGACGCCGGGAGCCTGGCGTCTCTGAGGGCCTATCTTCAAGGCGGGCTGGCCCGCCAGTCCGATGCCCTGATCGTCCTCGGCGACCTGTTTGAGGTCTGGGTCGGTGACGACCTGATCGACTTCGATCCCGCCACGCCAGGGCTCGATGGCGAGGATGTCGACACCTTGCTCTTCTGGCGTGACTGTGTCCGGCTGCTGGCCGATCACGCCCGCCACAAGCCCATCTGGTTCATGGCCGGCAACCGCGACTTCCTGCTCGGTGCCCGCGGGCTGCAGGCCTGCGGCATGCAGGCGCTGCAGGACCCGACGCGGCTGGAACTGCTGGGACGGACGTGGCTGCTCAGCCACGGTGATGCCCTGTGCCTGGCCGACACCGGCTACCAGGCCTTTCGGCGGCAGGTCCGAGACCCCCGCTGGCAGGCCGACGTGCTCTCGCGCCCGCTGTCCGAACGCCTGGCCCTGGCGCGCCAGTTGCGCGCCCAGAGCCGCGAGCACCAGCTGGGTCAGCCTCAGGACTGGGCCGACATCGATGTCCCGGCCGCCCTCGACTGGTTGCGGCATGCCGGTTGCCACACCCTCATCCACGGCCACACCCACCGCCCGGGTGACAACGAGCTGGCGCCGGGCTTCACGCGGGTGGTGCTCAGCGACTGGGCCGGTCATGGCCCCAGGCCTCGCGCCGAGGTGCTGCGCCTGGACGCCCAGGGCTGGCACCGGCTGTCCTTGCTCGCCGTCGCCTGAGAAGCGATGCGCCGACCGAGCTTCTGGTCCCGCGCGGGGCGTGCCCTGCAGGCCTGGCTTCCGAGACGCTGGCGCCACACCCTGCCGATTCCCGACCGGCTGTGGTCCTACACCCTGGGGCAACTGCCCTTTCTGCAACGGCTTTCCGCTGACGAGCAGCAGCAGCTGCGCCTGCTGAGCGCCCACTTCCTGCAGGAAAAGGAGTTTCATGGCGCGCACGGCCTGCGCATCACCGACGCCATGGCCCTGTCGATCGCCGTTCAGGCCTGCCTGCCCCTGCTGCATCTGACCGCACCGCCGGGCAGCCCGGATGTCGCCAGGCGCATCCGCGCACTCGACTGGTACGACGACTTCGTGGGGATCGTGGTGCAACCGGGAGCGGCGCTGGCGCGCAGGGAGGTGACGGACGCGCACGGCGTCGTGCACCGGTATGAGGAGGCCCTGGCCGGTGAAGCCATGGACCGCGGCCCGCTGATGCTCAGCTGGGAAGAGGTCGCGCGGGCCGGTCAGGCGGCGGCTTCGGGAACCAACGTGGTGATCCACGAGTTCGTGCACAAGATCGACATGCGCGGCATGGGCCGCGCCGACGTACCCGACGGTGCGCCGGTCCTGCAGGCCGGCTTTGCCGGCCTGCCCAGCGCCCGGGCGGCGGCCGATCACTGGCGCCAGACCATGCAGGTCGCCTACGATCACTTCCGGGAGCAGGTCGCCCTGGCCGAGCGCTTCGGCGCCCCGCCCCCGTGGCTGGACAGCTACGCGGCCAAGGACCCGGCCGAGTTCTTCGCCGTCACCAGCGAAGCGTATTTCGTGAACCGGGCCCGTTTCAGTCTGGAGTTCCCCGCCCTGCTGGACCTGTATGACGCCTTCTTCCTGTCAGGACGGCAGACGGCGCCCTGAGGCGCTACGGTCAGCGGCGCATCAGCACCTTGAGCACCGCCTGGAGGCGGCGCGCCGACTCGGCATCGTGCGCCGACTGCAGCACCAAGCCCACGTCCTGCACCCAGGTCTGCGCCGGTCCGGGCTCGTTGCGCCGGGTCAGCAGCTGCAGCTGCAGTTGGCGCCGCTCGTCGAGATGGGCCGCCGGGGTGGGCAGCTCGGCCGCCATTTCCAGCCGCAGCAGCGGCTGGCCAGCCGAAGCTGACGCCGGGGCCCGCAAGGCCGAGGCCCAGGCCGAACGTCCGGTCGCACCGACCCGTGTGCCCAGCACCTGGGCACCGGGCAGCTGTTCCGGATCGCGGTCGGACCAGGCCGCCAGCAGCTGGGTCAGCACCTCGCCGTGGGCCTGGGCCGCCAGCTTGCGCAGGCCCGCCTGCGCTGCCTCCATGGCTTGCCGCTGCGCCCGAAACGCCGCATCGCCCAGGCGCGGACCGCGGGGCGCCGTGTCGGCACGCTCGAAGCGACCGGGTGCACGTCCACCAGGGGCCGTGTCACGACCCGGGCCGCGGCGGCCATCGCGCCTTTCCTCCCGCACGGCCCGCTCCTGCGGTCGGCCGCCGGGGCGGTCGTCGCCCCGTACCGCCACCAGAGGTCGTTCCGTCCGGGGGGCCGCCGCCGGAGGCGCCGACGCCGACCCTGAGGCCTCACCGGCGGACACCGGCGCCGTACCAGCCTCGGCAACGGGAGCAGGCGACGCCGCACCACGACCGGCCACGAGGGCCTCCAGTGCGGCCATGGCGGCCCGGATGCGTCCCGCGTCGCCTGACGCCGTGGCCTCGTCCAGCGCTTTCGCCGCGGCCATCACCGCCTGATCGTGCGCACTGAGCGCCGCGGCCGCCTGCGTGCGTGCCTGGTCCTTGCGTGCAAACGCCGCATCGATCGGCTGCCGGAAGGCGTCCCACAGTTTTTGCTCCTGCCGGCGATCCAGGGGCACCGCGTGCGCTTCGGCCTGCCAGCGCTTCTGCAAGTCCTTCACCGCATCGATGCGCCACTGCTCGGCCACCGACAGCGCCTGCGCTTCCTCGATCAGGGCGCGGCGACGATCGGTGCTCTCTGCCTGGGCCGCTTCCAGGCGTTCGTGCGCCTGGTGCATGACCTGCTTCCATTGCGCCTGCAGCTCGGCAAACAGCTTCTCGCCCAGGTGGCCGGCGTTCCGCCAGCGCTCCGAGAACCCATGCAGGGCTCGTACCTGCCCTTTCCAGTCGGTGTCTTCCCGATGGACCTCGATCCAGGCGCGGACCTCGTCGATGATGGCCAGGCGTTGGGCCTTGTGGGCCTCGGACTGCTGGCGAAGCTGGGTCAACCATTCCTCGACCACCTTGTGGGCCCGGTTGCAGGCCTCGTCGAAGCGCTTCCAGAGCGCCTGGTTGGGTGCGCCACCGTGGTCGGTGGACTTCCATTGTTCACGCAAGCTGCGCAAGGTTTCCTGGATCTTGCGCCCCCCCGGACGCTGCCCTTCGGGCCCGGCCAGCAAGGCCTCGGCCTTGGCCACCAGCTCTTCACGCAACTGGTCGGCACGCCAGCGTTGCCAGCCTTCGAGCTCGCCCGCCTGGGCCAGCAACGCGTGGGCACGTGACTCCTGCTCCCGGTGAACATGGCGCCCCAGCCCCTTGAGCAGGCTGCGCACCTCGGCGGCCGCCTTGGGTGCGGCCTTGCCATGGCCTTGCGCCAGCTCCTGTTCCAGCCGCTGCAAGGCCTGGGCCAGGGCCGGATCGGGCTCGGCCGCCGGCCGGCCGGGCGCAGCGGCGGTCTCCGGCGCCGCCTCGCCGCGCGCCTGACGCAGCTCCTCGGCCCAGACCGGCACCTGGGGCAACGGGGCCTGAGGGTCGGCGTCGGCGGCCACTGCCTGGGCAAGCGCGGCCTGGAAAGCCTCCCAGACCAGGCTCAGCTGGCTGCGCGAGGTCTCGAGCATGCCGGCAAAACGGGGATCCACGCTGGCCCACTGATGATCGCCGGACAGGCTGTCTGCCTGGGCGGTCCACGCGGACACATCGGCGTCGAGGGATGCGCTGGCCTGAGTCGCATCCCGCCACGACTTGGTCGACAGCACCTCGATGCGCTGGGCCAGCAGAAATGCGGCCTCGCGCTCGACCTGAATGCGGTGCTGCAGGTCCTCAATGGAACGCACCCGGTCGGCCAGGGCCGTCTTCAGTTCGTTCAGCGGTTCGCGCGACAGCGGCGCACCGGCCCGGGCCGCATCCCGCTGCCAGGCCAGCGCGTCGGCCAGGTTCAGCCGGGTCTGGGCCAGCAGGTCGCGTGCCTTTTGCGCCCATTCGATCGCCAGCGCCTCCTGCCCTTTCAGGCGGCGCACCTCATCGAGCCGCTCCTTGACCAGCTTGGCCGCTCCCCGATCGCGGTGCGACAACTCTTTGAACACTTCCTGCAAATGCTCCAGAGAGGGTTGACCCTCCAGCCAGGCGCGGATGCGGGTGGCCCTGTCTGCGGTCGTGGGCGCCGAAAAAACACCTCCGGTCAGGGAATCCAGATGGCTGACGGTGGCGGATGGGGAGGGACTGGACGGGTTCACGGCAGAAGGTGGAGAAAACGGCGGAAAAAGGACGGCGGGCAATACCCGGACGGTGCCGGACACAGCCCTATTGTCGCCGGTTCACGGAACACACCCCGCAAAACAAGAAACCCCGGCAGACCAGGTCTGCCGGGGTGGACGGCGGGCAACATGCACTTGCCGTCGGGGGGCCG
>CALMYH010000121.1 GCA_937873395.1 uncultured Burkholderiales bacterium
TCAAGGTGGTGAGCTGGTACGACAACGAGTGGGGCTACTCCAACAAGTGCCTGGAAATGGTCCGCGTGGTGGCGAAGTGATGTCCCCCGGCCTTCATTGAAAAGGGCGCCTTCGGGCGCCTTTTTCATGCTTGGGAGGCCACCGTGCCGTTGTCCCCCTGGGGGGAAGCCGCGAAGCGGCGCAGGGGGCACCCTACTCGCAGGGCTGCAGCGGTTTGCCGGCCAGCGCGGCGCCCAGGCCCGCGACTTCGGCGCGCTGGGCGTCGGTCACGGCTGGCAGTCGCAGCACGTGGCTGACTGTCTCGGGTCGTTCCGCTTCGACCCGGGCGGTGCGCACGCCCTTGCGTGCCAGGTCGCGCAAGCCTTGTTCGGCCGCTTCTTCGGTGGAGAAGGTGCCCAGGGCCAGTCCCGGTCCGGCCGCGATGTTGACTTCACGGAAATCCACTTTCAGCTCACGCAACTCGACCTTCTTGCGCGCCACCTGCTCTGGGTTGAAGCGGCCCATGTAGACGATCCAGCGGCCCGGCACGCGAACTTCCTCGATGCGCCAGGCGGACGCCGCAAGGCCTGTGGTCGTCAGGGCATTGCGCAAGGTCTCGGCCTCGGCCGTGCTGAACCCGCTGGCCACCCAGCATCGGGTGTCGGGCTCAGTCACGGACCCAGGCGTGGGCGCCGGGGCGGATGGCGATCCGTTGGAAGACGGTGGGGGGCTGGACGGAGGGGTCACCAGGCGAACGGTTTCGGGCCTGAGCTGCGCCTGAAGCCGTTCGGGTTCGCGCTGCTTGCCCTGCGTGTCACCCAGCAGGCCCTGGGTCCAGCCGTAGTAGAGCAGGTTGGCCAGGGCCAGCGCCACGATGGTCCATCTCAGCATGGGCGGACACTCACCTCGGCGCTGGTGATGCGGCGCGTGACACCGGCGCAGTCCAACAGCAGGGCGCCTTCGGCATCGACGCCACAGGCCTGTCCTTCGCCGCCGTCCGACAGCCGGACTGTGCGGCCAGCCAGGGCATCGAGTCGGGCGAATCGGTTCTGGAAGCCGGCGAAGCCGTCGGTCTCGAATCGCAGCAGGTCATGAACCAGGGGAACGGCCACCCGCTCCAGGGTTTCGCCCGCGGTGATGCCCATGAGCACCTCTGCCAGACCGGCCGGAGGCAGGGGCGGCGCCACTGCACCGGTGCTGGTCGGGGGCAGGGCGGACGCGTCGGGACGGGCGATGTTGATGCCCACCCCCACCACCACCAGCCGGCGCCCGGCCGCGTCCGGGGCGTTGCCCGTGTGGGTGGCGGTTTCCACCAGAATGCCGCCCAGCTTGCGCTGCTGCAGCCAGAGGTCGTTGGGCCATTTCAGCCGCACATCGGGGTGCAGGTGTTCGGCCAGGCTGATCCCTGCCACCAGCGACAGCCCCGACCAGCTGGCCGGGGCCATGGGCAGTCCGAGCGAGAAGGTGAGCGACTGGCCGGGCCGGCTGTGCCAGCCGCGCCCGAGCCGGCCACGGCCGGCGGTCTGGCGCTCGGCCACCAGCAGCACCGGATCCAGCAGGCCGTCGCGGGCGCGCCGCATCAGCTCGGTGTTGGTGGAGTCGATCTCCGGCAGCACTTCGACGGTGAAGGACGGCAACCGCGGCACCAGTGCCTGCCAGATGTTCTCTGAGCGGGCGAGCAGGTCGGTCATCGCTTCTTCGGGGCCAGGAGCGTGCCGCGGCAGTTCCTGGCGCCGCACCAGCACGGGTACTCGGCCTTCAGCTTGGCCGTGTAGGGTTCGTCGATCACCAGGCCATAGTCGTAGAACAGCTCTTCGCCGGCCCGGATCGGTCGCCGGGCCCGGATGAACACCCGGCCGTTCTCCACCTCGGCCTCGCAGTTCGGATCGCAGCTGTGGTTGATCCAGCGCGCCGTGTTGCCGCCCACGTTGGCGTCGATCACACGGTCGTCGTCGATGTGGAAATAGAAGGTGTGGTTGGGCTGGGCCGGGTCGTGCGGGTGACGACGCAGGGCCTCGGGCCAGTCGATGATTTCGCCGGTGTACTCGATCAGGGTTTCGCCTTCACCCAGGTCCACCAGGGCGTAGACACCGCGGCCGTGAACGCCCGAGCGGCGCGCCTGGATTCGGCGCGACGGTGCGCGGCCGGGACTCGAAGCAAAACCAGGGGTTTTTTTCACGACCGGAATTTTTGGTAAGGTTGATTCATGCAGGTGCGCGCGTGTGCGCGCCTACCCCCGTGCGCGTGTACGCGTGTGCATGCGCGCGAAGCCTCAGATTGTAGAGAATGAAAAACACAGGTTCAGCCAAGACTCTGGTGATCGCCGAGAAGCCGTCGGTGGCGCAGGACATCGTGCGTGCCCTCACGCCGGTGGCGGGCAAGTTCGAGAAACACGACGACCATTTCGAGAACGACCAGTACGTGGTCACCTCGGCCGTCGGCCACCTGGTGGAGATCGCCGCCCCCGAGCAATTCGACGTCAAGCGCGGCAAGTGGAGCTTTGCCCACCTGCCGGTGCTGCCACCCTTCTTCGAGCTCAAGCCGATCGACAAGACCAAATCGCGCCTGTCGGCCGTGGTCAAGCTGGCCAAGCGCAAGGACGTGGGCCAGCTCATCAACGCCTGCGACGCGGGCCGAGAGGGGGAGCTGATCTTCCGCCTGATTGAGCAGTACGCCGGCGGTCAGAAGAATGGCCAGTACCAGGGCCTGGGCAAGCCGGTGCAGCGCCTGTGGCTGCAGTCCATGACCCCGCAGGCCATCCGCGACGGGTTCGCGCAGCTGCGCAGCGACGAGCAGATGCGGGGCCTGGCCGACGCGGCGCGCAGCCGCTCCGAGGCCGACTGGCTGGTGGGCATCAACGGCACGCGCGCCATGACGGCGTTCAACTCGCGCGACGGCGGCTTCTTCCTCACCACCGTGGGCCGGGTGCAGACGCCCACGCTGTCCATCGTGGTCGAGCGCGAAGAGCAGATCCGCGCCCACCGCAGCCGCGACTACTGGGAAATCCACGCGAGCTTCCTGGCCGAGGCGGGCGAATACCCCGGCAAGTGGTTCGACCCTGCCTTCAAGAAGCCCACCGGCGACGATGCCGACGCCGACCAGCGCGCCGACCGCCTCTGGGACCACCGCGAGGCGCTGGCCATCGTCGAAGCGGTGCGCGGCAAGGCCGCCAGCGTCACCGAAGAGCGCAAGCCCACCACCCAGGCCTGTGGCCTGCTGTACGACCTGACCAGCCTGCAGCGCGAGGCCAACGGCCGCTTCGGCTTCTCGGCCAAGACCACGCTGCAGCTGGCGCAAAGCCTGTACGAACGGCACAAGGCCCTCACCTACCCCCGGACCGACTCGCGCCACCTGCCCGAGGACTACCTGGGTACTGTCAGGCAGACCTTCGAGATGCTGGCCGACAGCGGCATGAAGCACCTGGCGCCGCACGCCCTGACCGCGCTCAACGGCAACTACATCAAGCCCAGCAAACGCATCTTCGACAACAGCAAGGTCTCGGACCACTTCGCCATCATCCCCACGCTGCAGGCGCCCAGCGGCCTGAGCGAAGCCGAGCAGAAGCTGTACGACCTGGTGGTGCGCCGCTTCCTGGCGGTGTTCTTCCCCAGCGCCGAATTCATGGTCACGACCCGGATCAGCAAGGTCTCCGCAGCGCCGGGCAGCCCCAAGCAAGGAGGCGCCCCCTCGGGGGGCAGCGCAGCACACGAAGTGGCGAGCGTGGGGGCACGCGTTGTTCACCACTTCAAGACCGAAGGCAAGGTGCTGGTCAAGCCGGGCTGGATGGCGGTGTATGGCAAGGAAGCGGCCGAGGACGTGGAGGGCGCGAAAGAGGGCGACAAGGGGCAGAACCTGGTGCCGGTGCGTGAGGGCGAAACCGTGCGCACCGAGTCGGTCGAAGCCAAGGGCCTGAAGACCAAGCCGCCGGCGCGCTATTCGGAAGCGACGCTGCTGGGCGCCATGGAAGGCGCGGGCAAGTTCATCGAGGACGATGAGCTGCGCGAGGCCATGCAGGAAAAAGGCCTGGGCACGCCGGCCACGCGCGCGGCCATCATCGAAGGCCTGCTGAACGAGAAGTACATGCTGCGCGAGGGTCGGGAGATGATCCCGACCGCCAAGGCCTTCCAGCTCATGACCCTGTTGCGCGGTCTGGAGGTGGAGGAACTCTCCAGGCCCGAACTGACCGGCGAATGGGAATACAAGCTGGCGCAGATGGAGCACGGCAAACTCAGCCGCACCGCCTTCATGGCCGAGATCGCGGCCATGACCGAGCGCATGGTGAAGAAGGCCAAGGAGTACGACCGCGACACCGTGCCCGGCAACTACGCCACGCTGGCCGCGCCCTGCCCCAACTGCGGCGGGGTGGTGAAGGAAAACTACCGCCGTTACGCCTGCACCGGCGCCGACGGTCACAGCGAGGGTTGCGGCTTCTCGTTCACCAAGTCGCCGGCCGGCCGCACCTTTGAAGTCGTCGAAGCCGAGGCCTTTGTGCGCGACAAACACATTGGTCCGCTCGAAGGCTTTCGCTCCAAGGCCGGCTGGCCCTTCGTGGCCGAGATGGCGCTCAAGTACAGCGAGGACGACAAGAACTGGAAACTGGAATTCGACTTCGGTGACGACAAGAACGCCGAAGAGACCGGCGAGCTGGTCGACTTTGCCGGCCAGGACAGCCTGGGCGCCTGCCCGGTCTGCGGCGCACCGGTTTTCGAGCACGGGGCCAACTACGTCTGCAGCAAGACCGTGCCCACGGCCGCGCAACCCACGCCCAGTTGCACGTTCAAGAGCGGCAAGATCATCCTGCAGCAGCCGGTGGCGCGCGAGCAGATGAGCAAGCTGCTGGAAACCGGCAAGACCGACCTGCTGGACAAATTCGTTTCGATGCGCACGCGCCGCGCCTTCAAGGCCTTCCTGGCCTGGGACAAGGAAGCGGGCAAGGTCAACTTCGAGTTCGAGCCGCGCGAGAGCAAGTACCCGCCGCGCAAGACCGGCGGGGCTGCAAGCAAAGCTGCACCGGCGAAGAAGTCGGCAGCGGCCAAAAAGGCGCCCGCGGCCAAGAAAGCCGCTGCGCCCAAGGCGCCCCGCAAGACCACGGCGGCCAGTGGCAAGCAGCCCAGTGCCGCGCTGGCCGCGGTGATCGGCAGCGATGCCGTCTCCCGACCCGAAGCGACAAAAAAGCTGTGGGACTACATCAAGGCCAACGGCCTGCAGGACGCCGGTGACAAGCGCAAGATCAATGCCGATGCCAAACTGGAGCCCGTGTTCGGCAAGCCGCAGGTGACGATGTTCGAAATCGCCGGTGTGCTGGGCAAGCACCTGAATTGACCCCCGAAACCAGGAGACACCCCATGAGCCTCAAACTGTTCTTCGCCCCCGGCGCCTGTTCCTTCGTGCCGCACGCCATGCTGGAGCTGGCCGGCGCCGGGTTCGAGCCCATGACCGTCAAGCTGCACAAGGGCGAGCAGCGCAGCCCCGAATACCTGGCGCTGAACCCGCGCGGTCAGGTGCCGGTGCTGGTCGACGACGGCGAGGTGGTGACGCAGATCGTGGCCATCCTGCTGCACCTGGATGCGAAGTTTCCGCAGGCCGGCATCCTGCCGGCCTCGGGCCTGGCCCGCACGCGGGCGCTGTCGACGCTGATGTGGATGAACAACACGGTGCACCCGACCTTCACCCACGTGTTCATGCCGCAGAAGTTCACCGACGACGAAGCCGCGCAAAAGGCCATCCGGGCCCATGCGGTGCAGGCCTACCGGGGCCTGCTCGGCGAGATCGAGGCGATGGCTGCCAAGGCCTCGCCCTGGCTGTGCGGTGACCGGCCTTCGGCGCTGGACGCCTACGCCCTGACCCTGCTGCGCTGGGGCGGTTACGCCGGCATCGACCCGACCACCTTCCCCGCCACCTGGGACCTGTCCCAGCGCCTGGCCGCGCTGCCGGCGGTGGCCCGCGCCATCGAGCGCGAGCGCCTGCAGCTCAACGTCTACCAGCCGCCCGCCGCGGCCTGACCCGCAGCGTGTGCCTCGCGCAGCGCCTGGCGCAGCAGCTCGGTCACCCGCAAGGGGGCCGGTGAGGCGCGGTGGATGGCGCTGAAGCGGCAGTCGTAGCGCAGCACCCGGGGCGCCACCGCGCGCATCTGCCCCTGTTCCACGAACACGCGGGCATAGTGGTCGGGCAGGAAACCCACGTAGCCGCCCGACAGGATGAGGGTGGCCACGGCTTCCTGGTCGGAGGCGGTGGCGGCGCGGTCGAGCTGGCGCTGGTGCGTCAGCGCCATGTTGGGTGAGTGGTAGCCCAGGGCGGCCAGGGGCTGCCGGCGCAGGGCGTCCCAGTCCAGGCTCTGGTTCCGGGCCTCGAACCAGGGGTGGTCCTGCCCCGCATACAGCTGCATGGTTTCGCCAAAGAGGTCGTCGTAGACCAGGCTGTCCGAGCGCCGGTGCTCGGGCACGATGCCCAGCTGGAACTGCCCGTCCAGGACGCCGCGCTCGATCATGCCGATCGGCCCCACATGCAGGTGCAGGTTCACTTGCGGCGCCTGCCCGCGAAAGCGCGCCAGCGCCTGGGCGATGCGCGATTGCGGGTTGGTGGCCGTCTTCTCGAACAGGGCCAGGTGAAGGTCGCCACCCAGGCGGCGGTGGATGTCGTGCAGGCTGCTGCGGAACACCTCGGTGGCGGCCAGCAACTGGCGGGTGGCGGCGTAGACCTGTTCGCCCTCGGGTGTCAGCGCAAAGCCGCCGCGTCCGCGCCGGCACAGCACCAGGCCCAGCCGGGTCTCCAGGTCCTTCACATGCCGGCTGATGGTGGACATGGCCAGGTTCAGCTCCAGCTCGGCCGAGGCCATGCCGCCGCAGTCGGCCACGGCCTGGAACACACGCAGCAGTCGCAGGTCGACATCGGCCAGCTGACCGAGCCAGGGTTTGTCATTTACTTGCATGAATCGTCAACCAGGCTTGCATATCGTGTCATTTTCCGAAGAATACCGGCTTTGCACAATGGCAGACTCCGACATCTCTCTCTGACAGCGAGCTCCCCATGGACATGACCGACAGCCAGCGCCTTCAAGCCAGTGCACGCACCGACGCCGAATGGCTGTCGGCCCACTGGATGCCCTACACCGGCAACCGCGAGTTCCACCAGAACCCCCGCCTGATCACCGCCGGCAAGGGGGCGTACTACACGACCCACGACGGCCGCCAGGTATTCGACGGCCTGTCGGGTCTGTGGTGCACCGGCCTGGGCCACGGCCGCCAGGAAATCGTCGACGCGGTGGCCCGCCAGGCCGCCACGCTGGACTATTCGCCGGCCTTCCAGTTCGGCCATCCGCTGTCCTTCGAGCTGGCCAACCGCATCGTTCAGAAAATGCCCGCCGGCCTGAACCGGGTGTTCTTCACCGGCTCGGGCTCCGAGTCGGCCGACACCGCGCTCAAGATGGCGCGCGCCTACTGGCGGGCCAAGGGGCAGGCCAGCAAGACCCGCCTGATCGGCCGCATCAAGGGCTACCACGGCGTCAATTTCGGCGGCATCTCGGTCGGTGGCATCGTGGCCAACCGCAAGCTGTTCGGCCAGGGCGTCGAAGCCGACCACCTGCCCCACACCCAGCCGCCCAACGGCAGTTTCCACCGCGGCATGCCACCGGCCGAAGGGCCGCACGGTGTGGCGCTGGCCGACGAGCTGCTGAACCTGATCGCCCTGCACGACGCCTCCAACATCGCGGCGGTGATCGTCGAGCCCATGTCGGGCTCGGCCGGGGTGGTGATTCCTCCGGTGGGCTACCTGCAGCGCCTGCGCGAGATCTGCACCGCCCACAACATCCTGCTGATCTTCGACGAGGTCATCACCGGTTTCGGCCGCATGGGCGCCTGGACCGGGGCCGAGGCCTTCGGCGTCACGCCCGACATCCTCAACTTTGCCAAGCAGGTCACCAACGGCGTGCAGCCGCTGGGGGGCGTGGTGGCCCGGCAGGAGATCTGCGACACCTTCATGGCCGCCGGCGGCCCGGACTACATGCTGGAGTTCCCGCACGGCTACACCTACTCGGCGCACCCGGTGGCCTGCGCGGCGGGTGTCGCGACGCTGGACCTGCTCGAGCGCGAAAACGCCCTGGAACGCGTGCGCGAACTGGCGCCGGTGCTGGAGAACGCGGTGCACGGCCTGCGTGGCGCGCCGCACGTGGCCGACATCCGCAACCTCGGCCTGGCCGCGGGCATCACCATCGCGCCGGTGCCGGGCGAGCCGGCGCGCCGCCCTTACGAGATCGCCATGGCCATGTTCGCCAAAGGGTTCTACGTGCGCTACGGCGGCGACACCATCCAGCTGGCGCCGCCCTTCATCAGCACGGCAGCCGAGATCGACCGGATGGTCGACGCGCTGGGCGAGACCCTGCAGCGGACTGCCTGACCGGGCTCAGCCCTCTTCGTTCGGGGCGGGCTTGGGTGCAAAGCGCACCGAGGCCCGCAGACCGCGCCGGGGACCGTCTGGGAAGGCGTCGTCCATCTGCAGCGTGGCGCCGTGCTGCTGGACGATTTCATGCACGATGGCCAGGCCCAGGCCTGAACCGTCCACGTTCGTGCCCAAGGCCCGGTAGAAGGGCTGCAGCACGAACTCGCGTTCGTTTTCCGGAATGCCGGGGCCGTTGTCCTCCACCTGCAGCACCTGCACGCCGCTGAAACGGTCCAGCAGCATGCGCGCGGTGACCACACCGCCCCGTCCCACGTAATTGATGGCGTTGTCGACCAGGTTGCGCACCATCTCCTGCAGCAGCGTCGGGTTGCCTTCGATCAGGCAGTGCGCCGGCATTTCCTCGGGACCCTCGTAGCCCAGGTCGACGCCGTGTTCCAGCGCACGCGGCACCGAGTCCTGCACCACCCCCTTGACCAGGCGCGCCAGGTCGATGCGGGCACTCGGCAGGGTGCGGCCGGTGGTTTCCGCGCGCGCCAGTGCCAGCAACTGGTTGACGGTGTGGGTGGCGCGCGCGCTGGAGCGGGCGATCTGCTGCAGCGAACCGCGGATTTCCATCGGATCGGTTTCGCGCTGGGCCAGCTCCGCCTGCATGCGCAGGCCGGCCAACGGCGTCTTGAGCTGGTGCGCCGCGTCGGCCAGGAAGCGTTTCTGGGTGCTCAGCGAGGTCTTCAGGCGCGTCAGCAGGTCGTTGATGGAGGACACCAGCGGCGCCACTTCCTGCGGAATGAAGGACTCCTCGATCGGGCTGAGGTCGTCGGGCTTGCGCGCCCGGATGCGCTGCTCCAGCTCGTTGAGTGGGCGAATGCCCCGCACCAGCGCCAGCCACACCAGCAGCACCGCCAGCGGCAGGATGACGAACTGCGGCACCATCACGCCCTTGATGATCTCGGTCGCCAGGGTGGAACGCTTGCCCTTGGTCTCGGCCACCTGCATCAGCACCAGACGCTGGCCATCGCCGAAGCGCGATAGCCAGATGTAGGCCACCCGCACCTCGTCACCGCGCAGCACGTCGTCGCGCAGCAGCACGCGGCCCGGTTCGGGCGACACGTTGTCGCGCGGCAGGGGGAAGTCGCTCTCGCCGCTGATGACTTCGCCGCGGGCGTCCATCACCTGATAGTAGACCAGGTCGCTGTCGTCGGCCCGCAGCAGGTCGCGCGCCTGCGGGGTCAGGTCGAAACGCACCTGACCCTCCTGGCTGACCACGAACTGCGTCAGGGCCAGCAGGTCGAACTCCAGCGCGCGGTCAAAAGGCTTGCTCGCGATGCCCTGGGCCACAAACCAGGTCAGCGCCAGCGACAGCGGCCAAAGCAGCAGCAGCGGCGTGAGCATCCAGTCCAGGATCTCGCCGAACAGGCTGCGCTGCTCGCGCTGGAACAGCCCGAAGGACAGGGATTCGTTCTCGCGATCCTCGGTCGCCATGTCAGTGCTTCTGCCGCATGGCGTTCAGGCAGCGGCTGGCGCGTTCACCCGGGGATCTTCTCGAGGCAGTAGCCCAGGCCGCGCACGGTGGCGATGCGAATCGGGCCCTTCTCGATCTTCTTGCGCAGGCGGTGGATGTAGACCTCGATGGCGTTGTTGCTCACCTCTTCGCCCCATTCGCACAGGCGCTCGACCAGCTGGTCCTTGCTCACCAGGCGGCCGGCGCGTTGCAGCAGCACCTCCAGCAGGCCGAGTTCGCGCGCCGAGAGTTCCACCATCTTGCCGTCGATGGTGGCCACGCGGCCGGCCTGGTCGTATTCCAGCGGACCGTGCTTGATGGTGTTGGTGGTACCGCCCATGCCGCGGCGGACCAGAGCCCGCACCCGGGCCTCCAGCTCCTGCAGCGAAAACGGTTTGGCCATGTAGTCGTCGGCGCCGTAGTCCAGCCCCTTGACGCGTTCTTCCACGCTGTCGGCCGCGGTCAGGATGAGCACCGGCATGGTCGAACCGCGCGATCGCAGGCGCTTGAGCACCTCCAGCCCGTGCAGGCGTGGCAGGCCCAGGTCCAGGATGAGCAGGTCGAACTCGTTGTTGGTCATCAGCGCGGCGTCGGCCTCGCTGCCGGTGGCCACGTGGTCCACCGCAGCGCCGGCGGCGCGCAGGCTGCGCAGCAACCCGTCGGCCAGCACCTGGTCGTC
Source organism: uncultured Burkholderiales bacterium (assembly GCA_937873395.1). GTDB lineage: Bacteria > Pseudomonadota > Gammaproteobacteria > Burkholderiales > Burkholderiaceae_C > Hydrogenophaga. The sequence goes on from CALMYH010000121.1 coordinate 10,551, forward strand.
TTCGGCTATCAGGATGCGCATCGTGTCTCCTCGCGGTTTTTCGGCCATTTTAGGCGGGCGCAGGGCTTCCCGGCTGCCCGGCGCATCGGGGTTTGCGCGCACCTGTCCGTCCCGTTCCCTCAGTCGCCCCCGGCATAGGCTTCCAGTCCGAGCGCCACCACGGTGGCCACATCCTGGCCCACCTGGGACCGGAACTCGGCCTCGGCCCGCGCCACGGCGAGCCGGAATGCCTCCAGCCAGAGCAGGCCGGTGTCGGTGAACACAATGCGGCGGGCGCGCCCGTCCAGCGGGTCGGCTTCGCGCCGCACCAACCCCCAGGCCTCGCACTGGTCGACCAGGTCGCCCATGGCCTGCTTGCTCATGCCGGCGCGCGCGGCCAGTTCGGTCAGCCGCGACCCCTGCATCGACAGGTGCCGTGTGAGGTGGATGTGGGCGGCGCCGATCTGGTCGCGCGCGGCCAGATTCGACAGGGCCAGCGGCACATGGGCGTCGTGCGCCATCAGGTGCAGCACCCGGGCGTCGAAGCGCCGCAGCGCCTCGCCCATCAGCCGGCCCAGGTGGCTGCTGCGCCAGCGGTCGTCGTGAGAAGTGGTCACCGGTGTCACCAGATAGGGCCTGATTTGGTCAGGCAAACTGAACAAATTTTAGCTTGATCCGAAGCTAAGGCCCGATAAACTCCTGTTCAAGCATCCAGCCTGTACACAACAACACATGCGGGAAGCGACTACCCACTCACACGCTCAGGAGCACACCATGGACACCGCCGTCAAGAACCCCGCCGTCGCCAGCGAAAAGGCCAAGGCCCTGCAGGCCGCCCTGGCCCAGATCGAAAAGCAGTTCGGCAAGGGCACCATCATGCGCCTGGGCGAGGGCGAGGCCATCGAGGACATCCAGGTCGTGTCCACCGGCTCGCTGGGCCTGGACATCGCCTTGGGCGTCGGTGGTCTGCCGCGCGGCCGTGTCATCGAGATCTACGGCCCGGAATCGTCCGGCAAGACCACGCTGACCCTGCAGGTCATTGCCGAAATGCAGAAGCTCGGCGGCACCTGCGCCTTCGTCGACGCCGAACACGCGCTGGACATCCAGTACGCGCAGAAACTGGGCGTGCACGTGCCCGACCTGCTGATCAGCCAGCCCGACACCGGTGAACAGGCGCTTGAAATCGTCGACTCGCTGGTGCGTTCCGGTGCCGTCGACCTGGTCATCGTCGACTCGGTGGCCGCGCTCACGCCCAAGGCCGAAATCGAAGGTGAAATGGGCGATTCCCTGCCCGGCCTGCAGGCCCGCCTGATGAGCCAGGCCCTGCGCAAGCTGACGGCCACCATCAAGAAGACCAACTGCACCGTCATCTTCATCAACCAGATCCGCATGAAGATCGGCGTCATGTTCGGCAGCCCCGAGACCACCACCGGCGGCAACGCGCTCAAGTTCTACGCCTCGGTCCGCCTGGACATCCGCCGCACCGGCACCATCAAGAAGGGCGAGGACGCGATCGGCAACGAAACCAAGGTCAAGGTCGTCAAGAACAAGGTCTCGCCCCCGTTCAAGACGGCCGAGTTCGACATCCTGTTCGGCGAAGGCATCAGCCGCGAGGGCGAAATCCTGGACCTCGGTGTGATCCAGCGGGTGGTCGACAAGTCCGGCGCCTGGTACGCCTACAACGGCGAGAAGATCGGCCAGGGTCGCGACAACGCGCGCGAGTTCCTCAAGGAGAACCCGGAGCTGCGCGTCGAGATCGAGAACAAGGTGCGTGAGGCGCTCGGCGTGCCGCTGCTGCCGGTGGACGGCGTCGCCGAAGCCGCCCCGGCCAAGGGCCGCAAGGGCAAGGCCGCTGCGGTCGAGGTCGACGCCGCCGAGTAAGCGGTGGGACTGCAGAAGCTCTCGCTCAAGGGGCGCGCGCTGCGGCTGCTCGCGGCCCGCGAGCACTCCCGGGCCGAGCTGGAAAAAAAGCTCGCCGCGCATGAAGAGTCGCCCGGTGAACTGGCCCGGGCGCTCGACGAGCTGCAGGCCAAGGGCTTCATCAGCGAGCAACGGGTGGTGGATTCCCTGATCCACCGCCGCGCGGCCCGGCTGGGCACCGGCCGGCTGAAGCAGGAGCTGCAGGCCAGGGGCATCAGCGCCGAGGCCATGGCCGAAGCGGTCCAGGCATTGCGCAGCACCGAGGTCGATCGCGCCCGCGAGGTCTGGCGCAAGAAGTTCGGCGAACCCGCCACCGACGCGGCCGGTCGGGCGAAGCAGATGCGTTTCCTGGCCTCGCGCGGCTTCGGCGCCGACGCCATCCGGCGGGTGGTCTGCGGTTCTGACGACGACTGAACCAGCGCCCAACACCGTTGACTATCCGGCGCGCGGGTTTTGTCCAGCGAACGCCGTGGAACCGGCTTTGCCGGGCCACAGGCGTTGTCCCCCCTTTGGGGGGAAGCGGCGTCAGCCGCGCAGGGGGGGCTCCAGATCCAGCATCAGTTGCAGGTTCTGCACCGCCGCCCCGCTGGCGCCCTTGCCCAGGTTGTCCAGGCGCGCGATCAGCACCGCGTGCCGGTGCGCCTCGTTGGCAAACACCCGCAGCTCCAGCTTGTTCGTGTCGTTCAGGGCCGTGGCATCGAGCTTGCCGTCGGTCGTGGCCGGCCACACGCTGACCCAGCCGCCCGCGGCCGCGCTGGGCGCGTAGTGTGCTGCCAGCGCATCGTGCAGGTCGCTGGCCTTGGGCCGGCCCGGCAGCTCGTCCAGGTGCAGCGGCAGCTGCACCAGCATGCCCTGGCGGAAGTTGCCCACCGCCGGCAGGAAGATGGGGCGGCGTGTCATGCCGGTGTAGCGCTGGATCTCCGGCAGGTGCTTGTGGGACAGGCCCAGCGCATAGGCCTCGTGCAGCGGTGCGGTGCCGGCTTCGTAGGCCTCGATCATGCCGCGGCCACCGCCCGAGTAACCGCTGACCGAGGGCAGCGACACCGGAAAGTCGCGCGGCAGGAGCCCCGCGTCCACCAGCGGCCGCAGCAGCGCAATCGCGCCGGTGGCGTAGCAGCCCGGGTTGGCCACCCGCTCGGCTTTCTGCACCGCTTCGCGCTGCTCGCCGCTCAGCTCCGGAAAACCATAGACCCAGGCGTCGTTGCAGCGGTGGGCGGTGGAGGCGTCGATGATGCGCGGCCGGTGGCCTGACAGGCCATCGATCATCGCGACCGACTCGATGGCCGCGTCGTCGTGCAGGCACAGCACCACCAGGTCGGCCTGCGCCATCAGCTCGCGCTTGGCTTCGGGGTCCTTGCGCCGCTCGGGCGCGATGCTCAACAATTCGATCACCGGCATGGCCTGCAGGCGTTCGCGGATCTGCAGGCCGGTGGTGCCGGCTTCGCCGTCGATGAAAATCTTGGCCATGGCGTGCCCTTCTGTCAGTTAGGGTTCAGCGACCGCTTCCTATAATTATGCATTATGTAAGCGGTCGCTTATATGATGAAATGGTGCGTCGCACCATGATACAGTCGTCGGTTGCCATGTCCACCGCCGGTTCTCCGGCCGTGCCTGCCGGCAGGATCGAACAACCCCCAGTCCGAGAGAGACCTCATGAAGATTCACGAGTACCAAGGCAAGGAAATCTTGCGTCAGTTTGGTGTGCCGGTGCCCCGCGGCATTCCCGCGTTCACGGTGCAGGAAGCCGTTGAAGCCGCGCAGAAACTCGGTGGTCCGGTCTGGGTGGTCAAGGCCCAGATCCACGCCGGTGGCCGCGGCAAGGGCGGTGGCGTGAAGGTGGCCAAGTCCATCGACGACGTCAAGGCCCGCGCCAGCGACATCCTGGGCATGCAGCTGGTCACACACCAGACCGGCCCGGAAGGCCAGAAAGTCCGCCGCCTCTACATCGAAGACGGCGCCGACATCCAGAAGGAATACTACCTGTCCGTCGTGACCGACCGTGGAACGCAGAAGGTGGCCTTCATCGCCTCCAGCGAAGGCGGCATGGACATCGAGGAAGTGGCCCACAGCACTCCCGAGAAGATCGTCAAGGTCTTTGTCGATCCGCTGGTCGGCTTCACGCAGGCCCAGGGCGAAGAACTGGCCCAGGGCGTTGGCATGCCGGCCGACTCCAAGGCCCAGTTCATCGACGTCTGCCAGAAGCTCTACAAGTGCTACATGGACACCGACGCCTCGCTGGTCGAGATCAACCCCCTGAACCGCGACAGCAAGGGCAACATCATCGCCCTGGACGCCAAGTTCAACTTCGACGCCAACGCGCTGTTCCGCCACCCCGAAATCGTGGCCCTGCGTGACCTGGACGAAGAAGACCCGGCCGAAATCGAAGCCTCCAAGTTCGACCTGGCCTACATCAGCCTGGACGGCAACATCGGCTGCCTGGTCAACGGCGCCGGTCTGGCCATGGCCACCATGGACACCATCAAGCTGTTCGGCGCCGAGCCGGCCAACTTCCTGGACGTGGGCGGCGGTGCCACCCCCGAGAAGGTCACCGAGGCCTTCAAGATCATGCTCAAGAACGACAAGGTCAAGGCCATCCTGGTCAACATCTTCGGCGGCATCATGAAGTGCGACACCATCGCCACCGGCGTGATCACCGCCTGCCGTGCGGTGAACCTGAGCGTGCCGCTGGTGGTGCGCATGAAGGGCACCAACGAAGAGCTGGGCAAGAAGATGCTGGCCGAATCGGGCCTGCCCATCATCTCTGCCGACACCATGGCCGAAGCCGCCCAGAAGGTCGCTGCCGCCGTCAAAGCCTGAGCCCCGGAGAACGAACATGTCCATCTACATCAACAAAGACACCAAGGTCATCACCCAGGGCATCACGGGCAAGACCGGTCAGTTCCACACCGAAAAGTGCCAGGAATACGCCAACGGCAAGAACTGCTTCGTCGCCGGCGTGAACCCCAAGAAGGCCGGTGAGTCGATCTTCAACATCCCGATCTACAGCTCGGTCAGGGAAGCCGCCCAGCAGACCGGCGCCACCGTCTCGGTCATCTACGTGCCGCCCGCCGGCGCCGCTGCCGCCATCTGGGAAGCCGTCGAAGCCGACCTCGATCTGGCCATCTGCATCACCGAAGGCATCCCCATCCGCGACATGCTGGAAGTGCGCAACAAGATGAAGGCCAAGGAAGCCGCCGGCGGCAAGAAGACGCTGCTGCTCGGCCCCAACTGCCCCGGCCTGATCACACCCGACGAGATCAAGATCGGCATCATGCCCGGCCACATCCACAAGAAGGGCCGCGTGGGCGTCGTCTCGCGTTCCGGCACCCTGACCTACGAAGCCGTGGCGCAACTGACCGAACTCGGCATCGGCCAGTCGTCGGCCGTCGGCATCGGTGGTGACCCGATCAACGGCCTCAAGCACATCGACGTGATGAAGGCCTTCAACGACGATCCCGACACCGACGCCGTGATCATGATCGGCGAGATCGGCGGCCCCGACGAAGCCGAAGCCGCCCAGTGGTGCAAGGCCAACATGAAGAAGCCCATCGTCGGCTTCATTGCCGGTGTCACCGCCCCTCCCGGCAAGCGCATGGGCCACGCCGGCGCGCTCATCAGCGGTGGTGCCGACACGGCCGACGCCAAGCTGGCCATCATGGAAGAGTGCGGGTTCACCGTCACCCGCAACCCGTCCGAGATGGGCCGCCTGCTCAAGGGGCTGCTGTAAACCGTCCCCAACCGGACCCGACGGCTGCCCTGAGGCAGTCGTCGGCGCCGTGAAGAAGGCAACGCATGCGTTGCCTTTTTTTGTTTCGTCCGCCGAAATGCAGCCAGAATCCGACAGGCAGGCTTGAAACCGCACAGGCCGTTGTCCAGAATCCGAAAGCCATGCAGACCCTAGGCCCGCCCCAGGTTGCCCGCTCCGTGCCTGTTCCGCCGGTCGACCCGTTCCCAGAAAACGGCACAATGCAGTCAACAGCCCAGGTTCCATGAACTTCGAGTACTTCAGCCTCACCGACACCGGCATGGTGAGAGAAAACAACGAGGACTCCGTGTTGCTGGACACGGAGAACCAGATCGTCATCCTGGCCGACGGCATGGGAGGCTACAACGCGGGCGAGGTGGCCAGCGCCATGGCCACCACCTACGTCAAGACGGAGCTGGGCCGCTGGCTGGCCGAGGGCGGGCACGATGCCAACCCGCGCGAACTGCGCCGGGCGATGGAAATCTGCATCGACAACGCCAACCGCTCCATCTTCAACGCCGCCAACGCCGAGGCGCACTACGCTGGCATGGGCACCACGCTGGTCATGGGCGTGTTCCAGAAGAACCGGGCCATGATCGGCCACGTCGGCGATTCACGCTGCTACCGGCTGCGCGACGGGCAGTTCGTGCAGCTCACGCGCGACCACTCCCTGCTGCAGGAGCAGATCGACGCCGGCCTGATTTCCCCCGAGCAGGCCCAGTTCGCCACCCACCGCAATCTGGTCACCCGCGCCCTCGGGGTCGAGGACACGGTGTTGCTGGAAGTCAACGAATACCGCATCGAGGACGGCGACCTGTACCTGTTCTGCTCCGACGGTCTGAACGACATGATGTCCGACGAGCGCATCGCCGCCCTGCTGGTGACCGCCGGCACACTGGAGGAAAAAGGCCGCGCGCTGGTCGGTGCGGCCAATGATTGCGGCGGACGGGATAATATTTCGGTCATACTGGCGCAGGCCAGATCCCGACCAGTCCGCCGCGGGTTGCTCTCGCGCATGTTGGGGGCCTGACCGTCCGTCCGCCCGAACACCTAGAATCCACGCAGTACTACAAGTCCTCAGAGGAGTCGGCCATGCCGAAAATGATCGTTTCCATCGACGGCGTCGTGATCAAGGAAGTGCAGCTCACCAAGGACCGCACGACCCTGGGCCGTCGACCGTACAACGACATCGTGATCGACAACCTGGCCGTCAGCGGCGAGCACGCGGTGCTGCAGATGTCGGGGGCCGACGTGTTCCTGGAAGACCTCAACAGCACCAACGGCACCTACGTCAACGGCAAGGCGGTCAAGAAACAGCAGTTGGCCAACGGCGACACGGTCGAAATCGGCAAGTACAAGATCAAGTTCATCCACGACGGCACCACCGAGAGCCATGAGAAGACCATGGTGATCAACACCGCGCAGGGTGAGTCGGCCGGGCCGACGGGCCCCGCCGCCATCCGCGTCATGTCGGGTGCGGCCGCCGGTCGCGAGGTGCCGCTGGTCAAGGTGGTCACCACCATCGGCAAACCCGGCGTCGCCGTGGCCGCCATCACCAAGCGCCCGCACGGCTACGTCGTGGCCCTGGTCGAAGGGGCCAACAAGCCCACCGTCAACGGCCAGCCCCTGGGCAACGAGCCCATCCAGTTGCGCCACGGCGACGTGATCGAGCTGGCCGGCACCCAGATGCAGTTCGTCCAGCAGTGATGCGCACCGCCTGCCCTGCGGTGGCGGGCTTCTGACCCGGATCGGGCCCATGAAGGCCATTCTGAGACACGGCCCGCGCATGGCCGTGTCCCTGCTGCCGCTGCTGCTGGCCCTGCTGCACGTGCTGGGCGCGTGGCCGATGGAGCCGCTGCAGCGCCTGGACCAGATCATCTACGACGCGCGCCTGAAGGCCGCCCTGCCCCAGGGCACCGACGAGCGCATCGTGATCGTCGACATCGACGAGCAAAGCCTGGCCGAGCAGGGCCGCTGGCCCTGGCCGCGCGACCGGGTGGCCGCGTTGGTCGACGAGCTGTTCGAGCGCCAGGGCGTGCGCGTGCTCGGGCTGGACACGATGTTTGCCGAGCCCGACGAGAGCGCAGGCCATGCCCGCCTGCAGGCGCTGGCCCGTGACGAACCGGCGCTGGCGCAGCGCCTGCAGGCCCTGCTGCCCGAACTCGACCTGGACGCCCGGCTCGCGCAGGCCCTGCGCGATCGTCCGGTGGTGCTGGGCTACTACTTCACCAGCGACCGCCAGGCCCGCACCAGCGGCGTGCTGCCCGCGCCCGTGTTCACCGCCGACGCCCTGCGGGGCCAGCAGCTGCGCGCCACCCGCTGGGACGGCCACGGGGCCAACCTGCCGGCGCTGGCCGAGGCGGCGCCGCGCGCCGGGTTTTTCAATGCCATCGCCGACAGCGACGGCGTCGTGCGCTCGCTGCCCCTGCTGGCCGAGCACCAGGGCCGCTACTACGAGTCGCTGGCGCTGGCGGTGCTTCGCCTGACCCTGGGCGACCCGGCGGTGGCGCCGGTGGCGTCCGCGGCCCACCTGCCCGGCCAGCCGGCCCCGGTGCACGGCCTGCGCCTGCTGCAACCGGAGCGCGCGCGCCTGATCCCGCTGGACGAGCGCGCCACCGTGCTGGTGCCGTTTCGGGGCGCCGGCGGCCCGCAGGGCGGATCCTTCCGCTACGTCCCGGCCACCGACCTGCTCAGCGGCCGCCTGCCGCCCGGCAGCCTGCAGGGCCGAATCGCCTTGCTGGGCACCACCGCGCCCGGCCTGATGGACCTGCGCGCCACCCCCATGTCCGAGACCTTTCCCGGGGTCGAGGTGCACGCCAACCTGATCGCCGGCCTGCTGGACGAGCGCCTGCCGGTGCGGCCCGACTACGCGCCCGGCGCCGAGCTGGTGCAGGTGCTGCTGGTGGGTCTGATGCTGGCGCTGCTGCTGCCCCGGCTGTCGGCGCTGGGGGCGCTGCTGCTCAGTGCCGCCAGCTTGCTGGCCGTGGTCGGCCTGAACCTGTGGCTGTTCAGCGCCCACGGCCTGGTGCTGCCCCTGGCCAGCGTGCTGTTCGTCATTGCACTCGTGTTCGTGCTCGACATGAGCTACGGCTACCTGGTCGAGAGCCGCTCCAAGCGCCACCTGGCCCAGCTGTTCGGCACCTACGTGCCGCCCGAACTGGTCGACGAGATGCTCAAGGACCCCGACCGCTACAGCATGCAGGCCCAGACGCGGGAACTCACCGTCATGTTCTGCGACATGCGCGGCTTCACCAGCCTGTCCGAGCGCCTCACGCCGACCGAGCTTCAGGCCCTGCTCAACCGCGTCTTCAGCCGCCTGACCCGGGTCATCCGGCGCCGCCGCGGCACCATCGACAAATACATGGGCGACTGCGTCATGGCTTTCTGGGGGGCACCGCTGGACGAGCCCGCGCACGCCGCGCTGGCGGTGCAGACCGCCTGGGAGATGGTCGCCGAGGTGCAGGCCATCAACCGCGAGCACGCCGCTGCCGGCCTGCCCCCGATCGCGGTCGGCATTGGCCTGAACACCGGCGAAGTCTGTGTCGGCGACATGGGCTCGGACCTGCGGCGCAGTTACACCGTGGTCGGGGATGCCGTCAACCTGGCTTCGCGGCTGGAAGGCCTGTCCAAGGTCTATGGGGTTGCGGTGGTGGCCGGCGAGACCACCCGGGCGCAGGCCCCCGGCTGGCTCTGGCAGGCGCTGGACCGGGTGCAGGTCAAGGGCAAGGCCGAAGCCGTCACCATTTTCACGCCGCGGGCGCCCGCCGCCGGCGCCGACCCGGCGCTGACGGCCGAGCTGGCCCTGTGGGAGCAGGCCCTGGCGGCGTGGCGCGCCCGCGACGGGGCCGCCTGCCGGGACGCCCTGTTACAACTGCGGGCCACAAGTGCGGAAAATGTCCTTTACCGCCTCTATGCCGAGCGGGTAGCCTCTGTGGACACGGAGTCGCGGGACGCCCCCTGGACGGGCACCACGGTCTTCGACGACAAATGAACCCGCCGGCCCCGCCGGCCCACCGACCAGACAGGCCCAGTCACCCATGAGGGTACGCGTTCTCGGCTGTTCCGGCGCCATTGCCAGTGGCTGCCGGACCACCTCTTTTCTGCTGGACGACAACGTCCTGATCGACGCCGGCACCGGCGTGGGCGACCTCACGCTCGACGAGATGGCGCGCATCGACCACGTGCTGCTGACGCATTCGCACCTGGACCATGTGGCCAGCCTGCCGCTGATGATCGACGCGGTGGCGGCCCGCCGCCTGGCCGCCGGCGCGCCGCCGCTGCAGGTGCATGCCCTGCCGGGCACCATCGCCGCGCTGCGCACCCACATCTTCAACGACCTGATCTGGCCCGACTTCGCCGCCATCCCCAGCGTCGACACGCCGCTGGTGCGCTTTGTCAGCTTCAGCGTCGGTGAGCAGGTGCGGGTGGGGGGCAAGGCCATCGAGGTGCTGCCGGCGGTGCACACCGTGCCGGCGGTCGGTTTTGCGGTCGACTCGCCCTCGGGCCACTGGGTCTTCAGCGGCGACACCCACCGCAACCCCGCCTTCTGGGACCGCGTCAACCACATGGCGGTGGCCATGCTCATCATCGAGACCGCCTTCAGCGACCGCGAGAAAGCCCTGGCCCAGCGCAGCCTGCACCTGGCGCCCAGCCTGCTGGCCGAAGAGCTCGACCAGATCGCTCGCGACCGGCGCTTCCCGGTCTACATCACCCACACCAAACCGGCCGAAACCGCGCTCATCATGAACGAGATCGAGCGCTTCGACGCCACCCCCAACCGCGAGAACGACGTCCGCCACGACATCCGCTGGCTCAGCGCGGGCATGGAGTTCGAGCTGTAAGGCGGCTCCCGGCGCCCGCGTCAGCTTCGGGCGGCAACCACCCTTTCGGTATAGCCCGCGCAGACGGACATCCAGGCCCCGCCATGCCCGCGAAAGCGGACATCCACCAGTGAAATTCCTGCTGCCACGGATTCCCGCCCCACGCATGAGCGGAAACGGCGTTTGGTGCACCCAGTCTGGCGCCCACGCATGAGTTGCGTTAACATATTGGTGTTTTAGCACCAATGTGAGAATGCCATGAGCCGCCTGACCATCACCCTGTCCGAAGCCCGTTACCGTGCGTTGAAAGAAGCCGCCGCCCAGCGCAGCAAGACCATCGGGCAACTGATTGACGAGAGCCTGGACTTCTACGGCATCAAGTCACGCGAGCAGGCGCTTGACCTGGTGCGTCAGGCCCGAGTCCGCAGCCAACTGGACGCAAGCCAGGCCATGGCGCTGGCACAGGAAGAAGTCCAGGCTGTTCGCCGCGCACCGTGAGCACCTGCTACATCATTGACACCAACGTCGTCGTCGCAGGTCTGCTCTCTGCCCAGGCCGACTCGCCGGTGGTGCGCATTCTGGACGCCATGCTGGGCGCAGCATTTCCGTTCGCACTCTCGCCCGACCTGTTGTTCGAATACCGCGCTGTGCTCCTTCGACCGCGTCTGGTCAAGCGGCACGGCCTGACCGCCGAGCAAATCGACACCGTGCTGACCGACCTGGCACGCCTGGCGATCGTGCTGAAGCCGCCAGCCAGGGGGTCTTTGACGCCTGCACCTGACCCCGGTGACCAGTTCTTGTGGGACCTGTTGGCCTTGCGCACCGACCTCATCCTGGTCACAGGCGACCAACGCCTGCTGGAAGAAGCAGCCATGCGGCACCGCGTCATTGCCCCAACGGTTCTCGCCGAGCGTTTGTGGCATTGAACGCGGGGCAGGTCCTTGGGCAGTGACAAATCCTGTCGCGCCCGCCCCGCCTGACAATTTTTGTCAGCCCTCAGTTCACCGTTCCGACACGTTTTGTCACCCGGGACCCATAAAGCGTGAAATAGAGCGCAAAAACCCGGCCATTTCGGGTTGGCACGCGATCTGCTAAAGAGAACGCGTCTGCCCACACCCCCCAAGGGATTCTGTTTTCAACCAAGGAGAGAGTTTCATGAAGCGTTCCATGCAAAAAGGTTTCACCCTGATCGAACTGATGATCGTGGTGGCCATCATTGGTATCCTGGCTGCCGTGGCCCTGCCGGCTTATCAGGATTACACCGTTCGTGCCCGTGTGTCGGAAGGCATGGTGGCCGCATCGGCTGCGAAGGTCAATGTGGCCGACATCTTGGCCACTGGCCGCAACTCGGCTGCGGGCTACAGCGCTGGTTTCACCGCTCCTGCGGCTTCCCAGAACTTGGCATCGATCGCCATCGCAGCGGCCACCGGTCAGATCAGGGTCACGACCACTGCTCGTGCTGGCAACGGATCTTTGGTGCTCGTACCTTACACTGCAGCTGGCGCTCTCCCTGATGCGACCGCTGCATTCACCCCTCCTGCAGATGCTGTCCAGTGGCAGTGTCACTCGGCGACAGTTGCAAGTGTCATTTCGCCTGCCCCCACGGCTCCGGCTCCTGACTTGCCGGCACGGTTTGCCCCGTCTGAGTGCCGCTGACCTTCGTGTTGGCCAGAAAAAGGGCGCTACGGCGCTCTTTTTCGTTTCTGTTGTAGTCTCGCTGACATGAGTTTCGCCTTTCGACTTCGATCGGCCAGTCGCGCCGCTCTCAAGCACCTGTTGATCTGCCTGCTGGTGGCCGCGGCCGTGGCCGCCCTCGTGTTCGGTCTCTGGTACCCGAGTCCCTATGGAGAAATGTCCGGTGGCCAGGGCCTGTTCTGGCTCATCGTGGTGGTGGATGTGGTCTGTGGCCCGCTGCTCACCCTGGTCATCTACAACCCGCGCAAGCCGCGCGCCGAGCTCGTTCGCGACATCGGGCTGGTGGTGCTGATCCAGCTGGCAGCGCTGGGCTACGGCCTGCACAGCCTGCTGCAAGCGCGCCCGGTCTGGCTGGCGTACGAAAAAGACCTGTTCCGCGTTGTCAGCCTGCCCGACCTGATGCCGGGCACTCTGGAGCAGGCACCGCCGGACCTCCAAGCCCTGAGCCTCCTCGGCCCGAAACCGCTGGGTGTTCGTCTGGCCCAAGGTACCGACGCCGACTTCTTGCAGAACGTCCAACAGTCCCTCGCCGGCAACCACCCCGCCTTCCGCCCCGACCGTTGGGTGCCCTACGCCGAGCAGGCTGGCCAGGCCGCCGCCGCCGCCCGGCCGTTGGCCGAACTGCAAAGCCGCTACCCGGATCAGTCCGCCCTCATCGACCAGGCCTTGCGCCGCAGCGGCCGTGCTGCCGACGCCTTGGGCTTTCTTCCCCTGGCCACCGAGCACCCGACCGACTGGGTGGTGCTGCTGGACCGCAGCACGGGTGAGCCGGTGGGCTACCTTCCGCTGGACGGCTGGGCCGACTGAGCCGCGAGTGTCCGTGTGTGCTCCCGAACGAACACGGACCAGGCCTGTCCCCATTTCAGCTTCGGGGTTCTGTTCTCAGTCCGCTTCCAGCATGGCGCTGGCGGCCTGGGCCAACGGGGCCAGTCACTGGTTCACGACGGTGGCCACCGTCTCGGCGCCGATATGGCCCAGGTAGTTGTGCACGAGGATGTTCCGAAACCCGCTGATTTCGCGCCAGGGTTTGCTCATGGCTCAACCACCTTACGCAGCACCTGATCGCGAATGTGCCGGTTCAGTTCGTGCTCGGGCACCAGCTCCACCGGGCGCTGCAGCCATTGGGACAGCTGGTCGGCCAGGGGCATGCGCTGGGCGAACAGGTCGTAGCCGGGGGGAAAGTCCACCAGAAAGTCGATGTCGCTGTCGGCCGTTCTTCGCACCGGGTCACCCGACCTCCCACCACTACCTCAGTACGCGTTCTTCCCCGTCAGCGCCCCCAGCGTGCGCACCAGGATGCTCAGGTCCAGCCAGAGCGACCAGTTGTTGATGTACTCGATGTCGGCCTCGATGCGCTGCTGCATCTGCTCGACGTCGCGGGTTTCGCCACGCAGGCCGCGCACCTGGGCAAGGCCGGTGATGCCGGGCTTGATGTTGTGGCGTGCCAGGTAGGCGTCGATGCGCTTGGAATACTCTTCGTCGTGCTGCACGGCGTGGGGCCGCGGGCCGACCAGCGACATCTCGCCCGTCAGCACGTTGAACACCTGCGGCAGCTCGTCCAGGCTGGTCTTGCGCAGAAAGGCGCCGACGCGGGTGATGCGCGGGTCGTCGCGCGTGGCCTGCTGCACCACGCCGCCCTCGGGCTGGTGCACATGCATGCTGCGGAACTTCCAGATGTGGAACACCTTGCCGCTCCAGCCCTTGCGCGCCTGGCGGAAGAACACCGGCCCCGGGCTGTCGAGCCTGATGGCCAGGGCAATGAGCAGCAGCACGGGCGCGACCAGCAGCAGGATCAGCGTGGCCAGCACCCGGTCCTCCACCGCCTTGAGCAGCAGGCGGGTGCCTGTCAGCGGCGTCTCCGACAGGGTGAGCACCGGCAGGCCGGCCATCTCGCGCACACTGTGGTTGACCAGCAGCAGCGAGAAGATGTCGGGTACCCAGTGCACCGCCACGTGCCGGTCCAGCAGCCGGAAGTACATCTCCTCGATCAGGTCGGAGTCGCCCAGCGGGATGGCGAAGTAGACCGTGCGCACGTCGTGCCGCTCGATGATGTCGAGCATGTCCTCCAGGTTGCCGATGACCTCGGCTTCCTTGAGCGCGGCGAAGTCTGAACTGTGATAAAGCGAGGCGGCGGGCTTGCCGCTTTGGCGGGCCTGGCTGCCGGGCAGCTCCAGGCAGCCGACCACGTTCTGGTTCAGCCAGGGGTTGCCCGAAATCTTGGCTTGCAGGTAGCGCGCGAGCTTGCCGGTGCCGATGATGAGCACGTTCTCGGCCGGCACCGCGCGGCGCATGACACGGGTCTGGATCTCGCGGCTGAAATAGTGCAGCAGCACCTGCACGGCGTATCCCCCGACGTACAGCTGGCCCAGCAGCAGGCGGGAGTAGACGTCGGTCTGCTTGGTGGCAAAGCCGACGACCAGCAGAAAGGCAAAGGCCAGCGACCAGGCCTTGAGCAGGGTGAGCGCCTTGCGCGCGAAGCTGCTGTTGCTGCGATAGACGCCGAACTGGTCGTACGCGAACAGCATGCCGATGGCCAGCAACAGCAGCAGCACGGAATAGGCGGCCGGCAGGACGCCGTACTGGCGGTGGACCAGTGCCAGGGCCAGACCGAGCACCACCACCAGATCCAATACGGTCTGCACCGCGGTGGAAATGCTGCCGCGGCGCTTGAGGATGGAACGGGGGGTTCGCTTGGGCAGCACCATGGCGCTGGAGTATAGGTACCTCAGGCCTTGCCTGGGCTGACAGGCCGGACGGGTCCGGCGAAAGCGGCCGCCGCCGTGTGGATGTTCACGCCCAAGGCCGCGGCGCTGGACTGGCCGCAGGCTCAGGCCCGGGCGTCGCCCCAGGCAATCGGTGTGTGCTCGTCGCCGACGTAGAGGGTGTTGCCGTGCCGGTCCACACAATACTGGGGCGACATGATGCGCTCGCTGGCCACCTGGGCGGTGCCGATGCGGGTGTACTCGAACAGCACGCTGCGCTCGACGGTGCTGCCGGGCCGCAGGTGGCAGCCATGGCCGATCCAGGTCGGGCCGACCACGCGGGCGCCGGCCTCGATGCGGGTGTTCGAGCCGATGTAGACCGGACCCTCGATCTGAACCGAGTCCCAGTCGACCGAGGTGTTGAGCCCGACCCAGACACCCGGGCGCACCTGCTTGCCCGGCATTTCCATCTGGGCGATCTCGCCGCGCAGCACACGCTGCAGCACCAGCCAGTAGTCGGACAGGCGCCCGATGTCGATCCAGTTGAAGAAGCGCTTCTGGGCAAAGAAGGGCAGACCCTGCTCGACCAGCATCGGGAACAGCTCGCTGCCGATGTCGAAGGGCTTGCCCGGCGGCACCAGGCCCAGCACCGCCGGCTCGAAGATGTAGATGCCGGTGCTGGCGGCGGTGGACAGGGCGTCTTCGGGGCGGGGCTTTTCCTGGAAGGAGCGCACCCGGCCCTGCTCGTCGGCCACCACCACGCCGTAGTTCTGCACCTGGTCGCGCGGCACGTCCAGCGTGACCACGCTGGCCAGCGCCTGCTTGTGGCGGTGCTCGTCCAGCGCGGCGCCGATGTCCAGGTCGACGATGGCGTCACCACACATCACCAGCGTGGTCTCGTCGAAGAAACCGCCAAAGTCCTGGATCTTGCGCAGGCCGCCGGCCGAGCCCATGGCGCGCGGCACGATGTCGCCGTGCTCTCGCGCGCCTTCGAAGGAGTAGCCGATCTCGACCCCCCAGCGCCGGCCGTCGCCGAAGTAGTTCTCGATCTTGTAGTGGTTGAAGGCCACGTTGATCATGATCTCGCGGATGCCGTGGCGCGCCAGATGCTCGATGATGTACTCGAGCACCGGCTTGCCCAGGATCGGGACCATGGGTTTGGGGGTCTTCTGCGTCAGCGGACGCACGCGGGTTCCCTGGCCCGCTGCCAGGATCATGCCTTTGGCCATGGTGTCAAGTTGCTTGGTAAGTGATGAACAGGCTGGATTGTGGGCTCAGGACGCCGATGCCGATACCCCTGTTTGTGGCAAGGAGCGAACGACCTCCCAGACGGTCTTCTGCATCAGCCGGGCGGCTTCGGGCGAAGGCGCCACCGCTGGCGTGCCGTCGGCCTTGAGCAGTTCGTGCGGCAGGCCGACCGGGCTGCGGTGGTAGAGCACGGCGTAATGGGTCAGGGCCACCAGGTAGTTGCCCAGGTCGTTCAGGTGAATCTGGTCCTGGGTGCCGTCCGGGTTGAGCGCAAACAGGTCTTCGCGGCGCTGCAAGCCGGGCACACCCTGGCTCCCCTCGATGGCCCGCACCAGCCGGGCCAGCACCTGGCCCGCCGGAATCACATGCACCGGCCCGCCGGTATCGCCATGGGCCAGGCCCTTGGCCAGGATTTCGCCCTGCCAGTAGCGCCCCAAGTCCTTGTCCAGGCGCTCCAGCCAGCCTTCCTTGTCATCCAGCTGGTGCCAGGTCTCGTACAGGTAGACGCGGATGTTGGGCCGGTGGGTGCGGGCTTCGCGCGCCCACCGGCGGAGGTATTTGGGGCTGTCGAACCACTTGATGGCACCCCTGATCTCCGCCATTTCGGTCAGCACCAGCACATCGAAGTTGCCGCTGCGAACGGCCTGAAGCGCATCCTGATAGCGCGCATGGGCATTCTCATGTTCAAAACCGTTGATCGGCACCCCAGGCTCCCAGTGGGATTGGAGGGTCGCGCCCCAACCCAGTTGTGACCGGTGCTCATGCCCCTCGCCGGCGAGCTGTTCCAGCATCATCGGCATGTCCCGGTTGACCAGACTGTGCCCGATGTGAAAGACCCACAGTGGCTTGTCGGGTGGGGTCAGTGGCGCGGCGTACAGCTGCTGGAGTTCAGCGGGTGGCAGCGACTTCTGGAAGCCGCAGGCACTGAGGGCCAGCAGCAGGAACCATTGGGCGGCGCGGTGCAAGGGCATGTTCGGTGCGTCTTTCAGCGGGCTTGAATCAGCACATTATCCTCGTGGGAGTCTGCTGGCAAGACGCTGGTGGAGGGAGGTCGTTGCCACATGCTTGGCATTTTTCACGTTGCAGCCCCGGCGCAGACTTGACGCACTTTGACTAAGAATGTAATCTTTCAAAGGATGCTGGCGTAGTGCCAAATTCTGTACCTTGCTAGGCGATATATGAAACAAATTTCTGTGACGTTTCTTGCGTTCGCCCTGCTTTTTTCAGGAAGTGCGCTGGCCCAGAGCGGCGCTCAGGTGCAGGTGAGCGCCTCACAGGCTGGTCAGCAAGTGCGTAGTCAACTTGCGCAGCATTTGCAGCAAGTGCGCAGTCAAGTTGCACAGCGACCTCAGCAACGTCCGTCGTCAGTTCGGCCGTCCCGGCCAGTAAGAGCTGTCCCCGAGTTGGATGGAAGCGTTGGCTTTCTGGCGCTTGGGCTGGCCTTTGCGGTGGGCGCACTAGTTCGCGAGAGGCGGCGTTCTCACTGACATCGGGGGGGCGGCGGGTCGGCTTGCTGGCCTATAGTGGGCGCGGCAGGTGCGTTATTAAGCAGCTGCGTAGTCAGTGCGTCAAGTGACTGCGTTCCAAATGCACCACCTTCGGTTTTGGGTGTCGGTGGCAGTCATCGTCGTCCAAGCGGTCGGGTTGTCCACGGCCTTTGATTTAGGCTCCCTCTTCGGGCGTGCTCAGGCCGCGGGTTTTGCGTGGCTGGGCCATGCGGGCTTGGCAGCAAAGGTGCTTATCGCATGGTTTGCCGCGTTGATGGTGGCTGCAGGACCGCGCTGGTCGTACTGGGTCCGAACTCTTCACGACGCTCCCTTCGCCCACCGGCATCTTCTGCCACTTGTCTTTCAAGTGGGCAGTTTCACCCTGTTATTTCTTCTCACGTACCAGATGTCAGTGGAGTCAACCCACTGGAACCTGGATTCTGCCCTTCCATACCTGGTTTGGATCGGGTTGCTGGGGTTGGTCGGGCTGTTTTGGCTGACCTCTCTAGCTCCGACATCATTTTGGATCCGGTTCGCACGTGAGGAGACTCATGCCATCGCATTTGCCTGTGCTGTCGGCGTAATCGCATTCCTCTTCGCCTTGGTCACTCAGGATCTCTGGGATCCTCTAGGCGATGTCACTTTCAGCGCCGTGGCTTCGCTTCTGCGCTGGTTTTACACGGACGTCTTGGTTGAACCAGAGCACCGAATCATCGGTATTGATGAATTTCTTGTTGAAATAGCAGCTGCTTGCTCAGGGTATGAAGGCATCGGCCTTGTTCTGATTCTCTCAGGGTTTTATCTTTTTATATTTCACAAGGAATTTCTCTTCCCCCAGTCTTTGCTGTTGTTGCCCATTGGCGTTGTCACTATCTGGTCGTTCAATGTTGCTCGGATAGCGATACTTGTCGCCATTGGGGCCGAGATTTCACCAGAGTTGGCTGTGGATGGCTTTCACAGCCTTGCAGGTTGGATAGCTTTCGTCTTGGTCACCACATTTATGTTGCTGTTGGCACACAAAAGCCTTTTCTTCAGTCGCACTTCTTCGGCGTTTGGCAGGCATCCCATCAGCTTCAGAATGGCACTGCTGATCCCGCTGGTGGTATTGCTCGCGACCACGCTTATCACATCGGCCTTGACCATTACGGTGGACTGGTGGTATCCATTGAGGGTCGTTCTCACGGGTGGCGCACTGATTCTTCTTTGGCAACATTATGGCAGCATTCGATTTCGCATCAGCTGGTTTGCCGTCGGAGTTGGAACGCTCATTTTTTTGCTGTGGGTTATCATGGTTCCAACTGATCCCGCAAAAGACGAAGCTGTTGCTCAGCAATTGAGTGATATACCCTTCAGTCTCTTGGTTGCCTGGTTGATGTTCAGAGTCGTGGGCGCGGTCGTCACTGTATCCCTTGCCGAAGAGCTGGCCTTCAGGGGGTATCTTTTCGAGGTGCTTGCCAACAAACGAGGTGACGTGAGCTGGCCGCGCTTTCCTTGGTTTGCATTGATTCTCTCCTCGGTCCTTTTTGGCTTGCTTCACAGTGCGTGGCTCGCTGGCTTTCTGGCCGGGGTCGCTTACGGTCTGGTCCGGTGCTACCGCAACAACGTGGGCGATGCTTTTGTCGCCCACGCAACCACCAACGGACTGCTCTCCATTTATGTTCTAATCACTGCTGAATGGTCTACTTGGTAATCTATCGCCCCAGAGGAATCCAAGGGCGGAATTATTTGCCAAGTCGCGGTTTCAAGCTCCAAGTACAATGAAGTGATGATGGTAGATTTCAAAGTGAGCATGCAGTTCCTTAATCTGCTATTGGGTATGGTGATCACAATGAATGCAGCGCTTTCCCTGCCTTGTGACTCCGAAATAGAGACGCAGTGTATTGACCCAGCGGTTTCTGCACAGGTCAGGCTGCTATAGCATAAGCCTCAGCGGGGGTCTCATGGCCAGCGCCTGATGAGGGCGCCGGTGGTTGTAGAAGCTGATCCAATCAGCGATCACGCGACTGGCGTGCTGCGGGGTTTCGAACCGGTGGCGATGCACGCATTGGTCCTTGAGCGTTCGGATCACGCGCTCGACCATGCCGTTTTGCTCCGGGCTGTAGGGGGTGATGAATTCCTGCTGCAATCCATAGCTCTTGGCCAGGGCCGTGTAGCTGCGGCTGGTGAACACCAGACCGTTGTCAGACCTCAGCAAGAACGGGTGCTTGACCCTGCCCAGGCAACCGTAGCGGGCGATCAGCGCTTGTTCCAAGGCCGCTTCAGCGGTCTTGGAACGCCCACTGCGGCTCAGGTGCCAACCCAGCAGTTCGCGGCTGTAGCAGTCGATCACCAGGGCCAGTGAGGCCCAACCATCACGCCCAGCCCACACACGGCACAGATCGGTGGCCCAGCGCTCATCTGGCGCCAGGGCCACTGAGGGCAAGGCCTGAATGCGCAGCCTGAAGCCCACCGGGCGCTTGCGCACCTGCCAGCCCTTGAGCTGGAAAACGCGCTGCACGGTGTTCTTGTTGAAGCCGAGCAGGTACGCCACGGTGCGGTAACCGAACGACGGGTTCTCTTCAATCATCGCCTTGATGGGCTTGACGAAGTGATCCTGAACCTTCGGCGGCGCCTTGGTGCCGCGGTAGTACACCGTGCGCCGAGGCATGTCGAACCACTGGCACAGCTTGACCAGGCTGACCTTGAACCCGTCTTGCGCCAATCCCTGCTGAAGGCTGAGGATCATTTCTCGTCCTCGTTGCCCAGCAGGGAGGCCAGCTCTTTTCTGGCACGCAGCTCCAGCATGGCTTCGCCATAGGCCTCCTGCAGTTCGCGCAGTTGCTTCTCGTACTGCTCTTTGACTTCCAGGGGCTTGGTGCGCAGGGCGTTCTCCATGCCACGCTTGCCTTCATCAACCCACTGCTCCACCTCGGACGGGTTGAGATCGAAGGTCCGGCTGGCCTCCGAGATCGTGGTCTTGCCCTGGATGATGTCCAGGACCAGGGCCGTTTTACGCTTGGCCGTCCAGCGCTTGATGTCGTCTTCCATCAGGGTGCTCATCGTCGTTTCGTTCAACGTTAACACCTGAGCAGGAATTCACTGGGTCAATACAGCAGCGCATGAACGTGTTCTGGTCGGGTCACAATTTCACCGATCCGCCCGTCCCGGAATTCGTCGCAGAGATCGCCAGTGGCTTCGGCACCCCAATGCAATGGAACCGGCATAGCGTTTAAGGCGCGATTACCCTAGCAAGGCTACCGCTGAGCGGAATGGGTGCTGATTGCGGGAAGACCGAACCCTGCACGCACATGATTGATGACCGCTGCGGTAGTGAATCTCTGGTCCCAAGCGCCCCACCTGTTGTTTATCGCTCCCCGAAGAGAGGGTTGACTTGGCACACCATTGACGAACCACTCAATGGCCTGCTGTGGATTAGCTGGCGACACGCCGAGCGTTTGCATGTACGTAACTAGGTCTCGATTCGGATCAGGGTAGGCTATTCGTGTGTTGCTGCCGCGCGAAGGCACATATGCAGCGTAATTTGAAGTATAACCTGAAAACCATCCTGACTGCGCCGAACTGGAATAGAAGCGGTTGTTGGCTTCGTAGGTGAAGTCGTTGCTTTGCGCCTGAATCAGCGCACCGCCTGCCGGGCGTTGGAAGTCGTTGCGGCGAATCAGGTACGGGCCGGTGATCGTGCCGGCGTGCTCTACTAGTGGAACAATGTTTGCGTTATAGAAAATGTTGTCTTGAACAGTGACATTGGTCACGGGCAAGGTGTTGCTCCCTGTCGTGTTTTCGTAATAGGTCAGAGACTGGCCTGCAAGAAAAATGTTCTGCTCGATAACCGCGTTCTTAATGTCATAGAGTACGTAGACGTCGCCTGGGTTATGAAGCGCCAGGTTGTAGCGCAGGTTCAGGAACGTACCTCTGTTGGCAGGGGTGCCTCCGGAGTACGAGCCGGTGCCTATATCAAAGCTTGCCAACCTGCTATTCAACACAAGATTTGCCTCGACGGTGCCAAGTCCACGTTGCCGGAAACCAACGCCAGGCGAGTTCGCGCTGATGTTTCGCCGCGAATCAATATCGCCAACGTCGTATTGAAAGTAGTTGTTATGCTCGACGCCACCCCCTCCGACATATCCGGCGGGATGCCACATGACGTTGTCCCAAAAGGTCATGTTTCCACGTCCGATATTCCCATTGGTAAACGTCCGGATACGGTGAAAACCAGACCGTGAAAAATCGAGCCCATCAGACACATCAAACGTAAAATCAGCGGTCACGCTCGTATCTGGACCATTGAACAAAACCCCCTCAAACCTCGTTGTAAATCCCCGAATGGCTGCTGAACTGTTGGATGGAAAAGAAGAAACATAGTGTGCAAGCAATTGATTGCCAGCCGTGGTTTGTGCATTCGGAAACAGATAGCCCACCTGCGGCCTCGGGCTGGTCGGGTCACCGTAAGCCGCCACAATTATCCTGGCCGACGCGCTCGCCCCTGCCTTGTTCGTGAACAGGTTCTCTGCCCAAGTGTCGCCCCTGCGCAGCAGCATGACGTCCGCAGAACCGTTCCTGATCTGGGCCCATGCTGCTTGCAGCGTCCTGTACGGAGCGATCTGACCGACAGGGTCAAGCGGGCGGCCGCCGAGCTCTGGTGAATCGGGGCGATAGACTTGCCCGGTGGAATTGTTGCCTTCGCTGGAAGACACGTAGACCACGCGGGAACCCGAGTAAGTAGGGCTATTGATGAGCGCATTCAGATCCGTCCAGCCATCAGTGGTGCCCACACTGTCGCCAGAATTCATGGGCTGATCCGGCGCAGGTGCAGGTGCAGGTGCAGGTGCAGGTGCAGGTGCAGGTGCAGGTGCAGGTG
>CALMYH010000122.1 GCA_937873395.1 uncultured Burkholderiales bacterium
GTTTCATGACGGTGTTCCTTTCGGGAAACGGTTGAACATGACCGTCATGGTGCCGTCGACCTGTCCCGCGGTGTTTGCAGGGCGGTCTCGGTTTTTTTCGGAATGTTTCAGCCGCGCAGCGGCAGCGCCCCGCCAATGGCCACAAAGATTCCGCCACAGACCTGGTTGAAGCGCTTGCCCACGCGCTGGAGCCAGGGTCTCACCCGGTGCGCCAGGCTGGCAATCAGCCATTCGGTGAGGATCTCCACCAGGGCAAAGGTCAGGGCCATGACCACGAACTGCTGGAACAGGCTGCGCGCCGGGTCGATGAACTGCGGCAGGAAAGCCGCGAAGAACAGCAAGGCCTTGGGGTTGGTCACCGCCGACAGCAGGCCCTGGCGAAACAGCGAAGCGTTGCTGCGTTGACCAGCCGAGGCATTGAGGCTGATGCCCACCGGCGGCGAGCGCCAGACCTGGATGCCCAGCCAAACCAGGTAGGCACCCCCCAGCCACTTGAGCACGGTGAGCCAGAGCAGCGAAGTCTTGAGCAAGGCACCGATGCCGAACATGGACAAGGCAATGATGGACACGAAGCCCAGCGCCCCGCCGAAGATGGTGAACAGCGTGCGCCGGCGTCCGTGCAGCGCACCGTGGGTCAGCGCCAGCAGGCCGTTGGGGCCCGGCGAGAGCGACAGGCCGATGGCGGCCACCAAATAGATCAGCCAGGTCTCGAGTGCCATGGTGGTGCTCAGGTATCGGCGGTGTCGACGGAAGACAGATGCTCGGCGATCAAGGGGGAACTGATCCGGCACGGCCCGACCATTCTCCACCATCTCCAGCGCCATCCCATCCGGTGGTGGACGCTTGTTCGACCCTCCCGATCCGTCTCGGCCAGCGGCTGATGGCCTTCGTCGCAGAGGGTGTGGGGCGCCGCTGCCGTACCGGGTTGCCGATGCGCAGACCCCGGTGGTCGTAGCGGTCCTTTGGACTTGGCGCTTGATTTCGCGGCGTCAATGTCCCGTGGTCGTTTCAACCCTCTGGCCGGTCTTGCGGTCCAGATACCAGCCCATTTCAACAATCTCACCCCGCACCCGCCTTGCAGGCACAAAGTCGCCACCGAAGTTCGAGAATATCCATCCTCCACCCAGTTTGGAGGGCTCCTGCACGCACCAGCCCATGACCACATCGTCATCCAGAATGCGAAACATCAGCTTGATCGCTCGCCCTCGCTCGGCGCTGGCGTAGCGCACCACGTCTTCGGGGATACGGGAGGCCACTTCGATTCTGTGCCTGGCAACCACCGTTCCACCAGTCCACACAGATTTCGCTTCCGGATCAAAGCGTTGAATGAAGTCACCGATCCTCCAACTCACCTCCACCCATTCCGGCAGGCCCATGCCGCCGTAGCCAGAAGTTTGTCCGCCAAACGGTCCGTTATTCGTAGCCAGGGATGCATACCCAGCGAGATGCCTGCCCGTATCAGACCTAATTTCGACACCGTATTTGATTTGTACACCGTGCATTAGCGAGGAGCTAACCACTACCCCAAATCCCCTCGGCCTTGGCCCCATGGCGTGGGACAACTGCGCAAGGGATGCAAACAGTCCACCCGCCATCACTGCCAGCCAACTTCTGCGTTTCATCTCGCCTCCTGCCTTTATTGCACCGTCATGTTGATGCCGTAGCCGTTCTGGTTGAGCCACTGCAAATAGCCATTCATGTCCACCGTGCCGGCCACGTTGCCGCGCGGATTGTCGCTGTAGGTGATGTACGGGATCGTGTCCTGGTATCCGGTTCCCGTACCCACCAGGGAGGCTCTCTGTCGGGGGGCGCTTCCATCTCGGAAACGGATCACGCGGTCTTCTGATGTGCTTGTTGGTTCAGGTCCGGTGCTCGCATGCAGGTTGCTGCTGCTGTCGTGAAGCACGGGGTTGGCAATGATTGTGCGGTCAAGTCGAGCAGTGTCCATGTCCACACCCGCCGCCATGGCTTGGTTGACCATCCACACCAAGGCCACCTTGGCCAGGTCTCCATCGGCAAAGCCACCGCCAATGTCACTGTGCGCCCCCAGAAAGCCCCTCTCAATGCGCACCTGTCCTGGCACCGGCATGGCGCTGAACTGGCCTTGCGCAATGGACTCCACCGGGAACAGGCTGCGGTACTCATTCATGGCCACCGCATGGGCCACATGGCTGAAGGCCTCGGGTATGCCCAGGTTGTAAGAGCCCCGGTGCACGCTGAGCACGGTATCAAACAGGCCCATGAAGCGAAGGTTCACCCGCTGGCACTGGCGCTCCCCCGCCAAATCGGTGTAGGCATACCAGCCATCGCGGGTGGCGTTGGCCACCTGGTTGGCGAAGTCCCGCGCTTGCGCTGCGCCCCGGCTGAAGCCCAACACATCGATATCCAAAACGGTCTCGTCTGGCGTGTCATCGGCCAATCGCTGCAAGTCATTGATCAGGAAGGCAATCCGTTCCCTACCGGTGAACGAGGCGACTGTATCGGCCGGGTTGCCACCCAGATACCACGGGTGCTGGATGCCGCTTCGCGGGTCTAGGGTGCCTGGGCCGGTGATGTAGAAGGCCGTTCGAGAGTCCGACAGATACAAATCCCTAAACCGAACCACATTGGATAGGGTGTTCGGATCACTCTCGTCATTCCCCGTCCCATCAAACGCAAACAGGATGAGCCCATCAGGATCGATGAAGATGAGCGGATTGAACGCCACATAGGCATACGGGTTGGGACCGTCGGGCGTGCCCAGCGGGTCGGGTGTCAGGTACTGACCCAGCTCAGGGTCGTAGTAGCGCTGGCGGTTGTAGTGCAGGCCGGTCTCTTCGTCCCACACCTGGCCGGGCAGGCGCAGGTGCAGGGTGAAGCCCTGCGTGGCTTGCACCTGCGCCGCGCCGAAGGGCGCATAGCGGGCGCGCCATATCACTTGGCCTTGTGCGTTGGTAGCCGCCTCAGGCGCGCCCAGGTGGTTGGTGTGCAGCCAGGCAATGCCAGCGTCTGAGCCCAGCCAGCTGTGGATGGCGCTGCGCACATCGGCCCATACTTGGGCCAGGCCCGCTGTTTCACCGGCCAGAGCCTGCCCGGTCGGGCTGTCGATCACGGTCAGCGGGATGTCGGCCAGCCAGACGGTCTGGCGTGTGATGCGACCCTCCCGATCCAGCTCGGCCAGCGGCTGGCGGCTTTCGTCGTAGAGGGTGTGGGTGATTTGCTGCCCCACCGTCTTGCCGATGCGCAGGCCCCGGTGGTCGTAACGATACTGGGCCAGCGGTTGGCTTTCCTCGCGCACCTCGATCAGGCGCCCCAGCGCGTCCCAGACGTACTCGCGGCTGCCCACCTGCTGGGGCTGGCTGTGCTGCAGCATTTCGATGCTTGGGAGCAAATCTGGGCCTATCGAACAGCCCGCTGGTCCAAAACGAGGATTGATTTACGCAGCATTCGATATGGATGAATCGAATCTCTGCCACGAGGGTGTTCTGATAATCTCAGTAATCAGTCAACACCTTGTGCCCATTCTTGTCCATGTACCAGCCGCGTCGCCAAATGGTGGAAGAGTTTGGGGGTATAAAGTAGTCGCCGGAGTCGAGGTACGGCTTGGCTTCTGGGTTGAGACGTGCTGAAGCAGTGTATGGATTCAGATAAGCGTCATAAACCAACCTGCCCGGTAACTCGTACGCGAGTCCGGCCTCCCTGAAATCACCACCGGCCATGCTGTGCCGTGGCAGGCCACCAATCAACCGCTCAATATCCCAGCCGAAGAACACCCCTTCCGGGTGAAGCCGGAACTTCAGGCGCAAACCACCCCCGTTTTTGCGGATTTCGGCAACGACTTCATCGGGGATGCGGCTCGCGACCGGGATGGTGTGATCTCCCAACACTTTCCCAAAATATCCACTGCCCCAAGGACCTTGGTGCTCGTAACCGGTGTTCTGGGCAATGCGCTTGCGCTTATCAAGCCTTTCCTGCTGGCTTAGGGATCTGAAGTTCGGATCCCTTCTCAACGCAGGGAAGTCAGGCAAGCGCCGCCCAAAGTCATCGACAGCGTCTAGGTCGCTCCACCAACGCGGCCAATTTTCATCCTTCTCCCCTCGCCACAATACCCGCACCTGCTCAGGTACCGTTCCACTGGGAAACGCCATGATTGCACGGTTGCTAAGCGTGGTGACACCCGATGCGTAGAAAGGGCGTTCATTGCCGTCAGCAAAGAACTCGGTTCCCCGCATCTCAGCACCCTCGACCGCATCGACCAACAATACCAGCCCCATGCTTTCCAGTCGTTGTTGCGCAGGGGTCAGGCTAGGCCTTTGGGGCCTTTGCCCCATGGCAGAAGCTCTTCCAAGGCCAATCACATTCGCCAGCGGCAGCAACAAACCCATGGTTATCAGTTTGCGTTTCATCGCTTGCATGGTCATTCCACCCTTAGGCCACCTAGGTTGTATCCGTTACCCCGCAACCATTCGATATAGTGCATCATGTCCACCGTCCCCGTACTGTGGTCGCCCTCCGGTTGACGGAACTGTGTGCCATCGTCACCCACTGTGGCCGGGTAATAGCTGATGAAGCGCCCGGTGTCGTCATAAGTCATGGCTGTGCCCGTCATCTGGCGCTGTGTACCGCCTGTACCGCCGCGGACCACTCGGTCCTCGCTACAACCGGGTCCGTCCACGCAGTATTGGTTGTCACTCTTGTCGTGGATGATGGCGTTCAAAATCACTGCATTTTCTTCGGGGTCTCGCACTCTGACCCCCGCATCGCGCGCCTGCTCAATCATCCAGTTCAAGGCCACCAAAGGCAGGCCCCGGTCCTGCCCCGGGAAGCCTCCGCCAATGTCCGCATGCGCACCGATGAAGCCCATCTCAATGCGGGTCTGACCCATCGGTACAGTCCCACCCATGATGGACTCCAGCGGAAACGCGCCGGTCGAGTTGGGCAACCACCGAAGCGCTCTGCCCCGATACTCGTTCAACGCCACCGCTTGAGCCACGTGCTGAAAACCCGGAACTATGCCCAGGTTGTAGCCGGTTCCACTGCGATTCGTGGACAGCACCGTGTCCCATAGTCCCAGGAAACGGAAGTTGATCATCTGGCAGCGTTGAACCTGTTGCCCATTGGCATCTGTGATGGTGTAGCGGTACTCCCCATTTCGAGTGGCTGCGTTGATGCGGTTGGCAAAATCTCTCGCCTGCGCGGCACCTCGGCTGAATCCGATGATGTCCACCTGCATCAACTGCGTGTCGTCGTGAGCGTTGGCCTCGGCGTTGAAGTAGGCAATCATGCGCTCAATGCGCGCCGGCCCGGAATAGTTCCCTCCCATGTCGGCCTCCACCAAAGTCACTCCGGGAACAACTCCCAGCAACGTGCCTCGCGAAAAATCTGCAGGGACAATGTCGGCGCCAAACTCAGCATCGGCTTCTCGGTGGCGAGTGCCGACACCGGAAACATAGCGTCGTCCCCCGTCTTGATACAGCTCAAAGAACCGCCACACATTGGAAATCCCGTTGCCCAATTCATTGAGCGTCGCTTGATCGTTGGTATTCCCCGTCCCATCAAACGCAAACAGGATCAACCCATCGGGGTCGATGAACCCCAGCGGGTTGAACGCCACATAGGCATACGGATTGGGCCCGTCGGGCGTGCCCAGCGGGTCGGGTGTCAGGTACTGACCCAGCTCAGGGTCGTAGTAGCGCTGGCGGTTGTAGTGCAGGCCGGTCTCTTCGTCCCACACCTGGCCGGGCAGGCGCAGGTGCAGGGTGAAGCCCTGCGTGGCTTGCACCTGCGCCGCGCCGAAGGGCGCATAGCGGGCGCGCCATATCACTTGGCCTTGTGCGTTGGTAGCCGCCTCAGGCGCGCCCAGGTGGTTGGTGTGCAGCCAGGCAATGCCAGCGTCTGAGCCCAGCCAGCTGTGGATGGCGCTGCGCACATCGGCCCATACTTGGGCCAGGCCCGCTGTTTCACCGGCCAGAGCCTGCCCGGTCGGGCTGTCGATCACGGTCAGCGGGATGTCGGCCAGCCAGACGGTCTGGCGTGTGATGCGACCCTCCCGATCCAGCTCGGCCAGCGGCTGGCGGCTTTCGTCGTAGAGGGTGTGGGTGATTTGCTGCCCCACCGTCTTGCCGATGCGCAGGCCCCGGTGGTCGTAACGATACTGGGCCAGCGGTTGGCTTTCCTCGCGCACCTCGATCAGGCGCCCCAGCGCGTCCCAGACGTACTCGCGGCTGCCCACCTGCTCGGGCTGGCCGTTGGCGTTGTAGCGGCTGGGCTGGCCGTGCAGGTTCAGCCGGTGGCTCTGACCCTGGAACTGGCTGCGCACCGTGCCCGTGCTGAGGTCGGCCTGGTCAGCCGTACCCTGCTGGCTGAGCACGCGACGCTGACTGGGGCCATAGGCGTAGCGCCAGACCGCCTGTTCCTGGGCGGGCGCCTGTTCTGCGCCAGCGCGCAAAGCCACCGGGCTGATGCCGCCCGTGTTGTTCTGGGCGGCGGCGCCCAGGCTGGCGCGCACACTGGCCACCAACTGACCTGCGCCGTTGTAGGCATGGCTGTGCTGGTCTTGCTCGCTGGCGCTGCCGGCGCGCTGCTGGCTGTGCAGCAGCCACCCCTGTGGGCTCCAGAGGTAGCGGTGGTCGATGAGGGCCTGCGGGTCGTGCGGCAAGCCCAGCGCTCCCGGCTGGCTGCGCTGCTCCGAAGAGGGGTCAGGTGCAGCGGGTGGTACCGCCTGGGCATGCGCCGCCGGGATGCCCAGCAGCCGTTCGATGCTCTCCTGCGGCGTACGCCCCATCAGCCCGAGGTGGCCCGGGCGGTGATGCCTGGCCTGCAGCGGCGCCGGACGGCGGGTCTGCGTATGCCGGTACACCACCCGCGCCAGATCCCCGCTGGCGCTGCGCTGGTAGCGGGCCTCGATGCCGTTGCCGCTTCTGTAGTAGGCCAGACCCATCAGGTCGCGCTGGAAGTCGCTGGCCAGGGTCTGTTCGCGCTCCAGCCAGCGCAGCCAGGGTGTCTGGATGGTCTGGCGCTTGAGAGCGACAACCTGGCTCTGCCCGTTGCGCTCGTAGGCCACCCGGCTGCCGTCGGGCAGGGTGCTGGCCACCAGTTGCCCACGCTCGTCGTGCTCATAGCGGGTGACCGCTGTCAGCTCACCCTGCGGCGTGTTCAGCGTGACGATGCGCGCCGTGCGCAGGCCGCGCGCATCGGTCTCGAAACGCTCGCGCTGCGTGGGGTGGATCACTTCCAACAGGTGGCGCACGCTGTAGCGCCATTCGGTGGTGCTGACCTCGCCGGTGCGGGCATCGGTGATGTGCTGTCTCAGGATGCGGCCCTGAACGTCGTGGGTGTACTCGGCCCGGTGACCCAGGGCGTCGGTCATGTGAACCAGGCGGTCGGCTTCGTCGAAACCACGCAAAATGTCGCCCCGGTCAGGGCTGCGGGTGAGCACCGTGCGGCCGAAGTCGTCGATGAATGTCCGGCTTCTGAGTGCAGCGCTGCCCGCGTCGGGGGCGCTGGCAGCTACAGGGTTGCCTGAGGTTTCAGCGCTTGGCAGCTGGCGACTGCGTCCGGCGTTGTCGCTGAGGTGGCTCAAGCGCCCCTGTTCGTCGTAGGCGAGGTCCGTCACCTGGGCCAGGCTGGCGCTGTGGCGCGCGCTTTGCAGCAACTGCCCCTCGCTGTCGTACTGCCAGGTCTGCAACATGCCCAGCGCACTGGCCCGCCACAGCAGGTGGCCTTGGGCATCAAAGTCCATGCGTTCGGTGGGGCGGGCGTTCTGGTCGGTGCGCGCCCTGCTCTGTGCGCCGGCATGGACATCGCCGTCAAAGCTCTGCACCCGTTGGCCCAGGGCGTTGTACTGGAAGCTCTGCACCTGCGGCTTCGTCCAGCCAGGCCCCTGGCTGCGGATTCGCAGGACCTGCAACTGCGGGTTGTAGGTCCACTCGGTGGCAAAGCCCGCCTCGTTCACCACACGTTCGATCAGGCCAGTGCTGTCCTGATGGATCAGCGTGCTGCTGCGGCCGCCGGGGCTGTGCACAGTCTGGATGTAGCGCCCGCGCTGATCCCACTGGAATGCGGTGATATCGCTGTCGGCGGGTGTGCTGGTAGGCCCGTTGGGCAGTGGGCCGTCCACCTGCGTGAGCAGGCTCACCCCGTTGATGCGGGTGTGGGTGTAGCGTGTGATGCGTTCGATCGGGCTGGCCTGTTGCGGGCTGCTGGCCAAGGCTCCGTTGGCATCCAGCGGGCTGAAGCCACTCTCCTTGAGCTCGCTCACTTGCCCGGCCTCGTTGTAGCCCAGTTGCAAGCGGTGTTCCTGCCCCGCCACCACGCTGGGGCGGGCGATCAGCGTGGGTTTGTCGGGCCAGCGGTTGTCGGCGTATTCGTGGCGTTCGATGAGCTGGGGCGACTGGGCCTGGCCGTTGCGGTAGAGGATGCGCTCGATGCGCTGGGTGCGGCCCTGCGCGTCCAGCGTGTGGCGCACAGTGGCCAGCGGCTGCGGGCTGCCCTGGGGCTGGCCGTCCTTGACGGCCACCGGGCTGAGTGTGGTCTGCTCGATCAGGCGCCCCAGCGCGTCGTAGCCCCAGCGCAGATTGACCGGTCCGCAGCGGGTGCACCCTGCCCCCACGGCCTGCAGCAGCCGGTACTGGCCGCCAATGATGCGGTGCGTGTACAGCGTCTGCTGGCCCAGGCTGTTGGTCAGCAAGGTCTGGCCGCTCCGGTTGGGCAGCGCCGGCTGCACGATGTCGACCTGCACCTGCTCGGGGCCGATGTGCCCCGGCTGTGGCAGCTCACCGCGCACGCTCAGCGTGGCCTGGCCGCGCTCGTTGTAGCGGTAGCTGGCCAGGCGCTGCTGCAAGGTCTGACCGTCGGAGCCGGTGCCCAGCACGCTGATGCCGGTGAGCGCCTGCGGGTGGCGCTCGTCTTCGTGGTGGTACTGGCGGGTGATGCTGCTGGTGCTGTGCACCCGGTTGGCCATCGCGTGCGCGGTCTGCGAACGATCCACCTGGGTGGGCAGGCTGACCTGGGTCAGGTTGGCGCCTTCGTGCCGGTAGGCAAAGCGCCCCACCGGGCTGTCGATGCTCTGCACGCCGGTGAAGACCACGAGGCCACTGCTGCGCTCAAGACCCTCGGCTGGCGTTTGCTCTGACCGTGCCTGCTCGGCCTGGCGCACCTGGCTGCGCCCGCCATGGCGTCCCGTGTGATTGAAGCGCAGGCTGCGCCCCTGGGGGTCGGTCACGCTCAGCAGCTCGCCCTTGGGTCCGCGGGTGAGGGTGAGCACCGCGCCGCTGGCGGCGGTGATCTGGATGAGCTTGCCGCGCGCATCAAAGCGCAGCTGGCGCCCGGCGTGCTCGCCGTGGGTCCAGTGCCAGAGGTATTCCTTGGCCCCTTGGGGGCCGGATCGCACGCCGCTGTGTGGGTCGCGCACGATCTGCACCCAGCCCTGTGCGGGGTCGGCGCCGGTGCACTGATTGGGGTGGCTGGGGTCGGCGTCGAAGATCAGCCGCGTGCCGTCGGCCTGCAGGATCTGCACCGTCTGGCCCACCACGTAGAGGTCGGTCTCGTAAGACAAACGCCAGCCCATGCCCAGCTGCCCGACCACATGGCGGTGGGCGCTGTTGTAGTGGCGCACGATCTCCAGCCCCAGCTCGCCAGGCAGCGCCGGCAGGTCCACCTCCACCAAGTACTTGTTGCCGTTGGTGAGGTTGATGGGGTTGCCCGCGCCACTGTTGACCCCGCTGGTGTTGCCTTGTGAGGCCGGGCCGGCACCGCCGCAGGTGGCGCCGGCCTGGGGGGCCGTGCACATCGCAGCACCGCCGCCACCGCCCGAAGACCCCGGACCCAGTATGCCGCCCAGACCTCCTCCTCCACCACCAGGAATGGGGGTGAAGCTGCCACCACCCGACGAAGGAAGGCCAGGGATGCCCTGGGCCTGGACCTGGACCTGCAGGCTCCAGAACGCGACAGCGCCCAGGAGAGCCAGCAAGAGACGGCGCATCGGCTGGGCTGGCGCGGACGGAGGCGCTGACCCGTATGAATGCCGCTTGGCGAAGATCATGTCGTTTTCCCTGAAACTGTTTTGTGTTTGTGCGGGCCTCAACCGGCCCTGCAGTGGGCCGAAGCCCTGGCTCAAACGGCGGGGCAGAGTGGCGTGCAGTTGGGGTCGCCGGGGGGACAACCGAACAGCGGCGGGTTGCCGGTGGCACCACCACCACCCGGTGCTCCCCCACCCGGGGGCAGGGTGGGATCAACGATCACGGTGCAGCCAGCGGTGACACAGTTGGGCGGGGCGATCGGTGGTGCGAGAGGCAGACCTGGGTCGCTGGGATTGCCGTTGTTGCCTTGACCAGGCATGGACACCGGGTTGCCGGGCTCCACCGGATCGCTCTGCATCTGCAAGGTGACGTGACTGACCAGGGGAATGCGCCGCTGGGCATACAGCGCGGTCACGAAGGGGTCGCTTCGGCTGTCGTTCCAGCGCATCATGAATTGCATGACGGTGCTGGCCAGTGGCACTTTGAGTTCGTAGCCGTGCGTGATCTTGAGCTTGATGAGGTTGGCGTCCTGAATGTTCTGCCCCGAGCTTGCCCCCACCTGGCTGGCGTCTCGGAAAGCGAGGTTGGCATTGCGTATGGCCCGGCGACCGCCGTAGCGCTGGCTCAGCGACTCATCGGCCCAGTCATCGAAGCTCTCGCGAATCGGGTTGAGCAATTCAATGCGCGAATGCACAGCGATATCGGCCTGGGCCCTGAGCAGTGCCTCTCCCAACTCGCGCCCGCTGCGCCCACCGCCATACAGGGGCACAAGCGCGCGGGCATAGGCCTGTTGGACCGACCCCAGGTCCGCGTTGGCCAGGCTGCCTTCCCGCGCGGCCATGAAGCTGGCGTGATTGACCATGTTCTTGGCGTTGAACATGAGCGCGTATTGCAAGATGGTGGTACCCAGCAGAACCAGCAGCGGCCCCACGACGGCAAACTCGATCATCGCGCTGCCGCGATGGCGTGAGGCCCGGCGGACGGCAGACCCTTGACGGATGGCCTTTGAATTCATTGTGCTCTCCCTGAGGGCGCCAGCGAAACAGCGCTCTGCCATGCACGAAGGCGGTGTGTGACGGGGATCACTGGACTTCCCTGCGCGTTGCGCACTGCGAGACTGAGTGCGTGGGAAACGATCCGGGTGTGCTCACCGGAGCGTCTTCGCCCTGCGGGCTGCGGTGCGAGCTGGCTTGGGAGCAGCCCGGCACGGTGCATGTCAACACCTCCAGCCAGTCTCCCGGCGCAACACCCATGGCCAGCGCCATGCCTGCGGGAAGCTCCAGGGCATGCTGGCTGCGCAATGCCCGCCCGACTGTTCCCGATTCCCCTGCCCATCGCCGTCCGATGCTGACCCGCCACGGATCAAGACGTGTCACGTACGTAACCCGATAGCGGTCTTGCGGTGAGCCGTGTGGCATTGCCCTGTGATCACGGTGGAGATAGACGATGTCCAGCGCGTAGCGCATGAAGAATCCATGCACACTGGGACAACGCGGAATGAGCAGGGCTTGCACCACCGGCTCGGTCCTGAGGGGCGCGGCCAGCATCAGGCCGCGCAAGCGGCTCCACCACCCGCGTGCGGTTCTCAAGCGCAGGGCACACGGACCCAAAGCGGTGTAAAGGGTCGCGGTTTCGTTGAACGGCATGGCGATTGGAGACGGGGTCGTCGATCTTCAAAGACCCGATTGCATGAATTTCATGACAATGGGAAAGAACAGCACGATGAAGGTGCACGGAAAGATGAAGGCGATCAGGGGGAACAGCATCTTGACGGGGGCTTCCATGGCGAGTTTCTCGGCCCTGAGGAAGCGCTCGCTGCGGCGCTGGTCGGCCTGGGCACGCAACACCGGGCCCAGATTCATGCCCATGCTTTCAGCCTGGACAACGGCACTGACAAAGTTGGTGATGCTGCCCTCGTTCAAGCGCTCTGACATGGCCCGCAGGCTGTCGGCCCTGGACTTGCCTGCACGAACGTCGCGCAGCACGCGCTGAAACTCGTCGCGCAAAACGCCCTTCGGGCCTTTGGCAACGGCCTGGTTGATCGCACCCTGCAGATTCAGCCCGGCCTCGACGCAAAGGGTGATGATGTCCAGGAAAAAGGGCAGGGTTTTCATGAGCTCGGCCCGTCGTGCGGCCACACGGTCCTTGAGCCAGATCACGGGGTAGAAGAATCCCAGCACAAACCCGGCCAGGGCCGCCTGCATGTAGGCGCCAGCGCCCAACCCCTGCGCGGCGTGGCGAGCGCTGTCAAACGAACCGAGCACCCAAGCAAACACCCCGGCCACCACCGCGCCGCAAACCCAGCGGCTGGCACTGAACTGGGCAGGAGTCAGGCTGTAGTCCAGGCCCGCCTTTCGCAACTGCAACAGGGCCGCGTGGTGGCGCTTGCCGCGGTAGAGTGGCTCGATGAAGTGGCTCAGCCAACGGACAGGCCACCACATGAGCCGAAAACCCAATGGAGGCGGGTCTTTGTACTGTCGGTCTTCCGGGGGTACCTCCGAGACGGCTCGAGAGAACAACCAGACGATCAGTGCGACCGACAGACCGATGGTTGCTGCCAGCAAGGAGATGATGAGGGTGGTTTGCTCTTGCATGACTGCGCCCCTCAGACGTCGATGGCAATGATCTTGCGGATCACGTAGATGCCCATGATCTCCAGGAAACCAATCACCACCAGGGTGGCCCAGCCTATGCGGGTGTTCCACAGCAGAGACATGGCCTCGGGCTCCATTGTGTTGAGCACCAGCATGAGCACCAGGGGCAACAGCCCGACGACCCATGCCTGGAGCTTGCCTTGGGCCGTCAGCGCACGGATCTTGCCTTCCATCTGCAGACGGCTGCGAATCGTGTGAGCCGTGCGCTCAAGGATTTCAGCGAGGCTGCCACCGGTCTCGGTTGCGATGCGCATGGCCGACACCACGAGTGTGGTGGTCTGTGTCGGAACGCGGCGGTTCAGGTTGGTGAGCGCCTGTTCCAGCGTGACGCCCAGGCGTTGCTCGCGCAGCATCAGCATGAATTCCTGGCTCAGCGGGGGTTGTGCTTCGCGAACCAGTTGCTGCACCGCCGAGCTGAGACCGACCCCTGCTCGCATGCCGCCCGACAGCATCATGAGTGCGTCAGGCAGCTGCTCTTCAAAGGCCATGAGCCGTCGGGTTCGCATCCAGCGATAGAGCAGGCGCGGCGCAAGGGCCAGCGAAGCGAAAACGACCAGCGCAACCAGGGCGCTGCCCGTGACCATCCAGACCAGGGCCGCTCCGAGTGCCATGAGAGCGATGTTGGCTGCGAACAGCTTGCGCGGATCGATGAAAAGAAAGAACTCCTGTGCCTGGAATCTGGCTTGTGCGGTGAACGTAGCGCGATATTTGGCCAGGGAGCCTGTCCCCACATCGATGACGAACCAGGTGAGCAACGCAGCCGACAGGGCAAATACGGCGGTAAGAACGATCAGGGTGGTGTCGTTGTTCATGCTGGCCCCGCTCTCATCCGTTGAGGTTCAGGTCGCCTTCAAGCCCTTGTCCTATGCCCTGTTCCAGCTTGAAGATGGCCATGTCGAGCGCCTGTCCCGTGGCCCTCAACTCTTCATAGAAAGTCGGCGCCATGTCGCAACCGGTGAAGACACCCCGGATCTTTCCCTGCTCGGCCGTGTAACCCAGGTTGTGAAAGCGGAAGATCTCCTGCATTTGGATCTTTCCACTTTCCATGCCGGTGATTTCGGTGATGCTGGTCACCAGGCGAGACCCGCAACCAAAACGTGTCTGCTGCACGATGATGTCCACCGCGCTGCTGATCTGCTCGCGAATTGCCTGAAGAGGCAGATCCATGCCTGCCATGAGGACCATGGTTTCCAAACGGGCCAGCGCATCGCGCGGGGTGTTGGCGTGCAAGGTGGTCAGCGATCCTTCGTGGCCCGTGTTCATGGCCTGCAACATGTCCAGCGCCTCAGCACCCCGGCACTCCCCCACCACGATCCGATCGGGTCGCATGCGCAAGGTGTTTTTCACAAGATCGCGAATCAACACCGCACCCTTGCCTTCCACGTTGCTGGGGCGGCTCTCCAGGCTGATCAGGTGATCATGGTGGAGCTTGAGTTCTGCAGCATCCTCGACGGTGATGATGCGTTCATGGTAAGGAATGAAGTTGGAGAGAATGTTGAGCAGCGTGGTCTTGCCAGAGCCCGTTCCCCCCGAAACGATGATGTTCTTGCGCGCAACCACACACACTTCGAGAAACTGGGCCATCTCGGCGCTTATCGATCCGAAACGGACGAGATCGGTGGCGTCCAGCTTCCGCTTGGCAAACTTGCGGATGGTCAGGCACGGGCCCTTGAGAGCCAAGGGCGGAATGATGGCGTTCACACGAGATCCGTCCTTGAGGCGGGCATCCACCATCGGGGATGACTCATCGATACGGCGCCCCAAGGGAGTGACGATGCGCTCGATCACGCCGAGCACCGCGCGATCACCGGTGAAGGTCAGGGGGTGTTTGACCAGGCGACCGGCACGTTCGACATAGATTTCATCGAAGCGGTTGACCATGATCTCGCTCACCGAATCGTCCTCAAGCAACTCCTCCAGAGGACCCAGGCCGATGGCTTCGTCAAGTACCTGCTTTTGCAATTGCTGCCGATCGATATCGGCCGGCAGGTCGTCGCCCAGAGACTGGACAATCTGCGCGATGAGCGCGCTGGTTTCCGCCCTCAGGCGCTCGTCGGTCATGCCAGATATGTCGTGACGGCGCAGATCCATGGTGTCAAGCAGGGACGCGTGCACCCGTTTTCGCCACTCGAATTCCCGCAGCTTCTTGCGCGGGTCTGGCGCCAGCACCAAAGCCCGCTGATTGGCCGAATCACCCACGGCTTCATCCGTATCGCCGGCGGCCCTGGCCTGGGCTGCGTAAGCCCTCTGCCGGGAAGCCTCAAGGTCCTCGGTGGCTCGACGGTTACGCAGGGCAGCTGTGTCTGAGCGGCTCTTGGCATGCGCCGCCTGGACGACACCCGATGTGATACCGGTGTCGCAAACACTGATCTTGTATGGCCCGATACCGATCACATCTGTGCTCTTCAAAGGGCCAAACTGAACGTCGATGCGGCTGCCGTT
This sequence comes from uncultured Burkholderiales bacterium, assembly GCA_937873395.1. GTDB lineage: Bacteria > Pseudomonadota > Gammaproteobacteria > Burkholderiales > Burkholderiaceae_C > Hydrogenophaga. The sequence goes on from CALMYH010000122.1 coordinate 15,095, forward strand.
GACATACACCCCACCGAAGGCCCCCATGTCTTCCAGGAGTACCCCCGATGGGGTGGTGAACAGCCGGGCGTGCTCCCGCGCGATCCGCCAGCCCTCAAGGCGAATCTCTGCCTGGGCGGCCTTGCCGATGATGCTTTCGTCCGGGGCTTGCAACAGAGTGGTTCGCCCGCTGGGGGCCAGTATTTCGACTTGCAGCATGATTCGGTCCGAAGTCGTGTCAATTGAAAGAACCGGTCTGCGGCAGAACCGGTTGCAGCCATGGGGTTGCAAGCCAACCCCGCTGGCCGTTAACCTCCACCGCTGTCCAGGCCCCTCGGGGCTCGATGGACAACTGGTTGACGATCTGCCCCTCCGCCAGGAACAGGACTGCAGGTGCATTGATGTCCGGTGTCAGCAGCAAAGGCAGTCGCTTGGCCACCACCGTGTATTGGCCGCGCAAAGGAAGGTCGTTCAAGGTCAGGTTCCGGGTCGAAGCGGACGGGAAGGCAGCACGCCCCACTGTGCTGCCCGACGAGATCTGCGTCTGGTGGGGCTGGGTGGACAAAGTGAGCTTGGCCGGCTCGACGAGGTGTCTGGCCACCCATCCGCTGACCTGTCCGGTTTGCACGGGCAACCAGTCTGCGGCATGGGATGGGAGGTCTGCGACATCTCGGAGGGTCAGCACCGCGTGCCGCCCAACCTGAAGCAGAGGCTCGGCGGCCTGGCTCGGGTGGGATCGAACGACCAGGCCATGAACGCGCGAGCGCAGGGTGCTGCCCTGGGGCGGGTCGAACGGGACCGCCTGCCAGTCGGACCGAACCATGCCAACCCGATCTTCAGGCAGGGCTTGAACAGATGAGTTCTGGCTGGTCAAGGCTGGGGTCGACACGGGTTGTCGCGCATCCTCCGGCTCAGACGGGCTGGACAGAGGGCCAGGAACCAACGTGTGCGCGTCGGGCAGGTCAGGCCTTCCGTAGTCCCTGCCGGGCTGCAAAGGGTCTGTGATGTGGGGCGCAGGCCCCAGGCGTTCCGTCAAACGCTCCTGGTTTCTTTGCACACGACCGGCGACACCGGGTGAAGACGGATCGACGACGGTGGGCGTGACGAACACCACCAGCTCGGTTTCGCGGTTCTGAAACTTCCTCGACCGGAACAGGGCCCCGAGCACAGGTATGTCGCCCAGACCCGGTACCTTGTCAACATTGACTGAACTCTCTCGCTGAATCAGGCCGCTGAGCACGATGGTTTCGCCACTGCGCACGTTGAACTCGGTTTCGGTTCTGCGGGTGAGCAGCGCCGGCCCAAAGGGTGTACTGACCGATTGATCGATGTTGCTGACTTCGGTGGTGATGGACGAACGGACGTTGCCGCTGCCGTCAACCCTGGGCAATATGTCCAGCTTGACGCCGTAATCCTTGAAAGCGACCTGGGTGCCTTCGCTGGTGACGACAGCGTAGGGAATCTGGCCGCCAACCAGGAAACTCGCCTTGGATCCGTTGCGTGCAGAAAGTTGTGGCTGCGCAAGAATCGTGGTCCGTCCCTCCTGCGCCAAGGCACTGAGGGTGGCATTGAGCCCGAGGTTGAGCACGGACAGCACATTCAGACCGCTGGGCAAGACCACCTGACCGCCTCCGGGAGCCGTGATGGGTGGTGCGTTCTCGCCTCCGGTACCCTGAATGCTGATCTGGTACGGACCTTGGCTGCCTCGCCTGATCGGGGACCAGATGGCGCCGATGGCAGTGCCGCCGGAGGCATTCCATTTCAGACCCAGTTCCCTCAGCTCAGCGGTCGGGAACTCCACCACCTTGACGTCCAGCATCACCATGGTTTCGAAACCCAGTGGATTGGTGAAATTGACGATTTGCGGATAACGCTTGCTCAACAGATCGATCCGGGCCAGGTCGGCATCGGACAGGTTGTCACCTTCGACGATGACTTTGTCCCCGATCACGGCCGCCCGTGCCCGCGGAATCGTGGTCAGGAAGGCCGCGATCTCGCGAGCGAATCGGCCGGTGTCTCCCGGCACGATGTTGATCTTGACCCGCTGGTGGCGCCCGTCCTCGTTCCAGACAAACAGGCTGCTGGTGCCCGGGCCATTGGCGAACAGGATGATCTCTTTGCCGTCCAACGCTGCGGCATTCAGGATGGCGCCGTTACCAACGGCTATGCGGGCCACGCCGGGCGCCGGGAAGACGCGCGACTCGCCCACAAACATCTCGATCTCAGGAATCTGTCCCTCATCGGTTGGCTTCTGGATGGGGGCGTACAGGCGGTTGTCTAGGGTGGCAACTGCCCGTGCACGCGTCGGACGCAGTTGCTCCGCGAATCCGTTGACAGTCGTTGACCCACCGGTTGCGGACACCGCCTGCTGTGCATGCGCAGGCATCACCAGCAACAACCCAACCGTCGCAGCAGCCAGGGGAGTCCATCCGGCGTTGCAGCGCAGCGAGAGGGAAAAGGGCAAAAAATGGCTCATTTTTCTGGTGAAAAGGATCAATGAAACAGCGCTCACGGCCGACCGGGAACCTGACCGGCCTGGATCACGGCCACCGGTTCGGACAAAGACTGCGCAAGAGGCACTGCTTGATTGGCGGCCTCGCGTGCCACCAGGCTGGACAGCAGGGTCGAAGCCGCCGCCCGTTCGGAGTCACGGGCCTGCTGCTCAAGCGTCTGGGCCTTGGCACGCCCGCCCAGACTCAGACCCTCGGGGGGAATGCGTCCTCCCATCCCACCAAACAGCACCGGAACAGATGAAACGGCGGCTTCTGCTGTGGGGGCGGCATGGTGCGGGGCCAGCAACGACGCGAGGTCACCCTGAAAAACCTGCAAGGGCGTGGTGTCCTGTGGGTTGCGCAGCATGGCCGTCAGCCGGCCCGCCTCCCGGGCGATCACCACGGTCTGGGCTTGCTGAGGATCGGTATCAAGCGTGACCGTGGAGTACAGCCTGCGCTCGCCGCTTTGGGGATCATCGGCTGAGCGTTGACCGGTGGCCATGACCCTGACACTCTGGAGCAGAGGGACGGTCAGTTTGCCGCCCTGCCGGTCCACCGTGACCAACATGTCAATCAGGTCGCCAGGCTCGAGCAATCCTGAGATGGAATTGATTTCGTCCACGGCAACCGTGATCGCACGGCGCCCTGGGTCCACACGAGCCGAAAAGGTGGGAACTTTCTTTCCTTCCATCTGGCTCCACATGAGCATCTCGCCAGCCCTGAGGTTGAAGGCGATAGCTTCTCCTTCCACCGAGCCGAATTGCTCCGGGAGCACCGCCCCCGAGTGGGCATAGTCGACCGGAACGGCGCGAACAGCCAGGTTCTCGCTGGAGAGAAGCTCCCCGCGAACCAGATCGCGCTTGGCCACCACCATGTTGATGGTCTTGCCTTGGGCGCGAGACTCGATGTCTGCCAGGCGGCCCGACAAAAAGCTGCTGGCGGCGAAGGCTGCCATGCCACCAATGACCAGAGCGACGATCAGCACAAACCAGGTCTTGCCCAGCTTGAACGATTTGAGTGAGACGAGATTCATGTTTCTCCCAAGAGCGAAAGAGAAGTGCATTCAGGGCAATGAATAGGCAAAGGCGATTCGGGCATACGCAAGCCTGAAAGCTTCGATCAGTTGCTGCAGGACGCTGTTGTTGTCGGACATGCCGATACCCAGTGCGAGGGCAAGAGCGGCGCAAACAATCAGGTACTCCATGGACGACTGACCCGATTCCTCACCTGGGTGGTGGATGCCCGGTCGGCTCATCGCTTGCTCCTGTTGAGGATGAGCACCACCGTGGATTGACCGTTGGTCTCACGGCCCAGGACCAGGACGGCATCGGTACCAGGGCCGCTGAACGACAGTCGATGAGGAGCGCCTGTTGTTGACGAAGCGGGAGCCCGCTGCGCATCCGCAGCCACCGCAGCGGCATCTTCATGGAAGCCCATATGGCGAAACTCACGCCGAAAGTGCTGGGCGTTGTAGGCCGCGCTGTGGCCATTGGTCGCGACCAGATGCAGAGACTCATGGGTGGGTGTGCTGTCGGTCATGTGGCTGAGCACGCGGGACGACAGAGGAAGGCGGGCCGCCCAGCCGCCCAACCCATCGTCGGCCTGGCCTGGACGCATCGTCTGACGGTTCAAGTCCATGATGGAGACCACCACTTTGGTGGTGGATCCGGACAGTCCGCTCAACACGGGTTCAAACTCGACGCTGACGAAATACTCACCCTGCCGTTGCCCGATCACGGTCTTGTGGCCGACGCGGTTCTCGACCCATTGCCCTCCAAGCGTCCGCCTGTACCAGCCATTGAGTTCCGAGACCGGACGATCGGACAGGTAGCCCTTGATTTTCAACGGCACACCGTTGAGCTTGATGCGCTGGCCTACCTCAAAGGAATCCAGGTGACGGGGGGACGGTAGCCGAGGCCAATCTCCAGTCTGTGCAACGGCCCCAGTCCACGCCAGCAGACCAGCAACGATGGTGGGTGCAATCACGCACGAGCGACGCAGAAAGGGCCATGACGCAAGTATCACCAAGGCAGACTCCCGGTGTTCAAGGCCCGCGCGCGCGAAGGCGATCGGCTGGCACCACGTCGTCCCAGCGCTGCAACTCGCCGATACGTGGGGGCCGAACGCTGTCGAGCTCAAAGACCACAACCGGCAAGCTGAGCACGGGGCCGACCTGGCTCAGCACGGCTCCGGCGGGGTTGCCTCGGCTCACCCGCGAGCGCACTACCGCCAGGTTTCGTCCGTTCCATCCGTCGACCAGGACCGTGGTGGATCGGTCGACACGAAGATCAAGCTGATCGAACGGTTCGTAACTTCGGATACCCGCCGGCAGATTGGCCAACGGCACGCTCACCGCCCCTCGGAACAATGGCCGGTCTGGCAACCCGAAAGCAGGGGCCAGCGTTGAGAGAATCGCACTGCCTGAAGGGCCAGCCGGAGCCACACTGACTTCCACAGCGTTGATGTCGCTGATCAGTGAGTTGCCAGCGGGGTCGCGCCAGAAGAGATTCTGGTGAGCCAAAAAACTGCCCGCGGCGTCGTTGCTGCGGATGGGGGCGTCAATGTTGCTGAAAAAGCGGCGGCGAACCTCTTGCGCGAGCACTGCCGGATCTTTGGTTCCGTTGGTGGACGGATTGTTGATGGTGGCGTCAAAGGCGGCATAGCGGCTGGCCATCTGGGCAGCGTGGCTGATGTCCTGGTATTTGGCGATCAGTGGAATCAGCAGGAACAGGGGCACGATGGCCAGAGCGGCCACCAGGAATTCGGTCAGTGCCTGTCCGGCCTGGCTTCGACCCGCTTCCCTTCGGTGTCGCGAGTGAACGCGAACAGGAATAGTCATCGCGTTCCCCGATCTCTGCCGCCAGGGCTGGTGATGCTGAAGCCCTGGGTCCGCGCCAGGTCAAGTATGTCGCTGCCCACGGTGATATTGCGACGCACCTCGACCGCACGGACTTCATCCATTACTTCGTTGCTCGAAACATCGGTGCTGCGCTCGGCCAACAAGAGACCTCGCATGCTGGGGCCTCCGATGTACAGGTAGGAGCGCCACATCTCAGACGCTGGCCTGGCCTCTACACACCGCTGAACGAGGATGCCGTGAATATCGACAAGCTTGTTCTCGCAACCCAGTTCGCCATCCACACCAAGATGCTCGTAATTCACGCGCAGCGCCGGCTCAGGCAATACGGGCCCACGGGAATCGCCGCAAACACCAAAGGCTTCCCTGCGCCTCAGATCGAGCGTGCACACGCCGCGCGGCGAGTGAACTTTCAGTTCAGCCAGGGATGTGGGAGACCACTCAAGCGCGCAAGCAGCGTTGTAGCCCAACCGGGCTGTAAATCTGTAATCGATGAGGTGGGTCGGGGTGTAGTAACGTTCGACAGTTGTACGGGTCAAGAGTGTGCCCTCCGGGGGGAGAGGGTCAGCGCGCAATCCCAGCTCAGCACATAGCCGCTGGTTTAAAAGCAATGTGGGTCTGTTGACGTTCGGGCTCCCGCCTTCGAGCCGAACGTAATGCGCCTGAATCGGCTGACCACCAACGTTTGCAAATGGAAAGCGCTGTACCGGCGCTTGTGCCTGCGCCTGCATGAGGCAAAGAAGACCAAGACATGGTGCCGCCAGTGATTTCATGTGCTTTGCCTTCTTAGGGAGTCACACCTTGCCGCAACCATTCGCCTGCGGTGTTTGAGGGCGCCAGGCGTACCTGCCAATAGGGATTGAACAGACTGCCCAGTTCACGCGGTCGCCCCGAACGAGCGCCAAAAATGTTGTCTTGCTGTTGTGCGCGCGGGCGGCTTGAATCCAGTGGACGATCAAAGAAGACCTCTGATGCGGACACCGCTGTCATCTGGCCGCCGGCGGCCTCGGTCTGGTAGGCACCTATTCGAGACTGCGGATCAGACCGGATCTGGCCAGTGGTGCCATCGGTGGTGCGCAAATCGGTGCGAGAGCGCGTGATCCGCACGCCGTGCAACAGACGGGGCTCTTCAGCGCGCCGGTCTTGCAGCCAGACCTGATTCAGATCGAAGTAATCGGGCAATCCGCGGTAGTTCATACCGTCACCGGAAGATGTGTTCACAGCGCGGGCATGAGCACGCGGGTTGTCATTGCGAGACCGCCCGAATGACTCGGCGCCTGGTCTCTGGTCTTGCTGAAAGGCCTGTTCACCACCCATGCCGGTTGCGGCTTCGCTCCTGCGGCAGTTCCACGGCCTCTTGCCGCGGTAGTTGGCGTGGTATGACTGCGTGTCCACTGCCTGCCATTCGTCAAACCCCAGCAGCACGGTGCCCCCGCGCCGTCGGACCTCGTTGTGTCGCCAGTTGAAAGGCAAGCAGCTGGGCTCTGGCAGCAAAGAGCGCGATGTCCAACGCCGTTCCCGCACAAAGGGATCCGTGTTGGCGGCCTCGATGGTCACTTCTCTGAAGCGGGTTCGCTCTCCCGATTCGTAAAGACGAACAAAAGGGGTGGTGCCTCCGCCCCTTCCGTTCGACATGCGGGACCAGTCATCAGGTAACGAGGGAGAGAGCAGGTCGACCGAAACATGTCCATCTGCCGTGTAGTTGGCGTCGGCTACCTGGGACATGACCAGATGTCGATCGATGACCAAGCCTCTGTTGACGGTGTGTTGTGCAGCCTGGATGATCGTTTTCTGTGCCTCGATCGCCTGGATCAGAACAGGTACCGTGCTCTGCATCATGCGGTTGGCGACCTGCACGCCACCGGAGGTGTGTGCCCAATACAGGGCTGCACAGCCCACAAGGTAGTCAGGGCCATATTTAAGCTGACTGGCAGCCGCCGCCCAATAGTTCCCGTTGGCAGCCTGGACACATTCGTTGTGAACCTCGGGCAGGTTATCGCCCCAAGATTCAAGGTACGCGGTCCATGAGGACAGGCTGACGAGCTGGGCAACCAGCACCTCGTTGGCCATCAGTGCCCGATTGGAGTAGGCCATGAAGTTCAGGCCCCGGGCGTGCACCACGCCGGCGCTGTAGGCAACCGCATCGGCCGTGCTGACCAGCTTGGTCTTCTCTCGGCTGAGCTGGCCGACGTTGAAGAAAAAGAACAGCGCAGCCAAGCCGGCCAAGAGCACAAACAGCCCCAGGATCAAAGCCTGGCCGCGCTGGTGGCCCTTGACCGATGCGACACCGGAGGATCGCCTTGGGGCTCGCATCATTCGACCAACTCGTAGCGTTGGGATCCGCGATCAGCGGCCAGCGTTGTTGGTGTTGTAGGTGGCCAAGCCCCTGTTCGTATTCCCTTCGGTCGAGGCGTTGTTGGCAGCGGTCTGCGAGTTGGTGATTTGTGTGGCCGCGTTTTGACCCGAAACTTCCGCAGCGATACCCGCGGTTTGGTTGCGGATGGTCTGACCAAAAAACTGGTAGGTACCGATCGCCGCCACGGCAATCAGCGCGACGATGATGATGTACTCGGTCATGCCTTGACCACGCTGCAGGCGACGTTGTGACGGATTCATGTGGACTCCTGATGAATGTTGAACTGACAGGCACGAGGAGTGAGCATCCGCCAAGCGTATTAACGCTTTCGAATCATGCTTTTCCTCCCCGAGAGAACTATAGCAACGACTTCTTTCTCAGAAAACACACTCTTCCCTCATTTGTGGGATGCGCCAACGACGGCATCAACGGATGACTTGGCCGGTTGGCCTATAAGCCCAGCCAAACCCTGTGACAGGCCTTCTCCACAAGACCGCATCCTTGCGCGACGTCATGGCAAGACCATCGATCAAAACGACTCTTATCTTGGACAACCGGAAGGTTTGGCATATTGCTCTGCTGCTGGCTCCGCTGGGCGCTCTGACGACCACTGGATGGGCGCCAGTGGGGATACCCTGGATCGCCTGGCTGGCCTTTGGAATACTGACCGCATGCATTTCAACAGCCAACCGGCCGGCGCAGGCGTTCTACATGACCTGGTGTTTTGCCATGGGTATGCACATGGCGGGCCATGGCTGGGTGTTCTCTGCCCTGCTTCGACAGACAGAGGCTGGGTTCTTCTGGTCATTGATGGGTGCGGGGTTGTTCCTGAACTATCTCGCTGCTTTTTTGGCCGTTCCCGCATGGCTGTGCAAGTGGATCGCGGTTCGATTGCAGCCCAGAAGGGGCCGCACCGACACCTCTGACCTGAATTGCTGTCTGCTGGCGGTAATGCTGCCTGTGGCCTGGATCGCCGGCGAAATACTGCGCGGGCAGCTATTCAACGGCTTCGATTCTCTGGCTGCTGGCTATCTATTGACCAATTGGCCACAGCGCGGCTGGCTACCAATCCTGGGGGTTCACGGCGCCAGCCTTCTCTTCTATTTGAGCGCTTGCCTTGCCGCCTGTGTCTGGATTGCAAGAGCCGATCCATGGCTCATCCGGGCGGTCCTTTCAATCATCCCGAGCCTTATGCTTCTGGCTGCAGGTGCATGGCTCGACAGGAAAAATTGGGTCACCCCTGCTCATCCGGCCCTGTCCTTCAGGCTGATCCAAGGCGGCGTACCCCAAAAGATCAAGTTCGAAGCCCATGAGAAAGAAAGACAAACGATCGCCTACGTTGATGCCATCAAGAGCGCATCTGCCAATCTGATAGTGACCCCGGAGACGGCGTTCACCGACACATTTGACAACCTGGACGTCAGCCTGCTGAACTCCTTGCGGTCCTTCAGTTCAGCGACTGGCTCAAACCTGTTCCTGGGCGCGCCGCATGTTGACCATGCTGGCGCAATGAAAAACAGTATTTTCCAGGTGAGTCCAAGCAGTTCCGCTCTGGCACGGTACGACAAATCACGTCTGATGCCTTTTGGCGAGTATGCGCCTGCAGGATTCGCCTGGTTTTCCCGGCGAATGAGTCTTGCCCTCAGCGACCAGGAGCCTGGTTCAGTCACTCAGGCTCCCTTCGAGGTTCGTCTTCCTGAAGGGACGATACGTGTGGGTGTACTCGTCTGTCATGAAGACCTGTCACAGGCTGACGCGCGGCGCTGGGCGAATCTGGAGGCAGGAGTCTTGATCAACCCTGGCAACCTGGCGTGGTTTGAGAGCACCTGGGCCTTGCCTCAACGACTACAGGTCGCTCAGGTGCGAGCTCTGGAAACCGGACGACCTGTGCTTCGTGTGACCAACACCGGGATCACGGCGCACATTGACCCGAAAGGAAGAGTGGTGGCTTGGCTCGATTCTGATGCCGAGGGTGTACTCCACGGAACTGTCCAGCCCGTCACCGGCCTAACGCCGTTTTCTCGATATGGCATGCTGCCTGTCGTGACATTGGCAGGTCTACTTAGCCTGATCGCAGCCTCTGCGGTCGTAGCATCGGCCCGGATCTCGAGGAAAAGACTGAATCCTGCTGCTTGGTAAGCTTTTCCAGGAACTGCTTCAACTATCTCCTGCTACGCCCTGCCCTCGCCGCACCCGACGCGGCGGGTTTGCCGCTTGAGCCGGCCTTGGGCTGGCCCTGCGCCTGTTCCAGCCAGAGCAGGGTTTCGGTGTGGGCCAGGAAACGCCGCAGGTAGTGCGGCGAGAGTTCGCCCATGCGGGCCAGGGTTTCGACCATGAGCCGCTGGGGGTTGAGCGGGCCGGCGTTCTGCGGGGCTCGCTGGCGGGCCTGCTGCACCTGCAGCTCGGCGCCCAGGCGCTCCCAGGTCTCTCGGAAACGCTGCGCGCTGCGCAGGGGCGGCCAAGGGGCCTGCCCGTGCGGGGCTGCCAAGCCCTGCGCCTCGCGCGCCGCCTGCGCGGCCTGCGCGATGTGGGCATTGAGCATGGCCAGCGAGGATACCGGCGCAGGGGTCGGGGTCGGCTTCATGATGAAGGCGTGGCAGGGTTCCGGGCAGCGGCTGCCGCCGGGCGAGCCCGGGGCACGGGCGCCATTTCCACCCGCCGGTTGAGGGCCCGGCCCTTTTCGTCGGCGTTGCTGGCCACCGGCTGCTCGGCGCCGAAGGCGGCGCTGAACACCCGCGAGCGCGGCATACCCTGGGTTATGAGGGTGCGGGTGACCGTGAGGGCGCGCTGGGCGGACAGGTCCAGGTTGTCCCGGAACTGGGTGTTGCCGGCGCTGACGGGCCGGTCGTCGGTGAAGCCGCTGACCATGAGCATGTCGTCGCGTTCTTCCAGGTAGACGCGCAGCGGCGGCACCAGGGCCTGCAGCAGTTGTTCGCCCTCGGGGCGCAACCGGGCCGAGTTGAGGTCGAACAGGACGCTGCCGCTGATGCCGATGCGGCCGTTGTCCAGGGTGATGCGGCCGCTGGCCAGGGGAACGGCCAGGGCTTTTTCCAGCGCCATGCGGCGGGCTTCTTCCTGCTGGCGTTTCTCGATCTCGGCCTGCAGGCTGTTGACCAGGTCGACCTGGGTCAGCAACACGCCGATGAACACCAGCACAAAGGCGCCCACCAGGCCGGCCATGAGGTCTCCAAACACGGACCAGACCGGCGCGGTGGTCTCGTCGGCTTCGTCGGCGTGTCGGCCGTCGCCGGCCAGCGGGTCCTGAAAGGCGCTCATCAGGCCGCTCCTGCGGTGGCGCGGGTCGGGGCCTTCAGGCGCCGCAGGTCTTCGATGATGCCCTGCTGGGCGCTGATGCTCAGGTCGATGACCTCGCGCGCCTGCGCCACGTAATAGGCCAGCTGCTCGTCGCTGCGCGCCAGCGACTGGTCGATGGCCGCCTGGACAGCGTGCAGGCTTTGCACCAGTTGCTCGTGGCTGGCCGCCAGCTGCTGGGTGCCCTGCTCGAAGGCCTGGCCCAGGCTGGCCAGCTGGGCGGCGCTGGTGGCGGCCTGTTCGGCCATGGCCTCGGCGCGGCCGGCCTGGGCGCCGACGGTGTCGGCGAACTGCCGGCCCACCCGGTCGAGCACGCCGGTGGCCGAGTCGACCAGGTGCTCGATGGCGGCGCGCTGCTCGCCGGTGGTCTGCTGCACCTGCTGCAGCAGACTGCCGATCTGGCCGACCAGGTCGGCCCGCTCGGCCAGGGTGGCGTTGTCACGTTCGGCCAGGCGCCCCATCTGCTCCCGCAGCTGCGCGATGACCTCGGCAGCGGCCTTGGGGGCCTCGGACGCGGTCTGCATCAGGCGGGCCATGGGCGCTTCCAGTGCGCTGCCCAGCGTGGACAGCTGGGTGGCCAGGGCCGCTTGCAGATCGGCCAGGCGCTGCACGGCCGCCTCGCCGCGGGCGGCTTCGTCCTGGCGCAGGTCCTGCAGCTGCTGCACCATGCCTTGCTGCCAGTCGCTGGCGCGCCGGGCCGCCGCCTCGCTGCGCTGGGCTTCTTCGCTGCGCAAAGCGGCCAGTTCGCTGCGCCACAGCGCCGCCAGTGCGTCCATGCGCTGGCCGTGCTCCTGGGTCCACGCGGCTTCCGATTCGGCCCGTGCCTGCACCAGCGACTCGGTCTGGCCGATGAGGCGGGTGACCGCCTCCAGGTTGCGGCCGGCCAGCTCGCTGCTGCGCTCGGTGATGGCGCTGGCGGTGGCCTGCAGCGACTGCAGCACTTCCTGCTGGCGGGCCTGGGCCTGTTCGCCGGCCTGTTGCCATTCGTGGCCCAGTGTGCGACCCAGGTGTTCCAGCGCGGTGGTCAGCGCCTGCTGCTGTTGTTGCTCGGTCTGGCGGCGTTCGTCCTGCGCGCGCGCCTGCGCGGCCTGCACGCCAGCCAGCAGCTGGGCCGTGCGTTGCTGGAAGCCGGCATTGAAATCGGCCAGCGTCTGGCCCAGGCCTTGCAGCAGTCGATCGGCGTCCTGCTCGTGCCGCGCCAGGGCACGGGTCCAGGTGTCGGACACGGTGGCGGTGGTGGCACCGAACTGGGCCGACAGGCCGGCCAGCTGCGCCTGCACCGCCTGGCTGACACCCTCTTGCAAGCGCGTGGATTCGGCGGCCATACCCGCCATGGCCTGCTGCACCACGGGCTGCAGGCCCTCGGTGGCGGCGCGGGCGCTGGCGGCCAGGCTGTCCTGCAGCGACTGCCGCACCGACTGGGCGAGTTCGGTGTAGGCCAAAGCCGCTTCGCGCTGGAACGCGGCCTGACGCGCCAGCAACTGCTCGTCAAGCTGCTGGCCGCGGCGTTCCATCTGTTCGATCAGGGTCTGCAGGTGCTGGGCTACGGCCGGCAAGGCGTCGGCCTGGCGCTGCAGGGCTTCGTGGCTTTGCTGGCGCTGGTGGGCAGCGGTGAACGGGCGCAGCGTGGTGCCAGCCAGCAGATCGAGTACGCGCAGGGCCTGGTTGCGCTCGCGCCGTGCCACGGTGGCCATCAGCCCCAGCATGGCCGAAGTGGCCACACCGGCCACCGAGGTGCCGAAGGACAGCCCCAGCCCCTTGATGGGCGCCGCCAGGGCGCTGCGGATGGCCGTCAGATCGGCCGAGCCTTCGAGCGCGAACACCGCGCCCTTGAAGGTGACCACCATGCCCAGAAAGGTGCCCAGCATGCCCAGCATCACCAGCAGGCCCACCAGGTAAGGCGTGAGGGCGGGGCCGGGGAAGGCGCCGCGCTCGTTCTCGATGCGCTGGCGTACCGCGTCCTGCAGGCCGGCCGGCACGGCGGGCAGCCAGTCGGCCAGCCGCGCCAGGGGTTGAGGCACAGCCGCCATGGCCGACCTGAGCTGGCCTGTGGCCTGCGCAAAGCGGCGCAGTTCCCAGGCCCCGGCCAGGTACACCAGGCCGATGAGCAGGGTCATGCCCAGCGCGAACGCACTGGTGCCAACAAAGCCGCTGGCCACCCAGCCGACCACAGCCAGACCGGTGAAGAAGGCCAGAACAGACAGGATGCGGGAGGAACGGGAAGTCTCGGGGGTCATGGGTCCAGGGATTCAATCAGGCCGACGACCGGCAGCAGGCGCAGGTCCAGTTCGGCCAGCATGAGCTGTTCGAATTCTTCGGTGAAGGTGTCCAGCCAGTGCCGGCCTTCGGGTGGCGCCTCGGCAGGGGCGGCCCGGCGCAGCGCGACGAATCGGGCCTTCAGCCTGGCGGGCAAGCCCGCCAGCAGACGCTGTTCGCGACCGGCGTACAGGCGGTCCGCGACGGCGTCCAGGGCGGCCAGCTGGGCCAGCTCCGGGCCGCAGGTCGCCAGTTGCTGGCGCACGTGCTGGCGCAGGGCATCGACGCTCATTTCCATGCGCCGCTGCACGTCGTTCAGGCGCTGGTGCAGCAGGGCCAGTTCGACGTCGGGGTCGGACGGGTCGGGACGGTGCAAGGGGTCCTTGGCCTGGATCGAACGGACCAGCACGCCGCGCACACGCTGCAATTCGGCCTGCAGGGCCTCGTGCAGCCGATGCCGGGTCTCGGACGGGGGTGTCTCGCCCGCACGGCCGGCCGCCTGCTCCAGGGCCTGCCGCGCGGCGCGCAGCTCGATCGCCTCGGCCACGTTGAGCCACTGCCCCAGGCGTTCGGCCACGTCCAGGCGGGCCGTGTCGGACCCGGGCGGCAGCCAGCCGGCGAGCTGGCGCGCCAGGGCCGTGCCGGGAACCGAAGAGACTGGACTGGACAAAACGGTGCGGGGCGCCCGCCTGGGCGCCGATTCATGGATGGTCGATGGGGTTGGGCCGGCCCGGAAACGGACTCGGCGTCCGGGCGGCACGGACACCGCCGGAAGGCCCCTATTAGAAACGATACGCCAGGCCGATTTGTAACCGCCGATCCGAGGCGGCCGGCGCCGCCGGGAAAGCGGGCGCGGCGGCGGGGGGGCCCGGCCCCCGGCGGAGGCCCACAATAAGAACCCGACCGCCGGCCCTTTTTGCACCCGCCGATCCGAGGCGGCCGGTCACCCCGGGGACCTCAGCCCGTCAACGCACCAGCAGGGCCCGGAAATCGTTCACATTGGTGTGCGTGGGCCCTGTGAAGACCAGGTCACCCAGGGCCTCGAAAAAGCCGTAGGCATCGTTGCGGGCCAGGTGGTCGGCCAGCCTCAGACCTTGCTGGCCGGCGCGTACCAGCGTGTCGGGCGTCACCAGAGCCCCGGCGTTGTCCTCCACCCCGTCGATGCCGTCCGTGTCGGCCGCCAGCGCCCACACATCGGGCTGCCCCCCCAGTGCCTGCGCCAGGCCCATGCAGAACTCGCCGGCACGGCCGCCCCGCCCTTTGGGCTGGCCTTCGGCCCGCGGGCGCACCGTCACCGTGGTCTCGCCGCCGCTGAGGATGACACAGGGCGCCTGAAAGCTGCTGCGGCCCAGTGCGGTGGAGCGCGCCAGCGCCGCATGGACCCTGCCGATCTCGCGCGATTCGCCTTCGATCTCGTCGCTCAGGATGTAGGCCTGCAGACCCAGGGCGCGAGCGGCTTCGGCCGCGGCCTCCAGGCTTTGCTGCGGGGTGGCGATCAGGTGGGTTTGGCAGCGGGCCAGCCGCGGGTCGCCGGGTTTGGGCGTTTCGAGCGCGCCAGCTTCGAGCTGCTGCTTCACAGCCGGGGGCACTTCGATGCCGTAACGGTGCAGGATGTCCAGCGCGTCGGCACAGGTCGTCGCGTCGGCCACCGTCGGCCCGCTGGCGATCACGCTGACGTCGTCCCCAGGAACGTCGCTGATGGTGAGCGTGACCACGTGCGCCGGCGCGCAGGCCGACGCCAGGCGCCCACCCTTGATGGCCGAGAGGTGCTTGCGCACGGTGTTCATCTCGCCGATGTGCGCGCCGCTGTCCAGCAGCTGCCGGTTGATGCGCTGCTTGTCTGACAGCGTCAGGCCCTCGCAGGGCAAGGTCAGCAGGGCCGAGCCGCCACCCGAAATCAGGCACAGCACCAGATCGTCTTCGGTCAGGCCCTGGGTGAGTGCCAGGATGCGCTGTGCGGCTTGCAGACCGGCCGCATCGGGCACGGGATGGGCGGCCTCGACCACCTCGATGCGCTGTGCCAGGCCTTGGGGACGCGGCGGCGTGTGGCCATAGCGCGTGACGACCAGGCCCGAAAGCGGTGCATCGGCCGGCCACAAGGCTTCGACCGCATGGGCCATCGCGCCGCCCGCCTTGCCCGCGCCCAGCACAAGGGTTCGGCCCCTGGGCGGCGGCGGCAGGTGCGCGGCGGTGTTGTGCAGCGGCAGCGCCCGCTGCACTGCCACGTCGTACAGGTGGCGCAGCAGGGCACGGGGGTCGTCCAGCAGATTCATGCCGGCGCACCCGACCGTGCGCCAGAAGGCAGCCGCCCGTGGGCGGCCAGCCAGCCCAGCCCGGCCTGTGTGCCCCCGACACCTTTGCGGGTGGGGAAATACTCACAACCCACATGCCCGGCGTAGCCGATGCGCTCGAGCCAGTCGAACAGGAAGGCATAGCGGATCTCGCCGCTGCCCGGCTCGGCGCGCCCGGGGTTGTCGGCGATCTGCACATGCCCGATCAGCGGCAGCCAGCGCTGCAGCGACAGCGCCAGTTCGCCCTCCATGCGCTGGGCATGGTAGACGTCGTACTGCAGGAACAGGTTGTCCAGGCCTTGCGTCTGGCGCAGATCCTCGATGAGTGCCACCGCCCGGGATGGCCGGTCCAACAGGAAACCCGGGATGTCGATGCTGTTGATGGGTTCGACCAGCAGCCGCAGGCCATGACGGGCCAGGGCACGGCTGGCGTGGCGCAGGTTGGCGCGCATGGTGGCCAGTGCCTCTTCGCGCCCGACCCCCTCGGGCGGGATGCCGGCGAGACAGTTGAGCTGCGGCACACCCAGCGCCTGGGCATAGGCCACAGCCTGTTCGACACCGGAGAGAAACTCGCCGATGCGGTCGGGATGGCAGGCGATGCCGCGCTCGCCGGCCGCCCAGTCGCCGGCCGGCAGGTTGTGCAGCACCAGGCGCTGGCCCGCGTCGCGCAGACAGGTCGCCAGCTCTTCGGCCGGGTGCGCATAGGGGAACTGCAGCTCCACCGCCTCAAAGCCCGCTGAGCGGGCAGCGGCGAATCTTGCCGGCAGTGGCAGATCGGTGAACAGGGTGCTGAGATTGGCCGAGAATGCGAACATGCTGCGCATTGTGGCGCAGGCCGGACGGATCTCAACATGCCCACGCTGCTCATCGACCACGCCGACTGCATCGCCACCTTCGACCACGCCGACCCGGCGCAGGGCCGCGAACTGAAGGAGGCTTCGCTGTTCGTGCGCGGCCACCGCATCGAGTGGATCGGTCCGGCGGTCGAACTGCCGCCTGCTTTGCGCGAAGCGGCCGACGAGGTGATCGATGCCCGCGGGCACCTGGTCACGCCGGGGCTGGTGAACACGCACCACCATATGTACCAGAGCCTCACGCGCGCCATACCCAGTGTGCAGGACGCCGAGCTCTTTTCCTGGCTGCGCGGGCTGTATCCGATCTGGGCCGGACTCACGCCCGAGATGGTGCGGGTGTCCACGCAGGTGGCCATGGCCGAGCTGCTGCTGTCCGGCTGCACCACCAGCAGCGACCACCTCTACATCTATCCCAATGGTGTGCGGCTGGAGGACAGCATCGAGGCGGCGCAGGCCATCGGCATGCGGTTTGTGGCCACCCGCGGCAGCATGAGTGTGGGCCGGTCGCAGGGTGGCCTGCCGCCGGACGAGGTGGTGGAGCACGAAGATGCCATCCTGAAAGACAGCCAGCACCTGATCGAGACCTGGCACGATGCCTCCGACGGTGCCATGGTGCAGATTGCGCTGGCGCCCTGCTCGCCGTTTTCCGTGAGCCCGGCCCTGATGAAACAGAGTGCCGAACTGGCGCGCAGCTTCAAGGGCCTGGGCGTTCGCCTGCACACCCACCTGGCCGAGAACGACCACGACATCGCCTACAGCCGCGAGAAGTTCAACAGGACACCCACCCAGTACGCGCAGGAACTGGGTTGGCTGGGTGATGACGTCTGGCATGCGCACTGCGTCAAGCTCGACGACGAGGGCATCAGCCTGTTCGCCGCCAGCCGCACCGGTGTGGCTCACTGCCCCTGCAGCAACATGCGCCTGGCCAGCGGCATCGCGCCCGTGCGCCGCATGCTCGACGCCGGCGTTTCGGTGGGGCTGGGTGTGGACGGCAGCGCCAGCAACGACGGCGCGCACATGGTGAACGAGGCGCGTCAGGCACTGCTGCTGGCGCGGGTGGGGCGGGCCCTGTCAGCGCCGGAGACCCGCGATGGCAAGACCTTTTTCGGTTGTGACCTGGGACCGGCCGAGATGACAGCTCGCGATGCCCTGCACATGGCCACCCGCGGTGGGGCGCAGGTGCTGGGTCGCAAGGACATCGGATACCTGTCGGTGGGCATGTGCGCCGATCTGGCCCTGTTCGACCTGCGCAGCCTGGGCTTTGCCGGCGGCGCCGTGCACGACCCGGTCGCCAGCCTGCTGCTGTGCGCCAGCCCGCCCGCAGCCTGCACCGTGGTCAATGGGCGCGTGGTGGTCCGCGACGGACAGCTGGTCACGCTCGATGCAGGCCCGCTGATCGAGAGACACAACCGCCTGGCCCTGCAACTTGCACAGACCTGCCGGACCGGATGAAGAAGGCCCGCAAGCCGATGGCTTGCGGGCCTGTGTCTGCGGTCGGTAACGGATCAGACCGACATGCCGGGGTTGCCCCCCATCCCGACGATCTGCGGGGTGTTGATCTTCACC
>CALMYH010000123.1 GCA_937873395.1 uncultured Burkholderiales bacterium
CGATGACGGCGTGATCGTGGGCAAGAACGGCTCCTTTATGGCCGCCTGGCTGTACCAAGGGGATGACAACGCCAGCAGCACCGAAGAGCAGCGGGAAATGGTGTCCTTCCGCATCAACCAGGCCCTGGCGGGCCTGGGCAGCGGCTGGATGGTTCATGTCGATGCCGTGCGCCGGCCGGCACCCAACTACTCCGAGCGCGGCGTCTCCACCTTCACCGATCCGGTGTCGGCCGCCATTGATGAAGAGCGCCGGCGGCTCTTCGAGGGCCTGGGCACGATGTACGAAGGGCACTTCGTATTCGCCGTGACCTGGTTTCCGCCAGTGCTGGCCCAGCGCAAGTTCGTTGAGCTGATGTTTGACGATGACGCGGTGACGCCCGACCACACGGCCCGCACCGTGGGCCTCATCGAGCAGTTCAAGCGCGAAATCCGCAGCCTGGAATCGCGCATGTCCTCGGCCGTCAAGCTCACGCGCTTGAAGGGCCACAAGATCGCCACGGAAGAGGGCAGGGAAGTCACGCATGACGACTTCCTGAGCTGGTTGCAGTTCTGCGTGACCGGCAACTATCACCCGGTGCAGCTCCCCAGCAACCCGATGTACTTGGACGCCGTGATCGGCGGGCAAGAGCTGTGGGGCGGCGTCGTTCCGAAGATCGGCCGCAAGTTCATCCAGGTGGTGTCCCTCGAAGGCTTCCCCTTGGAGTCAACGCCTGGCCTGCTGTCGGCCCTGGCCGAGCTGCCGAGTGAATACCGCTGGTCGAGCCGCTTCATCTTCATGGATCAGCACGAGTCCTTGAAGCACCTGGACAAGTTCCGCAAGAAGTGGAAGCAGAAGATTCGCGGCTTCTTCGACCAGGTTTTCAACACCAACACCGGCAGCGTCAACCAGGACGCGGCAACGATGGTGGCCGATGCCGAGGCGGCCATCGCCGAGGTCAATAGCGGCCTGGTGGCCGCCGGCTACTTCACGTCCGTGGTCGTGTTGATGGATGAGGATCGGGAGCGCCTGGCGGCCGCCGCGCTGTCGGTCGAGAAGGCCATCAACCGGCTGGCCTTCGCGGCGCGCATCGAGACGATCAACACGATGGACGCCTACCTGGGCAGCTTGCCCGGCCACGGCGTCGAGAACGTGCGCCGGCCGCTCATCAACACGATGAACCTGGCCGACCTGCTGCCGACAAGCTCCATCTGGACGGGCAGCGCCACCGCGCCGTGCCCGATGTACCCGCCGCTGGCCCCGGCGCTCATGCACTGCGTCACGGTCGGCGCTACGCCCTTCCGGCTGAACCTGCACGTGCGCGACCTGGGCCACACCTTCATGTTCGGCCCGACCGGCGCGGGCAAATCGACGCACCTGGGCATCATCGCCGCGCAGCTCCGGCGCTATGCCGGCATGTCGATCTACGCCTTCGACAAGGGCATGTCGATGTACCCGCTCGCGGCCGCAATCAATGCCGGCTCGAAGGGCAAGACTGGCCTGCACTTCACGGTGGCCGCCGACGATGACCGCCTGGCCTTCTGCCCGCTCCAGTTCCTCGAAACGAAGGCGGATCGGGCTTGGGCGATGGAGTGGATCGACACGATCCTTGCGCTCAACGGCGTGGACACCACGCCAGGGCAGCGCAACGAGATCGGCCACGCGATCATGAGCATGCACGCCAGCGGCGCGCGCACGCTCTCCGAGTTCTCGGTGACGATCCAGGACGAAGCGATCCGCGAGGCCATCAAGCAATACACGGTGGACGGCTCGATGGGCCACCTGCTCGATGCCGAAGAGGATGGCCTGTCGCTCTCCGACTTCACGGTGTTCGAGATCGAAGAGCTGATGAACCTCGGCGAGAAGTTCGCGCTGCCGGTGCTGCTGTACCTGTTCCGCCGCATCGAGCGCGGCCTTAAAGGCCAGCCGGCCGTCATCATCCTGGACGAAGCCTGGTTGATGCTGGGCCACCCGGCGTTCCGCGCCAAGATTCGGGAATGGCTCAAGGTCTTGCGCAAGGCGAACTGCCTGGTGCTCATGGCTACGCAAAGCCTTTCCGACGCGGCCAACTCGGGCATCTTGGATGTGATCGTGGAATCGACCGCGACCAAGATTTTCCTGCCGAACGTCTATGCCCGCGACGAGGACACGGCGGCGCTCTATCGCCGCATGGGCCTCAACAAGCGGCAAATCGAAATCCTCGCCACGGCGGTTCCGAAGCGGCAGTACTACTACGTCTCCGAGAACGGCCGCCGCCTCTATGACCTCGCCCTGGGGCCGCTGGCCCTGGCCTTCGTCGGCGCGTCCGACAAGGAATCGGTCGCCGCCATCAAGAGCCTGCAAGCGAAGTTCGGCCATGAGTGGGTCGATCACTGGCTGGCCGGCCGCAATCTGAATCTCAATGACTACCTGGAGGCCGCATGAGCTTTGCCGACACCCTCAAGGGCTTGATCTTCAAGAAGCCCGCCACGGCCGCAGGACGCGACAAGCGCGACCCTCGGCAGACCGATGAACCGCTGGAAGGCGGCCGACGCCAGGGCGAGGCCGAGAACCCCTATCTGGCCGCTCGTCGCACCTGGAACGATCACGTGGGCAGCGTCGTCTCGCAGCGCCAAACCTGGCAGGTGATAGGCATCCTGTCGCTGTTGATCGCGCTGGCCGGCGTGGGTGGCGTGATCCACATCGGCAGCCAGTCGAAGTTCATCCCCTACGTGGTCGAGGTGGACAAGCTGGGCCAGACGGTGGCCGCCGGCCCGGTGCAGGCCGCAGGGAAGGCCGATCCGCGTGTCATCCACGCCGCCGTTGCGGACTGGATGAGCTGCGCGCGCATGGTGTCGCCTGACGTGGCCTTGCAGCGCAAGTGCGTGTTCAAGGCGTACTCGATGCTCGCCCCCAACGATCCGGCGACGCCAAAGATGAACGAGTGGTTGAACGGCACGCCCGATTCCAGCCCGTTCAAGCGCGCCGAGAAGGAAATGGTCAGCGTCGAGATCAAGACCGTCATCCCGCAAACGCCCGACACCTGGCAAGTCGAGTGGGTGGAAACCACGCGCGACCGCCAAGGCACGCTGAAAGGTCAGCCCGTCACCTGGCGCGCGCTCGTGACTACCTACATCGCCGAGGTCACGCCCAACACCACCGATGAGCAACTGCGGAACAACCCGTTGAGCATCTACGTGCGTGATTACTCCTGGTCCCGCATCCAATGAATTCGAGGTCATCCACCATGAAGAAAACCCTCTCCGCTTTGATCGTGGGCGCTGCTGTGGCGGTGCCCTCCCTGGCTCTGGCCGCCCCTGGCGACGACATTGCCGACAAGTATTTCAACAAGACCAACCCGACGCTGACCGCTCAAGAGCGCGCGGCGCTCGCCATCGCCAAACGGTGGGAAGCGGGGTCGGCGACCGGCATCAAGCCGGTGGCCGGCTCGGGCGGTGCCATCAAGTTCGTGTACGGCGCGCAGCAGCCGAGCATCGTTTGCGCGGTGCTCCAGGTGTGCGACGTGGCCTTGCAGCCCGGCGAACAAGTGAACTCGATCAACCTGGGCGACACGGCCAGGTGGACGGTGGAACCGGCCATCACCGGCAGCGGCGCGACCGAGGTTCAGCACCTCATCATCAAGCCGATGGACGTGGGCCTCGAAACCAGCCTGGTTGTGACCACGAACCGCCGCAGCTACCACTTCCGCCTGCGCTCGCATCGCACCGAGTACATGCCGCAAGTCTCGTTCACGTACCCCGAGGAAGCGCAAGCCAAGTGGGACGCGATCCAGCGCCGCGAGAAGCAGGAACGCACCGACAACACCCTGCCGGCGACGGGCGAGTACCTGGGCGATCTCTCGTTCGACTATGAGCTGTCCGGGTCGGCGAGCTGGAAGCCTGTGCGCGTCTACAACGATGGCCGCAAGACCATCATCGAAATGCCCGGCACGATGCAGCAGACCGAAGCGCCGACGCTCCTGGTCGTGCGCAAAGAGGGCGGCTTGTTCACCGACGACGAAACGGTGCTGGTCAATTACCGCGTGCAGGGCAATCGCTACATCGTGGACACGGTGTTTGACCGCGCGATCCTGATTGCCGGTGTTGGCAGTAGCCAAGACCGCGTGACCATCAGCCGGAGGAAGTGACCATGCGCAAGATCGTCTCTCTCGCGCTGCTCGCCCTCGCCCTGGGCCTCGGCGGCTGCGCAACCACCAGCCAGTACGGCAACTTCGTCCAGTCGGCCGCGCTCGATCAGCAGAAGCTCGCCACCGACGCGGTGCAGCAGCTCGCCACGCTGTACGCGCCGGCGCGCACGCGCCTGGAGCTGCAACAGCCGACGCCCGATCCGTTCGGCCAGGCGCTCGTCAAGTCGCTGCGCGACAAGGGCTATGCCCTCCTGGAGTACGCCCCGGCCGGCGCTTCCACGCAGGCCCCGGCCTCGGCGGCATCGCAGGCGAGCGCACCGGCCACCACGGCCGCGTCGGGCGGCCTGCCGTTGCGCTACGTGCTCGACCAGGCTGGCGACTCGAACCTGTACCGCCTGACCTTGATGGTCGGCAATCAATCCATCACCCGCCCTTACCTGGCGCAAAACGGCACGTTCGCGCCGGCCGGGTACTGGGTGCGCAAGGAGTGACGCCATGACAGAAAACGCCGATCAGATGGCACCTGACGCTTCGCCTGGCGAAGTGTCCAAGAAGGCGGGCGTCCGTCGCGTCAACAACATGCCCATGTACATCCTCGGCGGCGTCCTGCTGTCGTTCGTGCTGGTCATGGCCCTGGTCGCGGCGGATCGCGCGGCCAAGCAGAACGCGCCGGCGGACGGCCCCAAGGAGAAGGCCGGCAACACGTCGATGTTCGCCAAGGAGATCGCAGGCGACAAGACCGGCGGCTTGATCGAGCCGGCAAGCCCGCTCAAGGTGCCCGACATGCCGACCGGCCCGGCGTCGGCTCCGCTGGAGATCGCGCGGCCGTCCAACCCGGACGCGCCGCCGGCCCCGCCGGCCAACCCCGGCAACCCGGGCCAGCCGGTGAACGACGACGAGGCCCAGCGCATCCGCATGGCGAAGATGCAGATGTTCGGCGAAGCCGTGAAGGCCAAGACCACCGTGCGCGTGGATGCCCCGCGTAGCAACGGCTCCGCGCCGGGTGGCCCGAGCACCTACACCGGCACGCCGCAGACGCGCGATGAAATGCTGAACCGCATCGCAGCGGTGCAGCAGCAAATCGACGCGCAGCGCAGCAACGATCCGACCGCCGCCTATCAAGCACGCCTGGCGCAGATTCGCGGCATGGGCGTCGGTGGTGGCGGCGCGGCTCCGGCCGCCGGCGGCATGGGCGCGGGCGGTGCGCCGCAGCTCCTGCAAACCTCGACCAGCGGCGGCGGGCGCAACAGCATGGCGCAGTTCGGCCAAGGTGGGCAGGGCGACCGCTGGAAGCTGGATTCGCAGCCGGAAGCGCCGCGCACACCGTTCGAGCTGCGCGCGGGCTTCGTCGTGCCGGCCACGCTCATTTCGGGCATCAACTCCGATCTGCCGGGCCAAATCATGGCCCAGGTCGCGCAGGACGTGTACGACACGCCGACCGGCAAGCACCTGTTGATCCCGCAGGGATCGCGCCTCGTCGGCTCGTATTCGAGCGACGTGGCCTACGGCCAAGCGCGCGTGCTGGTTGCGTGGCAACGCATCGTGTTCCCCGATGGCAAGGCGATGGACATTGGCGCGATGCCAGGCGCGGACAGCGCGGGATACGCGGGCTTCCACGACCAGGTGAACAACCACTATGTGCGCCTGTTCGGCTCGGCCTTCCTCATGTCCGGCGTGACAGCAGGCATCACCTACAGCCAACGCCAGAACCAGGCCACAAACACCTATGGCGCACCGAGCGCCAGCAGTGCCCTAAGCGAAGCCCTCGGCCAGCAGCTCGGCCAGGTTACGGCGCAACTCATCGCCAAGAACCTGAGCATTTCGCCGACGCTGGAAATTCGGCCGGGGTATCGCTTCAACGTCGTGGTCACGAAGGACATGACGTTTTCCAAGCCGTACCGTTCCTTCGATTACTAACGCCATAGGAGAAAAGCACCATGAAGCCGAAGTTTTTAGCCGCTAAATTGGCCCTCGTCATTGCTGTTTCGAGCACGCTGGCGGTCACACCTGTGCAGGCTGGCATCCCCGTCATCGACGGCACCAACCTGTCGCAGAACATCATGACGGCCATCGAATCGGTGGCCCAGACGCTCAAGCAAATTGAGCAGTACAGCACCCAGCTCCAGCAGTATCAAAACCAACTCCAGAACACGATGGCCCCGGCCGCGTATATCTGGGATCAGGCGCAATCGACCATCAACGGGTTGATGAACGCGGTCAACACGCTGGATTACTACAAGACCCAACTCGGCAGCCTGGACAGCTACATCGGCAAGTTCCAGGACGTGAACTACTACAAGAACTCGCCGTGCTTTACGGCGGCAGGGTGCTCCGACGCGGAACGCGCAGCACTTCGGAATGTGGCCCAGCTCGCGAGCGAGTCGCAGAAGAAGGCCAACGATGCCTTGTTCAAGGGCCTCGATAGGCAGCAAACGAATCTCACGGCCGATGCAGCGACGTTGCAGCGTCTTCAATCGGCAGCGCAGGGCGCGCAGGGCCAAATGCAGGCCATCGGCTACGCCAACCAGCTCGCCAGCCAGCAGGCCAACCAGCTCTTGCAGATTCGTGGCCTGCTGATCGCGCAGCAGAACGCGATGGCAACCAAGATGCAGGCCGACGCCGACAAGGAAGCCCAGCAGGCGGCAGCGGCCGCACAACTGCGCCAGGGCAGCTACCGGGCCAGCCCGGCGCGCACCTGGTAAGGGGGATTCATGAAAGCAATCAAGGCTCTGTCCTTGGCCTCGGCCGCCCTCGTGGCGGCCTTGGTCGCCGGCTGCGACAACAAGCCGGCCACGGCCCCCATGCCGGAAGTGAACGACGAGAACTGCAAGCCCGAGAACATCGCCAAGATCGAGGACAAGGGCGTCCAGCAGGCTTTTTCGTCGCTGTGCTTGCGTCGTGGTGGGGATTTCAAGCCCAGCCCGAAACGCGAATGGTGAGGTGCTGACGATGAGAATGCCAGCCAATCTAAAAACCCTCGCCCTGCCGCTGTTCGTCTGGCTGGCGTTCTTCGCGGTCGATGCCCACGCGGCCATCGACAACGCCGGCGTGTTCGATAGCGTGCTGGATCGCTACCAGGCCGCCGCGAGCGGCTGGGCCGGTGTCATCACCACGGCCGCAACCTGGCTCTTCTGGACGCTGGTTGTGATCTCGATGGTCTGGACGTTCGGCATGATGGCCTTGCGCAAGGCCGACATTGGCGAGTTCTTCGCGGAGTTCGTCCGCTTCACGATCTTTACCGGCTTCTTCTGGTGGGCGCTTACCAACGGCCCTAACTTCGCCTCGTCCATCTATGCGTCGTTGCGGCAGCTCGCCGGCAACGCGACGGGCCTGGGCAATGCTCTGTCGCCGTCGGGCATCGTGGACGTGGGCTTTGCGATCTTCGACAAGGTGATGGATCAGTCCTCGGTGTGGTCGCCGGTGGACAGCATGGCCGGCATCCTCATGGCCGTGGCGATCCTGGTCATCCTGGCCCTGGTCGGTGTGAATATGCTTCTGCTGCTCGCGTCGGGCTGGGTGCTCGCCTACGGCGGCGTGTTCTTCCTCGGCTTCGGTGGTTCGCGCTGGACTTCCGACATGGCGATCAACTACTACAAGGTCGTCCTGGGCGTGGCCGCGCAGCTCTTCGCAATGGTGCTCCTGGTGGGCATCGGCAAGACCTTCCTCGATGACTACTACTCGCGCATGAGCGCCGGCATCAGCCTCAAGGAAATGGGCGTGATGCTGATCGTCGTCATCATCCTCTTGGCGTTGGTCAACAAGATTCCGCCGCTCATCGCCGGGATCATCACCGGCGCGAGCGTGGGCGGTGCCGGCATCGGCCAGTTCGGTGCAGGCGCTGCGTTGGGTGCCGCAGGCATGGCAGCAGCAGCGGCCGCGACCGGCGGCGCCGCTCTGGCCGCCGGCGCAGCCTCGGCCGCCGGCGGTGCCTCTGCTGTCATGGCTGCCTTCTCGAAGGCCAATGAAAACGTGTCGGCAGGCACGGACGTTATGTCGGCCTTCTCGGGCGGCGGCAGCTCGGGCGGCGGTGCAGGCGGCGGCGACGCCGGCACCGGCAACACGCCCTTCGCGCAGGCTGCGGGCTTTAGCGGCAGCTCCGGCGGCGGTTCGTCGTCGGGTGGCGGCAGCACCTCGACCGGCAGTAGCTCGGGTAACTCGAAGGGTGCCGACAAGGGTGGCGGCAAAGCTGATGCCGGCAGCTCCGGCAGCAGCTCGACAGCCAGCACCGGCAACGGTGCCGACAAGGCCGCCAAGAACGAACCTAAGCCAGCCGGCGGGGCAGGGCAGGGGCAGCAAGGGGGCCAGCAGGCCGCACCAGGCAGCACCGGCCCCGGCTTGCTCGCATCGGCCGCCTCGGCGCTCGGCACGGCCGGCCGAATCGCCGCCGACGCCGGCGCGAACTTGGCGAAGGGAACCGCCGATGTTGCCAAGGCCAAGGCCGCGAGCCTGCGCGAAGCAGCCGCCGAACGGATCGCCGAAACCACCGGCGGAAAGATCGCCGCCGCGATCAAGGCGCAAGGAAGCGGCACGGCCGAGAACATCGACGTGCCCGACCAGCAGCCCGCGCCGAGCTTCGGCGACAACAGCCTGGCAGGCGGCCCCGCCGATGCCGATCCCGAGTCCGAAGTAGCCGCGTTCGCCAACCGCGAGCAAGGCCGCGACGGCACAACTGCGTAACCAAGGAGAGTCCAACCATGAAGAAGAAACTGTTCGTCCTTGCCGCCCTCGTGGCGGCCCTCGGATCGACCGCCGGCACGGCCAGCGCGCAAGACGTGCTGACCGGCGACACGCGCCTGGCCTGCGAGGCGATCCTGTGCCTGTCGTCGGGCACGCGCCCGAGCGAATGCACCCCGTCGCTGTCGCGGTACTTCAACATCACGAAGCGTAAGCTCTCGGACACGATCCGCGCCCGCCTGAACTTCCTCCAGCTTTGCCCGGTGGCGAGTCAGACGCCGGAAATGCAATCGCTCGTGTCGGCGATCTCGCGCGGCGCTGGCCGTTGCGACGCGCAGTCGCTGAACTCGACGTTGGTGATGTGGACGGGCGGCTACGACGATGGGCGCACGTACATCAGCAACCAGTTGCCTGACTACTGCGGGGCCTACACCGGCCACGCCTACACCGACTTCGCCAGCAGCGGCACGCTGCCGCGCTATGTCGGGACGCCAGAGCGGGGTGGGTATTGGGTCGAAGCGCGCGACTATGACCGCGCCCTGGCCGAGTACAACGAACGCATCCGGCGCGAGGACGAAGAGCGCCGCCGTCAGTCCTGGCTGAACTGAGGGAGGGGAGGGCATGCCATTCTTCGCCGATCTGCCGCCGCAGCTCCAGGAGCGCGTCGTCTGCTCGATCTCGGCCGCCGTCAAGTACGAGGTGCCGGTCAACATCGTGTTGGCCGTCGCCGAGAAAGAGGGCGGCAAGCCGGGCCAGTGGGTGCGCAACTCGAATGGCACGCATGACGTTGGCCCGATGCAGTTCAACACGGCGTACCTGGGCGACCTGGCCCGGTACGGCATTACGGCGAACGATGTGGCGGCCGCCGGCTGCTACTCGTTCGACCTGGCCGCCTGGCGACTGCGGATGCACATTCGCAACGACAAGGGCGACCTCTGGACGAAGGCGGCGAACTACCACTCGCGCACGCCGCAGTACAACGCGGTGTACCGGGCCGACTTGATGCGCAAGGCGTCGAAGTGGGCCGATTGGCTCGAAGCTCGGTTCGTCACGCTTGACGTGACGAAGGCCGGGGCCACGCCCTCGATGCCCAGCCAGCCCGCGACGGTGGCCCAGCGGGCGACGCCGGCGGCCAGGCCGGCACCAGCACCCCAGCAGGCCGCCCCGGCGGCCGCAGCAGTTCGCAGCGTGTCGGTGGCCGGCTACGTGCCCCGCACGGTGT
This sequence comes from uncultured Burkholderiales bacterium, assembly GCA_937873395.1. Lineage (GTDB taxonomy): Bacteria > Pseudomonadota > Gammaproteobacteria > Burkholderiales > Burkholderiaceae_C > Hydrogenophaga. Next base: position 10,000 of record CALMYH010000123.1, read on the forward strand.
CTTTCAACACTTCACGCGAGGGGTCGGCCGAGTAGGCCGGCTCTTCCGATTTAGCGGCTAAACATGGACAAATTCCACGCCTTCATGATGCGGTACACGCTGGGCGTCGGCCGGTTGCTTCAAGCCTATTGCAAGTGGGCGGAAGGGCAGGCCAAGAACCAGCTCGATTTGCTTCTGCTGGGCCTCGGCCCGATCTTCGCCTTGGGCCTTCTGCTGTGGGCGCTGCCGGCGTGGATCGGCAAGCCCATCGCCTTCGTGCTCTCACTGCCAGCGCTCTACATCATCTTCCTGGTGCTGCGCGCCTACGCGATTCGCGGGGGCCGGCGCTGATGAAGGCCCTGCGGATTCCTGATGGAACCGTCGAAGCGTTGAAGTGGCTCGCACTGGTTCTCATGACCGGCGATCACGTCAACAAGTACCTGTTCAACGCGACGCTGCCGGTGCTGTTCGAGGCCGGCCGCGTGGCGCTCCCCCTTTTCGTGTTCGTCCTGGCCTACAACCTGGCCCGGCCGGGCACGCTCGAACGCGGCGTGTACGGCCGCACCATGTCGCGCCTGGCGATGTTCGGCGCGCTGGCCTCCGTGCCCTTCGTGGCCCTCGGCGGCCTGTACGCCGGTTGGTGGCCGCTCAACGTGATGTTCACGCTGCTGGTCGTCACGGCCACGGCTTACCTGGTCGAACGTGGCGGCAAGCTGCACCTGGCGGCCGCCGGCGTGGTGTTCCTGGTCGGCGGCAGCTCGGTCGAATATTGGTGGCCGGCCGTGGCTTTCGGCCTGGCGGTGTGGTCGTACACGCGCCGGCCGAGCTGGGCCGCCGCGGCGGTCGCGGTGCTGGCCTGCGCGGCCCTGTGGTTCGTCAATCGCAACCTGTGGGCCTTGGCAGCCCTGCCGGTGCTCTTCCTGGCCTCGCGGGTGGATGTGCGCGTGCCGCGCCTGCGCTGGGCCTTCTACGCCTATTACCCGCTGCACCTGGCCTCGCTCTGGTTGATCCGCATCCCCATGAGCAAGGCCGGCTACCTGTTCTTCTGATTGGAGTCCTGCCCCATGCGAAAACCCGCTCTTCTGGCCCTCTCTCTGGCGTTCCTGGTCAGCGCGCAAAGCGCACTGGCCGCCGGCGACGCCGGCAACTTCGGCACGCCGATCAAGTCCGGCGTATCGGTGTCCTTCCCCGACAGCAGCGCGACATTCCAGCCGACGCCAGAGGCCCTGGAGCTGCTGGCCGACGCTAGGAATGCGGCGATCATCTACATCAGCGGGCGCACCAGCACACTACGGCCCAGCGCGGCCGATGAGGCCCTTGCACTACGCCGTGCGCTCTCGGCCAGGTCGTACTTGGTGGCGCGCGGCGTCTCGCCGCTCAAGATCATGGTGAACTTCGCATCGGCCGCCGATTTCGTGGCAGACAACTCGACGGCCGAGGGCCGGCGCGAGAACCAGCGCGTGGACATTGAGGTGGTCTACATCCCCACCTACTGAGCGATCCGGCATCGCCATTCCTGGCGGTGCTGCAGGTCGCTCCAGCAGCTTCGCATCGTCGGCTCTGACGATGCAGGCCCGGCCGGCTTCCCTTGACAGCATCGCCATTTCTGACGATGCTGGCCAAGTCCCGATTTACTCCAGGAAGAAGGCCATGAGATACCCCGGCGGCAAGGGCGGTGCCGGCGTCTACCAGACGATCATCAACAACATCCCGCCTCACGACACGTACATCGAAACGCACCTGGGCGGCGGCAACATCCTGGAGCGCAAGCGGCCCGCTGCCCGCAGCGTCGGCATCGACGTTGATCCCGAGGTGATCGAGGTCTGGCAGCAGCTCGACGTGCCCGGCCTGGAGCTGCACCACGGCGACGCCGTGGCCTGGCTGGAGTCCCACCAGTTCACCGGCTCCGAGTTCGTCTACGCCGATCCGCCCTACGTGATGGACAGCCGGCGCGGCGGCAAGCTATACCGCCACGAATACGACGACGCCGACCACGTGCGGCTGCTCGACGTGCTGGCCGGCTTGCCGTGCGCGGTGATGGTGTCGGGCTACAGCTCAACGATCTATGACAGCTCTCCCTTGGCGTCATGGAGAACCATCGACTTCAACGCGATGACGCGCGGCGGCATCGCTATCGAACGGCTGTGGATGAACTACCCCGAGCCGGCCGAGCTGCACGATCTGCGCTACCTCGGCAGCAACTTCCGCGAGCGCGAGCGCATCAAGCGGAAGAAAGCCCGCTGGCAAGCGAAGCTCGCCAAGCTCGATCCGCTGGAGCGGGCGGCGATCATGGAATGCCTGCGCGAGCTGGAGGCGGCCGAGTAGGTCACGCCTGCGCCTGGTTGTGCAGCGCCCATACGCGCTTGACCTGGCTTTCACTGCACCCGGCCAGCCTGGCCGTCTCTGGAATGCTGTGGCCTGCGCTGCGCAGCGCCACGATGCGTTCATGCACCTTTGTGTTGGCCTTGCGGCCGGTGTAGCGGCCGGCGTCCTTCGCCAGCTCGACGCCCTGCCGCTGCCGCTCGCGGCGATCCTCGTAGTCGTCGCGGGCCATCTGCAACGCCAGCTTCAAAAGCATGTCCTGGATCGACTCCAGCACCACCTTTGCCACGCCCTTCGCCTCGGCGGCCAGGTCGGATAGATCGACCACGCCAGGGACAGCCAGGCGCGCGCCCTGGGCGCGGATCGAGGCCACGAGGCGTTCGGCCTCGGGCAGCGGCAGGCGGCTGATGCGGTCGATCTTCTCCGCAACGACGACTTCACCGGGTTGCAGGTCGCCGATCATGCGCAGCAGCTCGGCGCGATCGGCGCGAGCGCCCGAAGCCTTCTCGCGGTAGATGCCGGCGACGTAGAAGCCGGCGGCCCTGGTGCTCTCCACGATGGCGGCCTGCCTGGTCAAGTCCTGCTCGTCGGTGCTGACGCGCAAGTAGATGCGCGCGACCTTGAAAGCGACGCCGGCGGCCTGGTGCTCGGTCGGCGTCCGCATGATGCGGTCGGCACCTTCGACCAGGCCATCGCCGCCGACGCGCAGCGGTGGCGTCTTGGCGAGCGCCTGGCGCGCTGCGCGTGACTGGCGCGGCATGGCCGCAATCTGTGTTTCCTGGGCGGTGCGCGGCGTGATGATCGCGCTGCGCTTCGCCTTGGTCTTGCCTGGGAAGTAGCCGTTGCGGCTGGTCATGGGTTCCTCCGGTCATTTTGGGTATACGCAAAGTGTCCGGTCATGCTACCCCCGGCCAAAAAGGCCGTCATGCGATTTATCTTGGCCGGGTCGTTATTGGCGGGTCTAAATGGCCGCTCCGTGGATCTCATCGCCAGAAATGGCGATGCGAGATCCAGGGCAGGGCGGCCGCCATCGTCAGACCTGGCGATGGTCGACGCCGGCGCGCATCGTCGGATGTGGCGATGCGAGCTCGAGGTCGGTGGCCACCGCCGGCGACCTGGTGCCATCGTCGGCAATGGCGATGCTGCAGCTCGACGTGCGCGGCCTGGTCGTCTCGGCATCGTCGGATGCGGCGATGCTCGAGCGAGGCGAAAAAAAACCGCCTCGGGGTGTCCGAGGCGGCAAGTCTGCATGCGGTTCAGGGAGGAAGAAACCGCGCCGGCGATCAGGGAGGAAAACCGCGCGGCCTGATGTGCAGCTCGGCCACTTTAGCCGGATTTTTCGACTTATCCGATGCGAGCGGCCCGCCGTGGGCGCTGCTCGATCTGCTGTTGCTTTTTCTCGACGTGCTTCTGCTCCTGGTGCTGCTGCTCGTCGCGCTGCACCTGGCTGATGGCCGCGCCGATCTGCCGCTTCACGCCCTCGATGCCCAGCTCGCTCTTGTGCGCCAAGTCGTTGAAGTCGGTGTGCTGCTTCATCGTGGACAGCGCCGCGATCTGCGCGCCGCTCAACATCGACGCCTTGAGCTTGGCCGCCTCGTCGCCGGCCAGCTCGACCTTGCCGGCGGCGGCGTCGGCAAGGCGCTGCTCGGCGCGCAGGTGGGTCTTGAAGCTGTCGGGCGTGATGGCGGGCAAGTCGCGCGGGTAGGTGTTCTCGGCCGGCGCGAAGATCGGGAAGATCGCCTTGCCGCCCACGGCCTGGGCGGCCGCCTCGGCCTTCTCCCGGCCGGGGTTGTTGCCGTGGGTCATGACCAGGTGCCGGTCGTCGTCGCCGGCGATGATGATCGGCTTGTCCGGGAACTTGGCGTGCAGCGCCTTCGCCACGGCCTCAAGGTTGCCGCTGTCGAAGGCGGCGACCGTGGCGTGGCCCACGGCCTCGGCCACCTGGGCCGCCGTGGCGTAGCCCTCCGAGATCACCAGCGCCGGCGCGGCCGCCAGGGCGTCCATGCCGCCGACCGGGTGGAAGCATCCTTCCTTCTTCGAGTCCTTGGCGAACCGCTTAGTGCCGTCCTCCTGGATGTATTGCATCGTCCATTGCTTGCCCTCTGCGTCGAAGGCCGGGATGTAGGTCTTCTGGCCTTCGCGGTCGGTCATCACGCCGGCCTGCGCCTGGATGCCTTTGGCTTGCAGGTAGGGCGTCGGCTGCTCGATGGGCACGAGGTCGGCCATCTGCCGACCGACGCGCTGCGCGGTGGCCTCCTGGGCCTTGTCCTGCTCGACGGCTCGCTGTGCCAGCTTCTCGGCCGCCTCGGCCTGGAGCTTGGCCTTCTCCTGGTCGCTCAAGGCGTAGCCCTTGCTCTTCCAGGTAATGTCCGTGCCGGTCTTGTTGTTGATGATCCGCCCGGCCGGGTGCCCGTCCAGGTGGCCCACGTAGAAGCCATCGAGCGCGCCCTTCTTGCCGCCCTCGACCGGCACGCGGTGCCGCTTGCCATCCATGATCGGGTGATCGCCCTGGGCGTTGCTGCCGGTGAACAGGCCGGCGCTGCGCATGGCCTCGGCGAACTCTTCCCTTGGCGTCATCGCTGGCCCTTGCTGGGCCTGCACGTTCTCGGGCTTCCAGCGTTCGAGCTTCGCCGCGTCGGCGCGCGGGCCGACATACCAGGACTTCGCGGCCTTGTCCCAAAGCGCGCCGGCGGCCTTGGCCGCGTTGCGCTGCTCGTAGGGCACGGCCAGGTACTGGCGGGCCTGCTGGGCCTGCTGCGCGGGCTTCTGCGCCTCGCCCTGGGCTTCGGGTGCCGGCTGGGCCGAACGCGGCTCTACGGCCGCTGTAGCGGCTCCCTGCGCCCATTTGGCGAAGGGAGCGGCATCGGTGCCCGGCGGCACGTACCAGGACTGTTGCTGCCGATCCCAACGCGCCCCGAGGCTCTTGGCCTCGTCCTTCTCCTTGTACGGCACGTTGATGTACTGCCGTTCGGGCTTCTCGGCCTGCGGCTGCGCCTGCTGCCGCTCGCGTTCCTGGCGCTCCAGCTCGGCCGCGCGGCGCTGCGCGTCGCTGTCGTTGAGCATGGCCGACGCCTCGGCGGTCTTGCGTGCCTCTTTAGCGGCTGAAATGTCCTCTTCGGTCGCGTTGGGGTCGCGCCGTACACGCTCTTCCTGCACGCGGGCCAGCTTGGCGGCGCGCTCGTGCTGGTTGTCGGTGCCCAGCGCATCGACCAGGTGCAGGCGCTCGGTCAGAGCCTCGGCCTGGCCCTCGGTGCGGGTGCCGGCGACGAAGGCAAAGGCGTCCTCGCCGAACTGCGCATCGGCCTTGCGCGCGTAGACCTGGAACGCCTGCGGCTCGATGCCGGCCTGGGCGGCATCGACGGTCTGGCCGTCCTGCTCGGCCACGCCGACGATGCGCAGCTCTCCGCTCCAGTCGGGCGGCAGCTCAACGCCAAGGTGTTGACGGGTCGCGTCGGCGAACGCCTGGCCGTCGATCTCGCCGGCGGCGAGCTGCCGGCGCGCGGCGGCGGCCTGCTCGATGCCCTGCACCGCGTCGGCAGGATGGGCGGCCAGCAGGGCGGCCGCCTGGTCGTTGGTCGGTGGGGTCATGTTCGCCTCCTGGTCTGCGACGGCCGCTTGCTGCTGGGTCAGCGCCGGCAGGGCCATCAACTGGTCGGGCGCGTAGTTGTTCAGCTCGTCCAGGCTGCGAACCTGGTGGGGTTCACCGTCCTGGTCGTGGAACGCAAAGATGCGCTGGCCGTCGCTCCACCTGGCTTCGGCGTCGATGCTCGACACGATCTGTTCGCCGTGCTGCTGGAGCTGCTGCGCGAGGTGGAGCTGTTCGGCCATGTTGGCGAACTCTTGCGCCAAGCCCTTGCGCTCCAGGTAGGCGTTGTCGGTGTCGGTGTGGCTCGGGTCGATGCCGAACACCGGCGACAGCCGGTCATGCGCGACCGCGTAGAACTGCTCGGGATCGGTGCCGGTGATGCTGCCCACGGTTTCGAGGCCACGGCTGCGCAAGGCGTCTTCCAGGGTGTCGCCCTGGAATGCCTGGTAGTGGCTGAAAGACACGTCCGGGTTGTCCAGGACTTCGGCAATGTCCACGGCCAGGGCCTGGGCCACGGCTTCGTCCTGGGCCTGGCTCTGCTGCTGGTCTTGCTCCTGAACCTGCTTCTGCTCGAAGGCCAGCACGTAGTCGTGAATCTTCTCGGCATCGGCGGCCGCGCGGAACACCTCCAGCGGCTCGTCTTGCAGCGCCTTGATCCACGAACCCACATAGGCGGCGTGCTGGCCCGGATCGTGGCCGATGCCCAGCTCGTCGCCGACGATCATGGAAGCGATTTCGGCGCGCAGCTCTTCCTTGGCGTACCCCTCGCTCCCGAACGGGTGCGCCAGGTCGCGGTCAAGGCGCGAAGCGTGGCCCGTCCAGTGGCCCAGCTCGTGCAGCGCGGTCGCGTAGTAGCGGTCGGAGCTGGGGAACTGGCCGCGCTCCGGCAGGGTGATGCTGTCGGTCGAAGGGCGGTAGAACGCCCGATCACCGGCGGCGTGGGTGATCGTCGCGCCCGAGGCTTTCAGGATGTGCTCGGCGCGCTCGACGGCGTTCCAAGTCTGTTCCTTCTTCGGCTGGAGCGGCGGCAGGCCGTCGATCTGCTCGCCGTTGAACACGGTCGCAAAGAACACGCGCGGCCGCTCCAGCATGACGGTTTCCTTGACCGGCTGGCCCTTCGCATCGAGGACGGGCCGGCCGCTGTCGTCCAGCTTGTCTTGCTCTTCGCTGAACTTCCAGTATTGAACCGGCGTGCCTTTCTCGCCCTTGCGAACCTGCGCGCCCACGGCGGCGGCCTGCTTGTAGGTCATCCAGCGCGCATCGCTGCGGCCCTGGGCCATCAGGTGGATGGCGTTGATCCCTTTGTACCGCTTGCCGGTGGTCGGGTTCATCGGCAGGTAGGCGTTGGGTTCGCCCGGCTCCCACGGCTTTTGCCACGGTGCGGTGCCGGCCTTGAGCTGCTCGATCAGCTTTTCGGCCACGACTTCGTGAAACGGCTTCTTCGGCTCCATGTTCTCGTCCCTTCGGAATAGCTCGTTGAACTGAGGGAAGTTCTGCTGTGTCCGGGAACGGTCGCGCAGGCCCTGGGCGACCATGCACACGATGTTGTGCAGGTCGTCGGCCTGCATGGGCCGCACGCGGGCGATGCAGGTTTCCGTGAATGACTGTTGGCCGCGCTGCTGCACCTGGTCGGCGACCTGGTGCTGGCTCGGCTCGATGCCCTCGCAGTGCAGGGCAAACACTTCCTCGGCGCGCACGTCCAGGGACTGGCCGGCATAGCGCCGGTTCACGTCATCCCATAGCGGCTTGAGGGTGGGTTCGTTGCGGGCGGCCGCCAGGCCGTCCAGCAAGGCGCGCTTCTCGCCCGGCGCGAAGGTGTTGGCCCCGTAGTGGCCTAGCACCTCGTGCCGCAGCGTCATCAGTAGGTCGCCGGCGCTCTCGACGTTCTGCAAGGGCACGTCCACGCGGCCACGGTAGGCGCGGCCGGCGTGCAGCGTCTCCTTGGGCACGTAGCCGCCCTTCATGTCGGCCGGCACCTCGGCCGCTCGCGGCCCGTACAGCTCGGCCGCGTCCTCGCGGAACTTGTAGGCCAGCTCCAGCGCGCCGGGGTAGTCGCGGACGAAAGCCCGCGTCACCCCTTGCGCCTCGGCTTTCGTGATCGGCATGGGTCAGCCCTCCGACGCCTTGCGCGCGGCGGCCTGGGCAACCGTCTCGCCGGGCCGCAGGTCGTACAGCTCGCGGGCGTTCGTGGTGGTGATGAACGGCGGGATGTCGGCGCTCGGGCCTTCGTCGTCCAGGAATGCCGGCTCCAGCGCGCCATCGACTTCCACCAGGTCGTCGCCGCTCGCGGCGGCGTCCTGCTCGGACAGCGCGTCCTCCACGAACGCGCCCACGCGCTCGGCTTCGTCGGGGTCGAACTCGACCTGGAAGCCGGGCGTCAGCGCGTCGGCCATCTTCTCGCGCACGGCCTCGCGGCCGGCGGCGTCGTCGTCAACCGGCGGCAGGACGGCCAGCGGCTCGTCGTGGGCGGCGGTGTTGGTGGTGGTTTGCTCGTTCATGGTCGATCTCCTTCGCTGTGGTCATTCGGATGCCGGGCCGTTGCGGCCCTTGCTGTAGTCGGGCCGACCCTTGAGGTCGGGGTAGGTCTGCTTGCATGTGGGGAAGTTGCTGCAACCCCACCAGAATTGCCCCTTCTTCTTGCTCGGCCGGCGCGACAAGCCGCTGCCGCAGGCCATGCACTTGTGAAGGGATGACACCGGCGCGGCTTCCTTGCCGCCGGCGATGGTCACGGCTCCGCTGTTGGCCTTCGCCACCTGGTCGCGGATGAACGTCTCTTGCTTCGTGATGAAGGCGTCCAGGGCGGCCGTGCCCTGCTCGACGCCTTTCAGCATCCGCTCGTAGAGCGCGGTCAGCACCGGGCTTTTCACAACCTCGGGCAGCGCGTCGATGACGCTGCGGCCGAGGGTCGTGCTGATGATCTGCTTGCCTTTGACGGCCAGGAACTCGCGCCGCTTCAACTCGGAAATGATCGACGCACGGGTGGCCGACGTGCCGATGCCGTCGCCCTCGCGCAGCATCTTCTTGTGCTCGGCATCGCTGACGAACTTGTGGATGTTCTCCATCGCGCGGATCAGCGTGCCCTCGGTAAAGCGCGCTGGCGGCTTCGTCTTGGCGTCCTTGCGGGTGGCGTCCGTGCAGGTCACGGCGTCGCCCTGGGCCATCGACGGCAGGGCCTGCGTGCCGCTGTCGTCGTCCTCGTCCTTCTCGCCTTCCTCGTCGGCCTGGCTGTACACGTCACGCCAGCCGTTGCGCGTGACTACCTTGCCGCTCGCGGCGAAGTTCTCGCCCGCGATCTCGACGCCCACGGTGGTCTGCATGTACTCGTGCAGCGGGTAGAACTGCGCCAGGTAGGCGCGCACGATCAGGTCGTAGATGTTGCGCTCGCGCTCGCTGAGGGCGGCCTTGCTGCCCTTCTGCATGGTCGGCACGATGCCGTGGTGCGCGGTGATCTTCGAGTCGTCCCACGTCTTGGACTTGATACGCGGATCGGCACCATCGACCAGGCCGGCCAGTTCGGGGTTGACGTGCTTGATCGCCTCCAGCACGCGCGGCGCGTCGGCGTGCTGCGACTCCGGCAGGTAGGCGCAGTCGGTGCGCGGGTACGAGGTCAGCTTGTGCGTCTCGTAGAGCGCCTGGCAGGTGTTCAGCACGTCCTCGGCGCTGTAGCCGAACTTGGCCGAGGCCAGTGCCGTAATGTCGGACAGGGCGAAGGCCAGCGGCTGGTTCTGCTTCTTGGCCTCCTGTTTGTACGCGGCGATGGTGCCCGGCTGGCCCTTGACGGCGGCCACCAGGGCGTCGGCGACGGCGGTATCGACAAGGCGGCCTTCGCTGTCCAGACCGGCTTGATCCTCCTTCGCCTTCCATGCGGCGGCGAAGCTGCCGCCGGCGTGCTGCACCACCGCCCGGATGGTGTGGTACGGCACGGCCTTGAATGCCTCGATCTCGCGGTCGCGGGCGACCACGAGGGCCAGCGTCGGCGTCTGCACGCGGCCCACGGTCAGCAGGGCGCGCGAGCCGCCGCGCTGCGCGCGCAGCGTGTACGCGCGGCTGAGGTTCATGCCGATCAGCCAGTCGGCGCGCTGCCGCCCGCGTGCAGCGTCGGCCCAGCCTGCATAGGTGGTGTTCTCCTTCAACGCGGCCAGGCCGCGCTTGACGGAAACGGAGTCCTGCGCGCTCACCCAAAAGCGGCGCACCGGCTTGCTGTTGCGGAAGTGCTCCAGCACTTCGTCAACCAGCAACTGGCCTTCGCGGTCGGGGTCGCCGGCGTTGACGATCTCCTTGGCCTCCTTGAGCAGCTTGCCGATCACGGCGAGCTGCTTCTTCGCGTCGTCCTTGGGCTTGAGAATCCAGCTCTCGGGGATGATGGGCAGCTCATCGACGCGCCAGACCTTCTTGCCGGACTGGCCGCGCGGCACGTCATCGGGCGTGTACTCGTCGGGGTCGGCCTGTTCGAGCATGTGCCCGAAGCACCAGGTCACTTTGTCGGTGCCGCACTCGATGAAGCCGTCGCCCTTGCCGGTCGCGCCCAGCTCGCCGGCGATGGCCTTGGCGACGGACGGCTTTTCTGCGATGAAAAGGCGCATGGTGTGTCTCCCTACCAGGTGATGACCGGACGGATCACGGTCTTGATTTGCGAACGATTGATCGGGCCGAAGTAGCGGCCGTCGAAGGATGTGGCGCTCACGTCCGACATAAGCAGCACCTCGGAATTGCCGAGCGTGTAGCTGTTGGACTGATAGCGCGGCAGCGGCCGACCGGCCTTGTCGGCCTTGATCGGCGCGCTGAGGGGCAGCAGCTCGCCGTTGACGCGCACGCCGTCATCGGCGACGGCGACGGCATCGTCTTTAGCGGCTAAAACGCGCTTCATCATGTAGCCGTAGCCGCCCTGGCAGAAGCCGGCCCCGATGTAGCCCCTCTCCTTGGCGTCATCGAACACGCCGAGCTGCGGCGGGCAGAAGAGGACGTAGGCCCCCTTCTCCACCGGCGCGCTGCTCGTCCAGTACAGGCCGACCGGAATGCTCTTGGTGGTGTTCACGCGGGCACCGGCGGCATAGCCGCCGGCGGCCAGCAGCAGGGCGGCCACGCCCGCGATGACGACGCCTGCCGCGATGCGTTTCAGGATGCGGCTCATATCGTGATGCCCTCCCCTTCCGTCTCGGCCTGTGCGACGGCGCGCAGGCGGTCGCTGACCTTGGGCGCAGGGATCGCGGCGCGTGCCGAGAACACTGGGTCTTTGAAGTACAGGGGTTGCTTGCCGTAGATCGCCGGGTAGCCCGCGACGTAGATCACCATGTCGCCGGCTTCTTCGATCTCGCCCTGGGCGTTCTTCTTTGGCCCCGGCATGCGCAGGCATTCGTCGGGCGTCAGCAAGGGCCGCTGCACTTCCTGGTAAGTGCGCGACACCTGGCCCAGCATCGCCGCCGTGCGGCGGCCGCTGGTCGTGATCTGCTCCTTCACCACGGTGGTCTGCCCGGTGAGGCGGGACAGGTGTTCGGCCGTCTCGACGCGGTTGGGCGGGTAGGCGTTCTGCACGTGGCAGTTCGACGTGATGCTTTCGTCGTGGCCGTAGCCCGTCTCGCGGCTCTTGAGCTGGTTAATGTCCTGGCAGATGAGGTAGCACTTGATGCCGTAGCCGGCCACGAAGGCCAGCGACTCTTGCATGATCTCCAGCTTCCCGAGGCTCGGGAACTCGTCCAGCATCATCAAGAGCCGGTGCTTGTAGTGCGCCACCGGCCGGCCGCCCTCGAAGTCCATCTTGTCGGCCAGCAGGCGCACGATCATGTTCACCATGACGCGCACCAGCGGCCGCAGGCGGGCCTTATCGTTGGGCTGGGTGACAATGTAGAGGCTTACCGGGTCGTCCTCGTGCATCAACTGCTTGATGCGGAAGTCCGACCGGCTGACGTTGCGGGCCACCACGGGGTCGCGGTACAGGGCCAGGTACGACTTGGCCGTGGACAGCACCGATCCGGCTTCTTCCTCGGGCCGATCCATCATGTCGCGGGCCGCCGAGCCGATGGCGTGATGGTTCTGGCCGTCTACGTGCCCGTAGGTCGCCATTTCCATCCAAAGCTCGCCAATGTCCCGGTTCGGGTCGGCCAGCATCGCATCGACGGACGGCAGCGTGGCGGTGCCGCCATCGTCCTTGGCCTTGTACAGCGCGTGCAGGATCACGCCGACCAGGAGCGCGAAGGCGGTCTTCTGCCAGTGCGAGTCCAGGCCCTTGCCGTCCGGGTCAACGATCAGCGTGGCAAGGTTCTGCACGTCACCCACCTCGTATTCGGTGCCGAGGCGGATTTCGTCCAGCGGATTCCAGCAGACGCCGCCCGAGGTGCTGGCCGGCTCGAAGCGCAGCACCTTGTTCTTGGCGTGCTTCTGCCGCCAGCCGGCGGTCAAGGCCCACAACTCGCCCTTCAAGTCGGTGATGACGCTGCTCGCGCCCCACGACAGCAGCGTGGGCACCACCAGGCCGACGCCCTTGCCCGAGCGCGTGGGCGCGTAGGTCAGCACGTGCTCGGGGCCGCTGTGCCGCAGGTAGAAGAAATTGCCGTCCTTGTCCTGCCAGCCGCCCACGTACACGCCGGTAGCCGTGGGTGCGGCCTTGCCGGTGACGATCTCCAGGACGTTGCGCTCGCGTGGCAGCAGGCCGGCCGCCTGAATGTCCTTCTTCTCGGCCCAGCGGGCCGAGCCGTGCAGGTACTCGTTCGCCTTCGAGCTGTTGGACGTGACGACCTTCGCCACGGCCACGCCCAGCAGGCCCACGGTCGAAACCAGCATCCCCATGCTGCCGGCCTTCATGATCTCGTCCGGGTACTGGCTGTACCACTTGTACGTCCAGTGCAGGATCGACCAGGGCGCGTACACGTGGCCCACGTTGGGGCCGAGGGTCGCGTGATAGGCGAACGTGTGGGCGAAGAACTGCGTCGCGGCCTGGAGGCCGCCGACCATCGAGGCCGCGCCCAGCACCGGCAGCAGCTTGCTCGGCTTCGGTTTGGCGGTTCGGACTTGCGGCCCTACCGCGTTGTTCATCTTGATCTTCATCTACTCCTTCCTTTCGACGTTTTGATGGAGCCTTTCGCGGTGATCGAGACGGCATCGCCGACCGCGATGCGCGTCAAGCGCCGGGCCGTGGCCTGGTCGATGGGCATAACCATGACCTCATCACCTCGTTTCAAGAGGGCCAGCGCCTGGCCCTCGATAGTCCTGGTGCCCTGGAACGTGAGCGCACCATCACCGGCAGTATATCGGGAATGCTTCGGTATATCGAAACCTTTTAGGCGCTTTGCCTCGCGTTCGGCGATGTACTTGTCGGCGGCGGCGACGCCCGGCGGCGTCTGGCCTACTCCTGTTCCTGGCCGAGAAATTCCCCGTCGCAGTGCGTGATCTGGTTGGGTTCCTTGCTGCTCCACGTGACGAGGAACATCACGCGGCAATAGCACTTCACTTCCGCCGGCGATGCGAACCACACCGAGTTCGGACAGTGCTCGCAAACGGTGCTGGCTTTGGGGCGGCGGTTTTCTTCCAAGGCGTCCAACGTCGGGCTTCCGGTGGACGGTGGCGGCGTGAAGGCCGGCGTCGGCGCGGTCGCCTCGGCCGGCGGCTGGCCGGCCGTCGCCTGCTCGGGCGACGGCTGCGGCTCCGGTAGCGTGCTGGTCGGCAGCGGGCCGCTGTCCAGGGCCGCCAGCGCCGCGTCCAGTTCGTCCTCGATGCTCTGGTCTTTCGGTTCGCTCATGGGTGTTCTCCTTGTTCAAAAGCGCCTGCCGCCGGCTCTCAAGAGCCGGATCGGTGAAGGTGATGGGTAGCTGGGAATCGACGGCGGCGCGGATCATCTGCGCCTTGAACTCCACCGTGCCGTTGACGGTGATGCGGTTGCCGTAGCGTTGCATCGCCAGGCGCAGGGCTTCTTGCAGCCCTTCGCGCGTGGCCTCGCGGGAGACTTGCAGGCGGTCACCGTCATCGCGCACGGCGCTCATGCCGGCGCGGAAGATGATCGTCCCCTTCTTCGTGATGTTGTCCACCGCCGGCGCGTGGCCGGGCTTCGCCTGGCCCTCGCCCCGGATGGTGTTGCCCTTGAGGCCCTGGGCCGCCTCGCGGGCGCGCAGGGCGGCCAGGGCGTCGGCGCCGCCGTGCTGCGCCTCCTTCTTGAGCCAGTCGGCCCACGTGCGCCGGCTGTGCTCGGCGTAGAGGGCCGTGCGCTCCTGCTGGAACTGCTTGTTGATCGCCTGGAGTTCGCTGCGCAGGGCCTTGCTCGCCTGGGCGTACAGCAGCTTCTTGTTCGCGCGGCCCTCGCCGACCACCTTAATCGTGGCGCGGCGCAGGCGGTTCGACCTCTTGGCCGCCTCGATCAGCCGATCCTTGCGATGCCGGGCGCGCTCCAGGGCCTGGGCGCGCGCCGTGGTCAAGCTCTGCTGCTCGGCCTTGTACTTCGCGTACAGCTCCACGGTGTTGACGCGAAGGCGGATGGGGTCTTTGCGGTACTGCCGCTTCGCGGTGGTTTGCGCCTGCCGTTCGGGCGAAGCCTCGAACGGGCCAAGCCGCGCCTCCAGGCTCGGCTTGGAAAGGTCGCGGGCTACTGTGCTCGCCTTCACCATCGTTCCGTCGCCGGCCTCGAACACGAGGCCATTGGCGCGGACGCGCAGCTCCATTCCGTTGTCCCGCATGACCTGGTGCAGTTCCTGCCAGGACTGCGCGCCCTTGATCTCGTCCAGGCACTCGCGCTTGATCCAGCCGACCAGGCTTTCAACGCCGGCATGCCGCTCCATGTCGGCGGCCCGGCCCTCCGCGCCGCGCTTGCGCGGCTCGTGGTTGTCGCGCTCCAGGCCGTAGTCGCGCTCCAGGGCCGTGCAGAGTTCCGCCAGCGCCCGGTGCGGGTAGTACGGCTCGTGCATCGTGTGCCGCGTCGGGTGAATCTTGTTGATGGCGATGTGGATGTGCAGGTTGTCGGTGTCGTTGTGGACGGCACTGATTCGCTGATGCTCGCCATAACCCAGCCCGACGCAGATGCGTTCCTCAATCGCGCGCAAGGTGTCGGCGCTGGGCTGCTCGCCGGCCCGGAAGCTGACGATCAGGTGGTAGGTCTTGTCGCCCTTCGCGCGGGTGTTCGTGTGCTGGGTCGCCAGCACCTCCGTGATGGCGTCCTGGATGGAACCGGCTTCGCAGTTCGTCGCCTGCACGTGGCCCAGCCGGTGGTCTTTGCTTTGGGCGTCGGTGATGTAGTTCGCCAGGCCCGCGAAGTCGCTCTTGCCAAGCGAGCGCATCGGCACGTGCTTGGCGATCATGGCCGCCCCTCCGGCTTTTTAGCCGCTAAAGAAGTCAAGGCTCGGCCCTCGGCTGAACCACGGCCTTCATGATCCGGCTCATTTCGTCCTGGGTGGCCTCGATCCGGCCCAGCAGGGCCAGGATGGTCGCCTCGCCGAACTGGAGCGTTCGCACGTCATCGGTCAGCCAGAGCTTGAGCAGGCCGCCAAGGCGGCCAAGGTCGCCGTTGACGCGCACCAGCTCGCGCACGTGCTGGTAGTCCATGACGCCCTTGATCTGGTAGCCCTGGCCCACGTCGCGCAGATAGCGCGCCACGCTGACGCCCGCCCTCTTGGCGTTCGCCTCGATCTCGTCTTTCTCTTCGGGGAACACCGGCACCCGCAGGTGCTGCCGCCGCCGGCGGCCGTGTTCCTTTTCGTCGTTCTCCATGCCTCGCCTCGTCTCTCATGCCGGCGGTAGCCGGCTGCCTCGCAGAGCAGGATGACCCGTTGAGCGCCCCCGGCGCGAATAAGGGACAGTGAAGATAGATAACCGGCTCGCCGGTTAGCTAACTTCACACATCCTGCCCGCCTTACGGCGTTAATAACACCAAGGAAAGTCTACACCAGCCATTACGATTTATCCGCAACTATCGCGCTATCAGGCCGCAAAAGCAGCAACGGATATAGCGAAAACCGCCACAATGGCCCATAATGCCGCTATCGAAGCGTGCCAATGCACGCCGATAGCGGACTTTTTGCGTTTCCGTAGCGCCGCTTAGTAGCGTTACATTTGCGATGAGAGGATTAGATGGACGAACACGATGCCAAAGACCTACCCCGAAGAGCTGGCTGAATGGGTGAAGGGACGGGAAGCCAAGAAGCCGCGCCAGGACAAGCACGTGGTCGCGTTCCTGGCCGTCAAGAGCGACGTTCAAGCGGCGCTCGATGCGGGCTATGCGATGAAAACGATCTGGGAGCACATGAAGGAAACCGGCCGGCTGCGCTGTCGGTACGAAACCTTCACCCAGCACGTGAAGCGGTACATCAAGGCCGCGCCGGTAGCTTCCCCGCCGCCTCCCGCCACTCCCCCGGACAGCCAGCCCAAGGGCGCGAAGCCCGAGCCGAAGGCCGCCCCGCCGGCCTCGGAATCCAAGAGTGAGCCGCCCAAGATCGGCGGCTTCACGTTTGATGCGACTCCAAAGAAAGAGGATTTACTGTAATGGCGAAAATTCACATGGTTCTGCAAGGCAAGGGCGGCGTCGGCAAGTCGATGATCGCGGCCACCATCGCGCAGTACAAAGCCGGCAAGGGACAGAAGCCGCTTTGCATCGACACCGATCCGGTGAACGCGACGTTCGAGGGCTACAAAGCCCTCAACGTGCGCCGGCTCAACATCATGGACGGCGACGAGATCAACACCCGGAATTTCGACGCCCTGGTCGAGATGATCGCGTCGGCCGAGGGCGACGTCATCATCGACAACGGGGCCAGCTCGTTCGTGCCGCTGTCGCACTACCTCATCAGCAACCAGGTGCCGGCGCTGCTCCAGGACATGGGCCACGAACTCGTGGTGCATACGGTCGTCACCGGCGGCCAGGCCCTGGTGGACACGGTGAGCGGCTTCGCCCAGCTCGCCAGCCAGTTCCCGGCCGAATGCCTGTTCGTGGTCTGGCTGAACCCGTATTGGGGGCCAATCGAGCACGAGGGCAAGGGGTTCGAGCAGTTGAAGGCGTACACGACCAACAAGGGCCGTGTGTCCGCCATCATCCAGATTCCGGCGCTGAAAGAGGAAACCTACGGCCGCGACTTCGCCGAAATGCTCCAGGATCGGCGCACCTTCGATGAGGCCCTGGCCGATTCGGCGCTCACGATCATGACGCGGCAGCGGCTCAAGATCGTGAAATCGCAACTCTTCCAGCAGCTCGACAACGCGGCGGTGCTCTGATGGCGAGCGATGACAAGATCGAGGAGCTGATACGGGAAATCGCGGTCAAGCACGGCATCGCCGTTGGCCGCGACGATCCGATCTTGATCCTCCAGACCATCAACATGAAGCTGATGCAGGACAGCGCATCGGCCCAGCAGGAAATCTTGGACGCCTTCAAGTCGGAACTGGAGTCCATCGCCCACCGATGGGGTGATGACGCCAAGGGAAAGGCGGAAAGGACGCTCAACGCGGCGTTGGCGGCCAGCAAGGACGCCATGACGCGGGGAATGCAGGAGGGCGCGAAGGCGGCCGCCGAGGCCGTGCGGCGTGAGGTTGAGGCGGTGACGGCGCAGCTCGTCGCGCCGATCCGCGAGGCGCGGCGCGTCGCCATGATGAACATGGTCGCGGCCGGCATGGCGGTCGTGGCCGCCGGCCTGGCCCTGTGGGCCTCGCTGTAGATGGCGATGCGGGATCTCATCGTCAGAACTGGCGATGGTCGACCGCGCCGGCGGCATCGCCAGGTTCGGCGATGCTGGCCAGCTCCCGGCATCGTCGCTTGTGACGATGCTGCAGGATGATTCCACCAGGCCCTCGGCGGGCCTCCCTCGCCAGAAATGGCGATGCTCGAGAAAAAAGCCCGGCGACCGCCGGGCTTCGTTTTTATGCGGGCCTGGCTGACAGGCCCAAGGACTGCGATCTCCCTGGCCGCTCCTGGGCCTGGGATTGCTTGCGCTCCTGCTCCTGCTTGCGCATCAGCAGCTCATGCCGGCGGGCGGCCTCGCGCATGGCATCCCAATCGGAAGCCAGCTCGGGGTTCTCGGCGCGCATCTTGCGCGTCGCCAGCTCTTCGATCTTCGGCGAGTGCAGGCCCATGCCTTCCTTGATCTCGCGGACGGCCTCCAGGCGCGCGTGAAGCGTCTGCAAGCGGGCCTGCTGCTGCGCCTGCTGGTTCTGCCAGGCTCGCTTAGAGCCGGGCAAGGAAAGCCGGCCAGGCGCGGACGCCTGGGTCTGCTGCAAACGGGCCTGCTGCCGGTCGATCAGGTTTTCTAGCCTGTCCTCGATGTGCTCCACCTGGTCGTGCTTGGCCTGCACGTAGAGCGCCAGGGTTTCGGGGTAGGACTGCTCGACCGGGGCCGCCTCTAGGGTGGCCTGCTGCTCGATCTCGGCCGCCTGGGCGGCCTCCAGCAAGTCGGCTCCGGTGTCCTCGCGCGAAGCGCCGAAGGCGGCACCGCCGAGGGTGGCCGGCGCGCTGACGCGGGCCGGCTTGGTGGCGCGGCTCTCGGTGCCGCTGCCGGGGATGGTGAGTCGTTTCAAGGGCGTGCCTCCTTTTTAGCCGCTAAAGCTACATGGAGCGCCCCCGCGTCAGTTTCGGGGCCTCTGCGGCGACTGCCGCCTTGCCCTGGGCGTTGTAGCTGATGCTCTTTGCGCTCCCAATTTCAGGTACTTTATCGAAATCTGACCGAGCGTGCATGACAAAGTTCTTGCCGATCTGCTGGTACACGTTGGTGGCGTCGGCATGAACGATCACGCCGGCGTGGGTCTGCTTCTTGTCGGCCGCTTGGGCCGTGTACAGGTTGTAGATGCCGGGCTTCAACGCGCCCGCCTTGTCTACTTTCTGATTCGTCCAAGCGCCGTCCTTTTCGGCCTGAACGATGCGTTGACCGTTCATGACCAAGAGGCGTTCTTTCATCGGGCACTCCTATGGTTGCCGTAGTTCTCAAAAGGGTGATGGTGGCCCCATGCAAGCCGCGCTCCAACAAAAAAGCCGACCTCGGCAAAGCGAGGCCGGCTCTTCCCAGCGGCCGGGTTGTGCGTTTTGTCAGGGTTCCAGGGTAATTTTAAGGAAAACCAACCGATTTATCAGGTCTTTTTGCGTCCGCCGCTGGTCGGATCGGCCGCCCGGCCTTGCGCCATGACGGTTTCCAGGGCCTCCAGCCGGCCGCGAAGCCCGGCCGCTTCCTCGCGGGCCTGGGCAGCGTCGCGCTTCGCCTGGTCGCGCTCGCCCTGGGCGGCGGTCAGCCGCTCGGCCTGGCGGTGTGCCTCGGCCGCCATCGCCTTGCGCTGCTCCTGGTGGGCCTGCTCGGCCGCCTCGGCCTTGGCCTGCACCTTCACCAGCTCCGCGCGCACCTGGTCGCGCTCGGCGGCGGCCGCCTCGGTGGCCTTCCGCTGCTCGGCCTGAGCGGCGCGCGCCTGGTCGGTCGCCTGGTTCGCCCGCTCCAGGTCGGCACGCAGCTCGCCGGCGCGGCGCTCGATCTCGGCGGTACGGCTGTTCGCGGCCGCGAGGTCGGCCCGCAGGGCCTCCACCTGGTCGGCGCTGGCCGTGGCCCTCTCCTGGGCCTTGTCGCGCTCTGCGCGCGCCTGGCGGGCTTCCTGATGGGCGTGATCCAGCTCCGTGCGCAGCTCGCCGGCCCTGGCCTCGGCCGTGGCCGCGCGCTCGCTGGTCGCCGCGAGCTTGCCGCGCAGCTCGTCGGCCTCGCCCTTGGCGGCCGCCTCGACGGCCTCCAGGGCCGCGATGCGGGCCTTGGCCTCGTCCAGCTCGCCGGTGAGCTGGTCGGCCAGCTCTGCGGCTTCCTGGCGCGCTGCTTCCGTCTCCTGGCGCACGGCCTCCAGCGCCTCGCGCTCGGCGGCCAGGCGGTTGTTCGCCATTTCCAGCGCCACGGCCCACAAGTCGCCGCCCAGCTCGGCCAGCTTGTCAGTGATCGCCTGCGGTGCCGGCTCGCGGATCGGGGCGGCCTGGCTGGCCTTGCGTGCGCGCCACTCGTTCATCGCCTCGCTGATGGTGGTGAAGCTGCCGCTGCCGAGCTGCTTGCGCACGTTCGCCAGCGTGGGGTTCTGGCCGGCCGCGTCCAGTTCGTCGGCCACCGCAAATATCTGCTCCTTCGAGATCGCCATGTCGGGCCTCCTTTGGCCGGTTGTATGTTGTAGCGTGAAGCATACTACAACATACAACACTACGCAAGCGGTTTAGCTGAACTTTTTTTAGCGGCTAAAACGCGGGCAAAAAAAGCCCCGCTCGATGGCGGGGCGATGGGTGGGGGTCGGTGGTCGGCGATGCCCGGCGCTGGGCGTGTCAGCCCTCCAGCAGCGCGACAAGCTGCACGGTGCCAAGGTCGGCCTCGAACTCCTGGCCGTCATCCTCGTATTTGAGCCAGGCCCAGCCCTCGGCCGGGGGCCGGCGGTTGAGGATCAGCCGTGCCGGCCGGTCGTCGTGCTTGACCTGGATGATGGCCTTCTTGAGCTTGTCGGGGTCGGCCTCCTTCGGCTCCTTCTTCCCCTTGGCGTCATCATCCTGCGGCCCCTGCTCGCCGTCGCCGGCCTCGGCGTCGGTCTTGCCGGTCAGCGCATCGACGGTGTTGGGATCACGGTCGCCGTCCTCGTGACTGCGCTTGTCCTCCAGGAACTCGCGCAGCAGCTTCACCGAGCCGCGCGTCAGCTCCTGGCTGTCGTCGGCCAGCCAGGCGGCCACCTCGTCGGGGTTCTTCTTGTAGGCCGTCACCAGCTCGTTGATGACAGTCACGTCCTTGCCCCGGCCGCTATTGAACGCCTCGGCAATGGGTTCGGGCAAGTCCAGCAGCGTGACGTGCTGCGTGACGAAGGCCGGCGACTTGCCGATCTCCTTGGCGATCTCGCCCTTCTTCTTGCCCTTCGCCAGCTCGCGGCCGATGAAGTCGGCGATCTCACGCGCCGTCAGCTCGTTGCGTTGCAGGTTCTCGATAACCTGGTCGGCCTCGTTGTAGTCGTTGTCGATGAAGGCCGGGATCGTGGTCTTGTGCGCCCACTTCGAGCCGCGATAGCGCCGCGCGCCGTGGTTGATGAGGTAGCGCCCCGGTGCGTCCGGGTTCTCGCGCACGCTGATGGGCGACTTCACGCCGCGCGCTTTGATCGTCTCGCCGATCTCCGCGATGCTCTCCGGCGAGAAGCCGGGGTTGTCGGCCGTGCGCGGCTGGTGCGGGTCTTCGTCGATCAGGTCAAGCGGCAGCTCCTGCGGGCCTGCGCCGCCGGCGTTGGCCGCCGGCTGCTCGTTCAGCAGGCCGGCCAGGTCGCCCAGCCCGTCCAGGCCCAGCCCGGACGATTGCGGCTTGTCCTGCTCCTTCTTCTTGGCGTTGGTCTTGGCGCTCATTGCGCGATCTCCATCTTCGTGAACACGTAATCCGCCAGCGCACGCACCTCCTGGGTGGCCTTCCGCGCGGCGGTCTTCTTGATCTTCCACACCGGCATCTGCTCGCCCAGCGCCTCGGCGATGCTGTCACGCGCGCCGATGCTGAACGGCAAGATGAGCTGCGGGTATGCCTGCTGCAACGTCGCCAGGTTGTTGACGTGGCGCGGCTTCCGCGCGTCCACCTTGTTCGGCACCATGCCGAGGAAGCGCAGCTTGGGGTTCTGCTTGCGCAGGTTGCTGATGACCGCGACCATCTTCTTCATGCCCTGCAAGCTGTACGCCTCCATTTCGATGGGCGACAGCATGTAGTCGGCCGTCAGCACGGCCGCCGTCATGGCGACGCCAAGGGAGGGGGCCGTGTCGATCAGGCACACGTCGAAGAACTCGCCCAGCGCGGCCACACTGGCCCGCAGCGCGGCGGCCGCCTGGGAAAGCTCCATCTTGTCCAGGTTCGCCAGGTTGGCGTCTGCCGCGATCAGCGCCAGGCCGTCATCCTCCCGGTCAGCGAACCAGGCGCGCAGCTCGTCGCCGCCGGCGGTGAACATGCGACTGGCGGGATAGCCCGAGTCGTGGCCGGCCAGCGTCCAGCTCGCATTGCCCTGGGTGTCCAGGTCGATCACTGCAACCCGAAGGCCGCGCTCCTGGAAGTCGAACGCCAGGTGGCAGGTTGCGAACGTCTTGCCTTGACCGCCTTTCTGAATTGCCGTGACCAGTGTTTTCATGAGTTGGGTTCCTGTTTCCTCTTTCCCTTGGCGTCGGCTTCCCAACGCTTGACGATGAACGCTTGATGCTCCGGCAGTACCGCCGTCACCCGCTCGAAGCCCTGCGGGAGCACTTCCCCCGCCACTGCCCACACGCGGCTGACCGCTTGCGATACCGCCCCCTTGGTCAGCCCCAGCGAGGCCACAAACTCGGCCTGGGGCCTTCCATCGACCAGCACGCCGCGCGCTATGTCGATGGTCTGTTGCCCGATCTCCAGGCCCTTGATCGCCGCCTGGAATTGGGCTTCGGTTAGCCGTTTCTTCATGGAGAACACCCATATAAACTCCACACCCGGTTGTTGAACAAAAGGCGGTGCCAGCCGCCGACCATGTGCAGAAGTTTAGCTAAACTCGCCGCCCGCGTCAAGCGTTTTAGCGGCTAAAAATGGGCGCGTGATCTTCTTTCTTGGCGTTCAACCTGGCCGCGTCAGCGGCACTCATGAAGAACGTCATCAGCGGGCCGACCGTGCGGCTCGAACCGTTGGCAAAGCACACGTCGAACTGACCGCCGGCGGTGTGCGGATCGACGCCTTCCACCAGTCGCCAGGGGTCAAGGCCCCATTCCTCGGATTGCGCGCTGTACCAATAGGCCGGCG
>CALMYH010000124.1 GCA_937873395.1 uncultured Burkholderiales bacterium
CTTCGCGATTCGGCAGCTGGATGCCGTGATCCGTCTTGGCCAGAAACAGCATGTCCGACACCATGCGCGCCAGCCGCTGAAATTCCTCGGCGTTGGAGGCGAGGATGTCCCGGTAGGTGTCTGGATCACGGCGTTGCGAAAGGGACACTTGGGTCTGCGTCAGGAGATTGCTAATGGGGGTGCGCAGTTCATGGGCTATGTCGCTTGAGAATTCCATGAGTTTCGAAAAATCCTGCTGCAGTCGCTCCAGCATGGTGTTGAGGCTATTGGCCAGCTCTGCCATCTCCACGGGCACAGCCTCCACCGGCATGCGCTGGTCAAGCTTGTGGGCAGTGACCTTCTGCGCTCGCTCCTTCATGATGCGCAGCGGAGCCAGACCGCTGCGGGCCGCCCACCACCCCAGCAGACCACTAAGCACGGTGGCCAGGACCACATAGATCGCCAATTGCTGGCGCAGCAAATGCATGAAATGGGTATGGTGCTGCGTGTCCAGTGCGAGATTCAGGCGCATGCTCTGCCCTGGACCTGCACCTCCATCTTGCATATGTGCTGCGGAGAGCTCTGTGCTCATCCCTCGCATTTGGCGTTTACCATCAGCCCAGTCCATGGGCTGATCTGAGGCGCTTCGCGCAGCGAGCTCCGCTGGAAACCTGATGCCGCTTGTACCGAACAGCTGTTGGTCACCGCGCGTCAGTGAAATGAAAAGACCTTGATGACTATTGAGTGATTCTTCCAGCCTGCCAACAAGACCGGATGGCTCTGGCGTTTCTTCCACGATTTTCTGGATCAGATGTACCTTGTCCAGCAGGTAGTCACGATCGAGGTCGATGAAGTGCTGATGGGTGGACCAGGCCACCAGGAAACCGAGGCCGAGCAGCACCGCAGCCGACACCAGGGTATAAAGAAAGGTGAGCCGTGCGGTGAGGGTCAGGCGCCGGATCATCAGGAGTGCTCCGGCACTTCCAGCACGTAACCCATGCCTCGCACAGTTTGCAGCAGCCGGACCTCAAACCCGTCGTCCACCTTCACGCGTAAGCGGCGCATTGCCACCTCAATGACGTTGGTGTCGCTGTCGAAGTTGACGTCCCACACTTGTGAGGCGATCAGCGAGCGTGGCAACACCTCACCCTTGCGTCGCATCAGCAATTCGAGCAGGCCGAACTCCTTGGCGGTCAGGTCGATGCGCTTGCCGGCACGGGTGACCCTGCGGCGAAGCAAGTCCAACTCCAGGTCCGCGACTTGCAGGGTGGTGGGTTCCATCCCCGAACGTCCCCGTCGCAAGATGGTGCGCACCCTGGCCAGAAGCTCGGAAAACGAAAACGGTTTGACCAGATAGTCATCTGCACCAAGCTCCAGTCCGTGGACGCGGTCGTCCACATGGTCCTTCGCCGTCAGAAACAACACCGGCATGTGGCGGCCTTGCGCACGCAGACTCTTCAATACCTCCCAGCCATTCATGCCAGGAAGCATGACGTCCAGGATGATGAGATCGTGGTCGCCCTCCAGGGCATGGTGCAGCCCGTCCATGCCGTTGTTGAGCAATTCAACGGTATAGCCCGCCTCGCGCAGGCCCATGCACAGGTATTCGCCCGTCTTGCGCTCGTCTTCAACAATCAAGATTTTCACGTTCACTCCTGATTTGATTTTCGCCGGCTACAGCGGCTCACGACCGGACCTGACAACTTTGTAATGAAACCGACAGGTTCGCGACAGGGGGTCTTTTGCACACTGCGTCCAGCTTGAAACGATCAAACAGGAGCAAATCAGTGATTCGACGACGTTACCCCTCAAAAGCGCTGCATGCAATCGCCCTCGGCCTACTCGCCATCCCTGTCCTGGCATCCGCCCAACTGGCGCCTGCCCCAGCCGAAAAAGACTGGCGAGAAGCCAACGACGAAGTCGGCAAGTTCAAACGAGGGCATGCGGACATTCTCAAATGGGAAGCTCAAAACACTCCCGCTCCTCAAAGCCAGGAAGAGGCCACTCCTTCGCTGAGCTTGATGACAGCTGAAGATGCCGTCCGGCAAGCATGGAAAGCACATCGCGAACTCGTCTGGTCGATGGGTAAGGTGGGAACAGCCAACGTGGACCTGATTGCAAAAGGCAGGTGGACCGAGCTCGATCCCATGCTGCAACGCAGGGTGGGGGTTATTGACGAATTGCTGGAGGTCGCCGTCCAGGGACGCAAGGCTTGGATCCAGGCTGTTGCCTCTCGGCAGACTCTGAAGCACCACCGCGATGCACTTGAGGCGGCTGAAGCGGCCAACGAATTGGGCCGCCGCATGGTCAGCGTTGGCAACTGGAGCAAGCTGCAGCAGGCTCAGACACAGTTGGCACTGTCCTCTGCGCAAATGAATGTGCGCCGAGCTCAACACGCTGCAACTCAAGCTGAAGCCGCGCTGATCAAAACTCTTCGGTTGACGGGTGTGCACAGCACAGTAGCCCTTCCCGAGCGGCTGCCGGACGTACCCAGCACGGCGATGACCCAGGCGATGTTCGACGATCGCGCTGAAGCAATTGCCTCACAACTCCCCAGAGCCGAGAGCATGCGAAACAAGGCGCATGTTCGTCTGGCTCAGCAGGCATACCAGGCCAGCCACGCTCTTGCGCTGAGCACGCGCGAAGAGGTCCTAAAAGTGCGGGAGTTCATCACCGAAGAAACTGTTCTCCACTACAACGGCATGCTCAAGAGCGTCTGGGATCTGCTGGGTGAGGTCTCAAACCAATCGCAAGCCGCTGTGAGTGCCATCGATGCGCAGCGCGATTTCTGGATCGCAGAGACCGATTTGCAATGGGTTTTGCAAGGCGGAGCGCCAGACAGTTTTGTGTCACTGGGTGGAGGTGGCGGGGAAACCGCAGCCGCTGCTGGTCACTGATCACATTCAATGCATTGAAAGAATTCAAACATGAGTCTCCTAAATTCTCGTCGTCAATTTTTTGCGGGTGCAGCCGCTTCAGTGGCAGGTCTGGCAGTTGCAAAATCTGCCATGGCCGCCCTGCCTGAGCCTGTTTACCAAACGTCCGTGGACACGGCGCCCCCGCTGGTGCCCACCACTGGCCGGCCCTACAACCCGGTGGTCACGCTCAACGGTTGGACCCTGCCCTGGAAAATGAACAACGGCGTCAAGGAATTCCACCTGGTGGCGGAACCGGTGGTGCGCGAAGTTTCGCCAGGCTTCAAGGTCAACATGTGGGGCTACAACGGCCAGAGCCCAGGCCCGACCATCGAAGTGGTCGAGGGGGATCGCGTGCGCATTTTTGTCACCAACAAGTTGCCCGAGCACACAAGCATTCATTGGCACGGCCAGCGCCTGCCCAACGGTATGGACGGTGTGGCTGGTCTCAATCAGCCGGCCATCCCCGTGGGCAAGACCTTCGTGTATGAATTCGAAGCGCGCCGCCCAGGCACTTTCATGTACCACCCCCACGCTGACGAAATGGTCCAGATGGCCATGGGCATGATGGGCATGTGGGTCACCCACCCCAAGGCAAGGCATCCTCACATCAGCGAGGTGGACCGCGACTTCTGCTTCCTGCTCAACGCTTTTGACGTAGAGCCAGGTAGCAAGACGCCCAAGATCGCCACGATGACCGACTTCAACATCTGGTGCATGAATAGCCGGGTGTTCCCCGCGATCGACACACTCAATGTTCGTCTGAACGACCGTGTCCGGATTCGTGTGGGCAACCTCACCATGACCAACCACCCGATTCACCTGCACGGCCACGAATTTCTGGTGACCGGCACCGACGGCGGCCCGACGCCTCCGAGCACGCGCTGGTACGAGGTGACAACAGACGTGGCCGTGGGACAGATGCGCCAGATTGAGCTCATCGCCGACGAAGAGGGCGACTGGGCCATGCACTGCCACAAGAGCCACCACACCATGAACGCCATGGGCCACGACGTGCCCACCATGATCGGTGTTGACCACCGCGGTCTGGTCAACAAAATCCAGAAGGTGGTGCCCGACTACATGATGATGGGCGAGCGCGGCATGGCCGACATGGGCGAAATGCAGATGCCGATCCCCGACAACACCGCGCCCATGATGACCGGCACGGGCCAGTTCGGCCCGCTGGAGATGGGTGGCATGTTCACCGTTTTCAAAGTGCGCAAGGACCAGAAGCCGGGCGACTACAAGGACCCAGGCCATTACAAGTTCCCCGAGGGTACCGTTGCGCACGAATGGACCGGTGCACCGTTGCCCGCCGTGAGGCCCAAGGCCAGCGCAGACACGACGCCCGCCGCTGCCAGCGTGGTCAAACCCACAGGCTCGACCATGAAACACTGATCAGTCATTCACGATCCTCTCACTCATCCCGACCAGTCAACAAGGAACCTTCACATGCACATCACCAAAACCTTGATCGTGTCCGCCATGCTGGCGGCCTCAACAGCTTCATTTGCTCATGCCGAAAAGGAGCATGCCAAAGGAGCCGCGCCCATGAAGATGGAGCAAAAGGAGTGGGGCATTGGCGGGCACTCGAACGCGATCAATCGCACCGTGGAGATCCGCATGTCGGACAACATGCGCTTCACACCCGACCTTGTTGAGGTCAAGCAAGGCGAGACGATCCGCTTCGTGCATGTCAACAACGGCAAGGTGATGCACGAGTTCGTCTTGGGCACCAAGAAAGAGCTGGATGAGCACGCTGCGCTGATGAAGAAGTTTCCCAATATGGAGCACGATGAGCCGTACATGGCTCACGTGGCAGCGGGCAAAAAAGGCGAGATCGTCTGGAATTTCAACAAGGTCGGTGAGTTTGACTTCGCCTGCCTGCTGCCCGGTCACTATGAAGCCGGCATGGTTGGCAAGATCAAGGTCGTTGCCCAATAGTCATCGTTTATCTCAACATTCCAACTCTGAAACGACATCATGAAAACATTCACCAAAGCTGCAGCACAACTTGTCGCCGCCACTGTGCTATCACTGACTCTGCCCCTGGTGGCACAAGCTGGAGGAGACCATGCCAAAATGGGCATGGATCACAGCAAGATGGGCATGGCGGCGTCCCCCGGCATGACGGACGGCGAAATTCGCAAGATCGACAAGGAAAACGGCAAGATCACGATCAAGCACGGCGAGATCAAGCATATGGACATGCCCCCCATGTCCATGGTTTTCAACGTCAAGGACAAGGCCATGCTGGACAAGGTTCAGGTAGGCGAGAAGATTCAGTTCATCGTCATCCAGGACGCTGGCAAGATGGTTGTCACCGACATCCAGGCCGGGAAGTGAGTTGACTGGCTGACACCCTGTCCGCTCTCTTCCAGGGCTCGGTTGCTTCAGCCGAGCCCTACTTGTTTGTGTGGCCAGTTTGATCGCTCTGGCAAAGACAGAGCCGTCGTCCCCTGCTCAGGTGCTGGAATGAGCAAACGACGAAGTACCATCCTTCAAGGCTGCGATGAGTGGGCATCGCACCATGCCTCTGGATGCGTTACACAGGCCGATCAGCTCCTCCAGCGCATTTTCCATTCGACTCAGGTCCTCCAGCCTGGTTCTCACGCCCGCGAGCTTGGCCTGTGCTTTGATTCGGGCTTGTGAGCAACTGGCACCATCTTCGAGCTGTAGCAGATCGGCTATCTCATCCAGGCTGAATCCCAGGCGTTGCGCCGACTTGATGAAATGCAGTCGAGACCGGTCGGCTTCCGCGTAGCGCCGAATCCCGCCAGATCGACGTAACGGTTCAAGCATCAAACCCTTGCGCTGGTAGAAGCGGATGGTTTCCACGTTGACATCGGCGCTCCTCGCCAATCCGCCGATGGTCATGCCGAGTCCGGAAGGTGTGTGGGTATCGTGCATATTGCTTGACTCTGTACTTGGGTACGGCGCTAAGGTTAGCTTATGACAAAGCACACCGCCGCCCCTGCCACACCCACCCCAAACACGCGCACCTCAGCCGGCACGCAGCACGGCGGAAAGGCTCTCCTGGCCGGTGGTCTGGCTGCCCTTTTTGCATCGGCCTGTTGCCTAGGTCCTCTGGCGTTGATCATGATGGACATCTCGGGGGCCTGGATCAGCCATCTGACTGCTTTGGAGCCTTATCAACCGATATTCATGGGCGCGTCACTGGCGGCGCTGCTGTTCGCGGCTAGACGCATCTGGTGGCCAGCGGCTGTCTGTGCGCCTGGGCAGGTGTGCGCGATTCCCTGCGTCAACCGCGCGTACAAAGTTTTTTTCTGCGTTGTAGTGCTGTGGCTCGCAACTGCATTGGCATTCCCGCTGATTGCCCACTGGTTTTATTGATGAAAGGCATGACTGTGAAACGCATCCTGATTACTATCGGCATTGTGCTCAGCCCGCTTACATGGGCGGCACAGCAAACTGTCACACTCTCCGTCCCGGGTATGTCCTGCGCCACGTGCCCGATCACCGTAAAGAAGGCGCTGACGAAACTCAGCGGTGTGGTCGACGTGAAGTCCAACCTGGACAAGCGGGAAACTACCGTGGTATTCGACGACACCCAAGTTTCACTGGACGCCCTGACCCAGGCAACGAAGGACGCCGGCTTCCCCTCAACTGTCACGGGAGGGAAGCCTTGACCGATGTGCTCTTGACGTCTGTGCTGAGTTGTCCGCAATGCGGGCACGCCAGAACCGAAGCCATGCCCACCAATGCCTGTCAGTGGTTTTACGAGTGCGAGGCATGCCATTCTGTCCTTTGGCCGAAAACGGGTGATTGTTGCGTTTTCTGTTCCTACGGAACGGTGCCATGCCCGCCTGTTCAAGAAGGAGGGCGAGCAAACTGCTGCAAAGGCTCCTGACTTTGCGCTGACCAAGAAGTAATGCATTCGCAAGCTGCCAGTCATGGACACCTTACTACATTGATCTTGTACCCAGTACCGCATTGATTCAATCGAACAATGTGATTTTTTCTAGGAGATCTTCATGATTCGCACGCTCAGCATCTTCGTTCTGTCCACTGCCGCAATGGTCCCAGCCTTCTCGATGGACGCTGCCAGATCCGAGGCCAAGCAAGTTATTGAACTGCAAAATGGTGAAACGCTCTACGTTTTCAAGAACGGTCTGATGGCGAAAGAAAACCGGTACGGTGGCGTCGCCCATCTCCGAGAGGGCGAAGTGGTTCAAACAGTTGATGGCAAAAGCATCGCGACAAAAGGAAATGAAGTCGCCCTGTTGGCTTCACTTCTGAACAAAGGTCACGGCAGGTAATTCTTCCCAGGCGGCGGGATAGGTTGGATCGACAACCCATTCCGTCATCATCGTCCTCCCTCGCCAAACAAGGATAAGGGGGGGCGTCAAACTATCAAAGACAGCGAGGCCCTCTGGGCCTTGTGAAGAAGTCGCGTTTCACGCCCCACTTTGAGCAGTAGGAGAAGCAATGTCTCCTGGCTTGATCATGTTCTGCGGTTTCGTAGACGAAGTGCATTGCCAATCACCGACACCGAGCTCAAGCTCATGGCCAGCGCAGCAATCAACGGCGATAGCAGCCAGCCTGTGAGTGGGTACAGCACGCCGGCCGCAACCGGGATGCCCAGCGCGTTGTACAGAAAGGCAAAGACCAAGTTTTGCTTCATGTTCCCTACAGTCGCCTCTGACAGAGCACGTGCAATCGCAATTCCGCGCAGATCACCTTTGACCAGCGTCACCTGCGCACTGTTCATCGCGACATCAGTCCCAGTACCCATGGCAACCCCTACATCGCCCTTCGCAAGAGCGGGTGCATCGTTGAGCCCGTCCCCGGCCAGGGCCCCCCCGCGGCCTTCCTTTTGAACCCTTCCCCCCAGCTCCAGTTTGCCGGCCGTCTTGCCCTCGTCGTGCCCCTCGTCGATGCCCAAGCGCACCGCCACTGCCTTGGCCGTGGTCAGTCCGTCACCGGTCGCCATCACGATGCGAAGACCGGAGGCCTTGAGCGTGGCCAAGGCTTCTGGCGTGCTGGCCTTGACAGGATCGGACACCGCCAACAGGCCCATCAACTGTCCATCAACAGCCAGGTGCATCACGCTAGCACCTTCAGCGCGCAAGGCCTCCGCCTGCGGCACCAAAGCACTGACCGAAACACCGATCTGCTCCATCAGCGTGGTGTTGCCCAATGCCAACTGACGCCCTGCCACCTGTCCGCGCACGCCGATGCCAGAGCCGGACTCGAAGTTCTCAGGCTTGTCCAAGGACATGCCGCGCTCGCGGGCGGCGCGTACGATGGTTTCGGCTAGAGGGTGCTCGCTGCCCTGGTCCAGACTGGCAGCCAGGCGCAGTACCTCATCGGCGTCAAAACCGGGCGCAGGAAGAGCGCGCTCAAAAGTCGGTCGGCCTTCAGTGAGCGTCCCTGTCTTGTCAATGATGAGGGTGTCGATCCTGCGCATGTTCTCAATGGCCGCAGCGTCCCGGAACAACACGCCATGCGTGGCGCCGCGCCCGGTGGCCACCATGATGGACATGGGCGTGGCCAGGCCCAACGCGCAAGGACAGGCAATGATCAGCACAGCCACGGCGTTGATCAGGCCGAACACCCAACTCGGCTCGGGACCGAACAGACCCCAGCCGAAGAAGGTCAACAAGGCAATGCCCACCACTGCCATGACGAAGTAACCTGCCACCACGTCTGCCATGCGCTGCATCGGCGCTTTGGAACGCTGAGCCTGGGCCACCATCTGCACGATCTGCGACAACATGGTGGATGCGCCGACGCGTTCAGATCGCATCACCAGCGCGCCACTGGTGTTCAGCGTTGCGCCGATCACTTTGTCGCCCACACGCTTGGCGACCGGCATCGGCTCACCAGTGAGCATAGATTCATCGATCGAACTGCCGCCTTCCGTCACCTCGCCATCTACCGGGACTTTTTCGCCTGGGCGCACGCGCAGCAAGTCACCCACATGCACATGGCTCAGTGGCACATCCTCTTCTGTGCCATCGTCACGGATACGCCGGGCGGTTTTGGGCGCCAGGCCCAGCAAGGACTTGATGGCTGCCGAGGTCTGCGACCGGGCCTTGAGTTCGAGCACCTGCCCCAACAGCGTGAGCGAGATGATCACAGCGGCAGCCTCAAAGTACACGGCGACGCGGCCCATGGAAATGAAAGAATCCGGGAAGACCTGGGGCGTGACTGTCGCGACCACGCTATAGACGAAAGCTGCGCCAGTGCCTAGACCGATGAGGGTCCACATGTTGGGGCTGCGGTTCAAAACGGACTGCCAGCCGCGCGCAAAGAATGGCCAGCCCGCCCACAACACAATCGGAACAGACAGCACCAATTCGATCCAGGTCTGGGTCGAGGTGTCAAACCACTGCAGCTGATGACCGAACATCGCCAAGACCGTGACCACGACGGTCAGCGGAAGCGTCCACCAGAAGCGGTGCTGAAAATCGCGCAATTCGGGGTTGTCATCTTCCTCAAGATCCGGCAGCAAGGGCTCAAGTGTCATCCCGCACTTGGGGCAGTTGCCGGGATGGTCCTGCCGGATCTCCGGGTGCATGGGGCAGGTGTACACCGTGCCCGCGGGCGCCTGTGCTGGCTCTGGCACCGGGTTGAGGTATTGCCGGGGACTCGCCACGAACTTGCCCTGGCATTTCGCGCTGCAGAAATAAAAGGTCCGCCCTTCGTGCACCGTCTGGTGAGGCGATTGCTCGGTCACCTTCATGCCGCAAACAGGGTCCTTGAGCGCCGATGGATCGTTCTGGTTGTGCTCAGAATGGCCGGCGGGATGCCGGTGTGTTGTCATGTCCATGGAAGTGCTCCTTGCTATTTCGCCGTTTCAATCCGTCCGATTCGCGCACCGATTGCGCTATTCCTGGCTGTCCTTCAGGGTGTCACGCTGATGCCATTAGGCCCAGCACCCACCGCGACGGTGGCCACGGTCGTGCTCGTCTGCACATCAATGACCGTCACCGTGTTGGCGTAGATGTTGGTCACATAGGCCAGGCGCCCGTCGCGATCCACCACCACGCCATGGGCGCCGTCACCGGTTTCAAGGGTCTTGACGACCTTGAAAGACGCCAGGTCAATCAGACTGACCGTTTTGCCAGGCATCTTGCGCGTGCCCTGGTTGGCCACCAGCAAGGTGCGCGAGTCCGGTGTGGCATACAGCTGGATGGGTACGGTTCCCACGGCGATCTTGCGAACGACTTTGCGCGTGGCAGGGTCGATCAGGGCGACGGCGTTTTCCTGTGACAGCGAGACAAAGGCGAAGCGACCATCTGGCGTAAAGCCGGTTTGGGCCGGCCCTTTGCCGACTGGCAGCTGTGCCACCTCCTTCTGGCTGGCGGTGTCGATGACCGACACCGTTCCGCCCTTCAAATTGGCCACGTAGACCTCTTTGCCATCCGGGCTGACGCGAAGGCCGTGGGGATACTGACCGACCGCAATGGTCGCCACGAGCTTTCGCGCTGATGTGTCGACCACACTGACCGAGTTGTCGCCGCCGTTGGTGACGTAGGCATGACTGCCGTCTGGTGTCACCACCACATGGGCCGGGTGCGCTCCGACCGGCACCTTGTCGACGACCGCGTGGGTGCTTGTGTCGATGACCCAGACGGCCCCAGGTTGTGCCCCGTGTGCACCATGAGCCGCACCCTTGTGCGCAGGAGAGCCGCTCGCCTGAGCAGGCTCGCCATTGTTGGTCACCCAGGCGAACTTGCCGTCGGGCGATACCTGCACATTGTGCGGCGCCTGGCCGACGGGCACGCTGGCCAGCTTCTCGAACGAAACGGGGTCGTGCACGCTGACCATGTCAGCGCCCTCGTTGGCCACATAGACCTTGTCGGCGGCGAAGCTGGTGCTGGACCAGACCAGAAGGGCCATCTGCACCCCGGTCAAAAGCCACTTGTTTTTTCTTGCATTCATGAGACGTCCTTGTTGAGAAATTCAGTTGAAGAAAGCCGATCTGCAGCGTCATGTCCAGGTCATTTCCCTGACGCTGAATTCGCCATCGGCTGTGTCTTGCGCAGGCGCGGGAAGAATCGGGGAATGGACTGGGCGTAGGCGTCGTAGTCCGCGCCGAACTGCTGGCGCATCTCGTTCTCTTCGGTGATGGCGAGCCGCCCGTACATCAGGAGCAGGACCGGAAACATGAGCAGGGTCAGCAGGGTCGGCCACTGCAGCAGGAAGCCCAGCAGGATCAGCACGAAGGC
This sequence comes from uncultured Burkholderiales bacterium, assembly GCA_937873395.1. Lineage (GTDB taxonomy): Bacteria > Pseudomonadota > Gammaproteobacteria > Burkholderiales > Burkholderiaceae_C > Hydrogenophaga. Next base: position 11,096 of record CALMYH010000124.1, read on the forward strand.
CACGTATTGCGGATGGCGGATGCGGGCGTACGGCCCGGTGGTTGCCAGGGAGTGCTTGCGCTGCGCGTGGTACAGCACATGCCACGCGCTGGACAGCAGGTAGAAGCCGTACCCCAGAAAGACGTAACTGGCCAGATGCAAAACACCGAAATGGGGATCCCCTGTTTCGCCCAGCAAGGTGGACCACAGGTGGCCGGTGTTGTGAGTCAGCAGGTCAAGACCGGGAAACCGTGTCGCCAGCCATCCCGACAGCAGGTAGATGGTCAGTGGAAAACCGTACATCTCCACAAACAGGGCCACGATGAAGGCGGAGAAGGCGCCAAAGCTGCGCCAGTCGCGCGTGGTGGCCGGCTTGAAGAAGCTGAAGGCGAACAGAATGAAGACGGCCGAGTTGAGGGCCACCAGAAGCCACAGGCCATAGCCTGATTCACCGTGATTCATGGCTGTTCTCCTGGTGTTTCTGGTCTGGTCCATCAGCACCTGTGTGATGACCATGTCCGCCATGGCCGCGGTGCATGAACAGATGCATCAGTGGGCAGATCAGGATCAGCAGATATGGCCAGGCGCCAAAGATGTGTGCCCGGTGCTCCACAAACAGAAAGAATGCCGCGACCGCATCCGCATGAACGTGCGAATGCTTTCCATCGACACGCCGGAGACGAGCACGATGCAGCTCAAGAAGGCCGAGATGGCGGGTCATTTCACGGCGCTGGCCGATTGGATCGAATCAGGCAAGTCACCTGTTGGTGACATCTTGGCTGCGCACCTGCTCCCCCGCCTCAAGCGCGCCGATGGACAGGATGCTTTCGAGGTGCACATGGCCCAAGGCAAGCAGGCTACCCTGGCGTTCGAGACCCTGACACAAACGCGCCTGAAACGTCCCACCGGTACCAACCGCCCCATGTTTGTACGCATAGCAGACCAGCCCTTCGACAGCTATGGACGTCTGCTCGCGTATGTGGCGCCGGAATACTCAGCAGCCGAACGGCAAGGGCTTTCTCGGCGTGATCGGGCCACCTTCAATCTGGACATGGTCGCCGCGGGCTGGGCCGCCACGTTCGTGATCTATTGGAGGCAATGCAGCTGTTTGATGCCGTTCAACCGAAGCAACTGTGAATCAACTTCGTTTTCATTCATGCTCAGGTGTTGAATGTCTGAGATCAGCCTTTACCGGGCATTCCATACGACCAGCCTTGTTTCGGCCGGCGACACACAGGATACTTCAGAGGGAAACTAAACGCCCCCCGGCTTGTGGCCAAGGGGCGTGATTACGTCGACAAGGACGCTGGCACTCAGCCCGTGGATATATTGAGCCGCTGGGCAGCCGATGCGGGAATCACTGAGGGTGCAGCGCCCTCCTCCTTCAAAGCCAGCATGCACCTGGCCAGCTCGCCAAACAGCGCCCGAAACGGCGCGTAGGCAATGCCCTGCCCCAACACCTCATGAGCGCTGGTGGCCGCCAGGCCCTCCACCAGGTGGGTCGGCACGCCCTTGATACGAGCGTGCTCCACCGGCAGGAACTTGCGCAGCAGCTCGGGCCGCGTCGGATGCCGGACATACGGGTCGGTCGATCCACCCTTGTTGTACGCCTTGCGGATGGTGGGCACGCT
>CALMYH010000125.1 GCA_937873395.1 uncultured Burkholderiales bacterium
GCCGACAAGTTGAAGGCAATGGCTGACGAGATTCATGCCGCGGCGCCGTACTAGTATGCCGAGTCCCTGGGAGCCACAAACTCAGACTCCACGTATCCTCACCGGTTCATTTTTTACCAAGTGTGTGGCGTATGGCTGTCTAAAGGTGAAAAGCGCGCGATGCGACGCGGAGGAAGCGGCGGCATTGCTTCACTGGACGAGTACCACAGCCAAACCGGGATCGAGGAGGAAAGTTTCGGGCGGTGTGATTGAGTGGATGCGCTGTCCTCTTTGACGACGAATAGCAGCGGTGCCGAACCGTCACAGTCGGTCAACGTTGCGTTGGCTAAAGTGCTCTCTTTGCCAAGGTTGTATCGAAGACCCTTTACGAAGGATCTGCATTCTGCGACCAATCGCTCAATAAGCCGTTCCTCAAATCCATCTTCAATCGGAAGCCAGTGCAGCGTCACAGGCATCAACGACAGCTCAACGATGGTTGGTACGCCTGTACCTGACACGCTGAAGGTGGCGATGATCACCATGCGAATGTGCTCACTGGCCCCCCAGAGCGCAAGTTCTGTCTCGAAATGCCTGCCAAGCCTTCGGTAGAGTTGCTGATCGATTGCGAAACCCTGGTCAGGAACGTGCTTCACCACGACCTTGAAGCCATAGCGAGCTGGCACGATTTCTTTGACTTCGCCAATGAGCAGCATGAGGTGCTGCGGTCTACCGGGTACCGATAGGGCATGCAACCATTGCGCAGATCGCCTGGCTGTGATTTCGTCGCACTGGTCAAGGAAGAACGTTTCAGGGATGTATAGGCGCGACCGCAGCGAATCGCCTCGCGCGAACATGTCCTCAGAGGCCGACAGCAGTTGCCTGCGCACCGTGCCCCAGGTTCGCTTGCCCGCAAACCCGGGATGCCACTTTGTCAGTTCTGCCTGGTCCCAGAGGTAGTGGAGCAGGCCGCGGAGGGAGAGCTTGGTGCCATCGGTGCAGACACTTTCACTTTCGCCGCCTGCCGGTGGCATCTGTGAGCGACAGGGTAACTTGGTCAAAGGAAAGCCGAGCCGCAAACTGGTCTGACCGGTCGCGGGGTCTTCGGTGATTGCAGTGCCCAGTAGCTGGCCCAGGCCTGAGAGATCGGCCGGTGGCTCGAAGGACGGACAGTCGCAGGCATGGCGACAGCCGGTGTCCGGCATGCGTTTGACGATGTAACCCCCGAGCGGCCCCGCCAGCCGCGCCACATACATCTCGACGCCTTCTGGGGTGCACAGGCAGCGTGGACGCTGGTGGGTGGCGCGGGCACTGGCGATGGCTTCTGCAAAGCCAATGGACGCTGCCGTGAAGCGCTGGCCCCCGATCTCGTAGAGCGGGCCAGGCGCTGATACGCCATGGGCCGAAACTTCCACTTTGGTGGCCTCAACGGGCAGGCGCAGGTGTGGCCCGGTCGCGCGAGCGTTGCCTTTCGGGCGTTGGCACTGCGACGGTTCGCTGCGATGGCGCCGCCTTGTCGTAGACCTTGATCTTGGGTACCTGGCCGTTTCGAATGCGCTCGGCCAGCTTTTCTGCAGCCGCCACCATGATGGCTGCGCGCCTTTTCTCGGGCACGCGATTGGCTACGAGGATGGCTTCAATCGCAGCGAGCACAGTTCTTCGCCCGCCACTGCTACGGCCTGAAGCCTTGTCAGCGGTGGCTGCACCTTGGGCTGAGCTGGCGTCGCGCGTGGGTTCAATCCGGTTGATTTGGCGCGCTTCGCGCTCCACCTTGAGGCGTTCCAGGTCGGCAGGGTTGGGTTCGTAGCCGAGCGTCTTCACGCCGCGTGCAGCGGCTTCCAGCCACACCAGCCGTTTGAAGTCTTCGCTACCGCTGATTCGCAGGGATTGCCAGTTGCGGGCCTCGGCCACATCGACCATGGAGCGGGCGATGGAGGGGCTGTTGGTGTCGGTGGCCAGCCGGAAGGTGGATTCGGTGAAGGCCACGCGTGAGGTGTCACCGCGGAACCGGTATTCCGTGAGGCCGATCCTTACGTCACCCACGGTGACCGGCGCTCGCTTGATGATGTAACGATCATTCAGCGACGCCTCCAGCCGGGCGACGAGGGCTTCACGTTCGGCCTGGGCATCCATCTCTGCGGTTGCCCGCAGCGCTGAGAGGTCGGGCGTTTCGGCGCTTTTGTCTTTGGCTCGTGGAGGGATCACGTTCGAGTCAGCCATTGGGCGGGTGGAATCTGGTTGTGCGTCCCGCGTTGGCTCGCGTTGCCACTGTCCATCGATCTTGTGAGCGAAGGACTTCTGTCCTCTTGCATCGAGGACGACAAAGCGTTTCGCGCCCAGTTGGTCGGCCTTGGCCACCATGTCCTGGTATCGGTCGCTGCGGTAGGTGAGGTCGGCAAAAGGGTCGCGCAGCTCAAACCGTTCACCAGGCTCCGGTTCTGGCGTCTGGAAGGTTCGGATGGCGATCCGTGCCCGATCAGCGGGTTCCACCGTGCCGCCCAAGGACGCATTGGCATCCGATGCGGATCGACTCGCGCGTTGGACTGGCGCAGATTTCTCGCCCATGGGCTTCTCCTTGATGGGTGGTTGCACAGGGCAGGGTCAGGACTGCGGAGGCGCAGACACCTGCGGGGACAACGGGAGAACCCGATAGATCTCAATCTCGACGCGGCGGTTGAGGCTTCTGCCTCGCGCGCTGCGGTTGTCGGTCAGGTGGTCGCCGCTGGGCTGGTGGGTGGTGCGAATCCGGGAGGGGTCCACCCCGGACGCGACCAGATAGTCGCGGACCGCATGGGCTCTGGCCTGCGCGATGCGGCTTTCTGAAGATGAGTCGCTGGTGCCGTCTGTGCGACCCCTGAGGACCACCAACGGGGCGGATTTGGCTTCTTCCACCAAGGCCGCTGCGTCTTCCGAAGGAATCGACACCCGGGTGCTGTTGAAGCCGAAATGGACGATGCGCACGTTGTTGGCCACCGACTTCTCCTGAATCGATGCCATCAGTTGCTGCCTTGCGGCCATGTGCGCCAGAGTGGCGGCCGTGGTTTCGGCCAAGCGGCTGGATTCGGTGGCCAGGATGCGGGTGTTCTGCAGGTCGTTCTTGCAGACCTGCAGCTCAATGGCCATTTGCGAGTTGACGGGGCGCTTCTGCGATTCGTCCACGGTGGGCGGCTTGGGATGCGAGCTGCAGGCCGTAAGCAAAATGAACAATGGTGCGGTGAAGGCGATGTAGGCGCGCATGGTGTTGCTCCAGGTGTCAGGTGATGTCGGCGCGTTCGATTTCGTTGGGCTTGGCGATCAGCACCCCGTCCTCGTCAGGCAGGGGTTCGATCGCGCCGCCGGGCGCCTCCTTCGGACCCACGAGGAAGTCCAGGACAGACTCAGCGACGTCCTCGGCCGGTCCTTCTTGCAGAGCCGGTAGCTGGCCTATGTCGTAGGCCAGTTGCTCAACGTCCAGGCCATCGCCCGGTCCAAGCTCGTCGTCGGCGTAGCGCCAACGCTGCTGCACTTTCGCGAGGTGAAGGTCGGTGTTTATCCGGGGTACCACCGGGGCCGGCAAGAGGCGAGCCCTGAGCACCTCGTCTAGGTGGTAGCGGATCTTTTCGCCCAGGATGGGTTTGCAGTTCTCGCAGATCACCACTAGCCGTTCGGAGCCCAGTTCCTTGAACTCCTGAGGCAGGAGTAGGGATCTGCGTTGCTCGCTCTCGTTGCGGCTGACCGAGCTGTGGCCGCGCCCGCTGAAAGAACGACTGCGTCCACGGGTGGTGACCCGTTCCGTGAAGTGGCCCAACATGGCGCTGTACTCGTCGGCGTCGCGCTGTTCCCTCGGGGCGAAGAGGATCTGCAGGCCGTGGTTGGTGGCGAAGGTGCGGGCTTCCTTGTCCCCGTAGACCGCGTCCAGCTGCGACATGGCCTGCACCACCGTGAGCAGGCGCAGGTTGTAGCCGGCCATGAAGGCTGCAGAGTGGGTGATGACCCCCACACGGCCCATGGCGGTGAACTCGTCGTTGACCAGCAGGCACTGGTACTTGAGTGATTGGTCGTGCTCTGGCAGGTGCTGCGTGTTGAGGCTGACGAGCTGGGAGAAGAACAGGGTGAGCAGCGGCCGGGCATTGGCCAGCCGGTGCGGCGGAATACGCACATAGACCGACATGCGTCGGCGCCGCAAGTCTTCAAGCCGAAAGTCGTCGGCGCTGGTGGCCGCATCAACCACGGTATCGGCAAATGTCGTCAAGGGCGCGTGGAAGGTGGCCACGACGCTCGCCAGGGTGTTTTCCGAATTGCCCAGCAGGCGCTGCAAGGCGTCGGTGCATTCGTCTGACAGCGGATTGCCGGACTTGGCGCGCTGTGTGATCAGCTGGTTCAAGTGGTCCTTCAGCGGCTGCCCTTGTCCGGACGACTGGCGGAGCATTTCGCCGACAGTGCGCGGCAGCCCCGGTGTTTCGAGCAGCAGCAAACCCAAGCCCAGGAAGAGATTGCGGGCCTGGTCGTTGAAAAAGGCTTCGGACGAAGTGCCGCTGCCATCGTTAGGGAAGAACACCTGACCGATGCCCAGCAGGTCACCTACGCGGTGCAGGGGGCTGGTGCGCACGGCAGTGAGCGGGTTCCAGCGGTGACTGCGGGCTTGTTCGTCGAATGGGGAAAAGGCGAAGACCGCCTGGCCGTGGGCGGCGCGGTAGCCTGCCGTGATGGCATGGTTCTCACCCTTGATGTCGAGCACCACCACGGAGTCCGGCCAGTTCAGCAGGTTCGGGATCACCACCCCCACGCCTTTGCCACTGCGGGTGGGGGCGGACAGCATGACGGAGAGCTGGCCAGGCAGGGCCAGGAACTGGCCACGGAAGCGGCCGATCAGAACGCTCGGGGTGTTGGTGTTCTGGTCGGTCAGCAACAGCCCGGCGCGCTTGACTTCAGCGGTTGAGGCGAAGCGGGCATCGCCATGCAATGCCCGGCGCGGGCGGCTGGCGGAGTACAAGGCGCCTGGGAAAGCGATCAGCGTGGCAAAACCGGCCATGCCAATGGCCGTGACCAACCGCCGCCGAAGCACCGGCACATCGGCATAGAGCTGCCAGTAGTCAAGGATGCTGTTCCAGCCCGCAAGCCTGGGGTTTGTCTTGCTGAAGACCAGGAAGAGTACGGCCGACAGGTAAAGCGCGGCCATCACCAATACAGCGAAGCCGATCACTGTGAACAAGACGGCCGCCACTTTGCGCGCGGTCGGCCACGATGCCATGGGCAGCGCCAGAACGGTGCTCATGTCGGCGCCCCGTCAAACAGACTGGCTTGCGCATCGGGTGCGCCCCCCAGGCTGTTGTCGTCGATGGCAAAACGCTTGCGGCGCGGTTCGTAGGCGATCTCGGAAATAAAGCGGCCCCGTTCGTCACGACCGAACTGCACGATGACATCGATCACGATGCCTAGAAGGCCCTTGATTTCGTCCAGACGCAAACCGCCCCCGGCACCGCTTTCGCGGATCATGAGCGACATCTGCTCCAGCGCCAGGGAACAGCTGCCCGCGTGCACGCTGGTGATGCTTCCGGGATGACCGGAAGCGGCCAGGCGGATGAAGGAGAAACACTCCTCACCGCGCAGCTCGGCCAGGAAGATGCGGTCGGGCTTCATGCGCAGGCAGGCTTCCAGCAACGACTTGGCCGTGACGCGCGCCGTGCCCTGGGCGTCCTTGCTGTAGTACAGGTGCACCACGTTCGGGTGGTTGGGCAGGGTGAGTTCGGCCGTGTCCTGGATGGTGATCAGGCGCTCGTGGTGCGGGACTTCCTCGACAAGACCTTTCATGAAGGTGGTCTTGCCCGAACCGGTCTTGCCGCTGACCACAATGGTCTGGTGCTTCTGCACAGCAAGCCGCAGAAACTCCGCATAACGACCGGCCGCTTTCAACGCAAGCAGCTGCTTCTCAAAAGGCTGAAGGCCGTCGTCATCGGCGCCCATTTCAGCGCTTTCATCGATTCGGTTGAACATGCCATCGCGGTCGAAGTCGTCCAAGCGCATGATCAGCTCCGATGGCTTGCGCACCGTAATCGACACGGTGCCGCGCGTCACGGCCGGTGGAATGACGAACTGGATCCGCTCCCCACTGGGCAGTGTGGCCGACAGCAGCGGCCGTTCCTGGTTGATCTGCTGGTCGCAGTAGGTGGCCACGGCCGTGGCCAGCGACAGGCAGCGCTCTTGCGTCATGTTGGGCGCGTCCACCTGTTGCCAGCCCCGCACGGTCTCCACCTGGAGCACGCCGGGGCGGTTCACGCAGACTTCCAGTACGCCCGGTGCATCCAGCTGCTCGCGCAGCGGGCGCAGGAACTCGACCACCGAGGTGGCGTCGCCGCACCAGCCGTCCGGTTGGGCGTCATCGGTGAAGGGCAGGGCGTTCATCGCTCGACCGGCTGCAGGGCGTAGACCGACGAGAAGTCCACGTCGCGGGCCACGTAGATGCCCACAATACCGCCCTGGTTCTGGTAGATAAGGGGCGGGATGTTGATGGTGCTGTCCAGCACCTTCTCCGCCAGCTTGCTGGTGTTCTCGGTGGTGGAGGGCAGGACGATGGTGTCCGCTTCACGGTCCTGCATCTGGTTCTGGATGACCAGCTTGACCGAGTCGTCGATCAGGGAGAGCAGCATGGCGGCGCCGATGCGGTCCCCCCACCGGTTGTCCACATGGCCGTCGATGCCCGACTCGCCCAGTTGCCCCGTGCCCGGCGACTCAACATCCACCGTGACGCCGTGCGGAGTGCGGATGCGGGTCCACAGAACCGGTATGCGAACCGTGCCGGGCCGCACCGAGGCAATGCGGTACTCGCCGTCCAGGTGCGATCCGCGCTCGATCAGCAGCACCCGACCGTTGTCGCTGTACACATCCCGCTGCACCTGGCAGCCGACCAGGCCCGAGGTGGCGCTGATGACCCGGGTTTTGAGCGCACAGGTGAAAGCGGTTCCCTTGGGCAGGGTCAGGCTGCGGTCACCCAGCGTGGTGGCCTTGACCCGGGGTGTGGAAGAGCCCTGCAACTCGCCGCCGAACAGACCAGTTGCCTCAGAGCGCAGGTTTGGCCCGATATCTGGTGAGGCCGTCGGCTCGGTGGCTGAAGCACCGATACCTGCCGGCAAGGCGTTGCCCTGGGTCAGGTTGTCCAGTAGCCCTTGCAACCGGCGCTGGTAGTCCTGCAGTTGCTTGGCGGTGGATGCGGCCGGATCGTTGGGCAACTGCGAGGCGTCGCTGTTTGCGCCAGCTGTACCACCTGGCCGGGATGACACCACCAGTACCGGTGCATCGTCCGGTGAGGGGGCTTTGGGTCCGGACGGTGTGGCCGTGCCAGCGTTTCGCAGCCCAATGGGGTCGGCCGCTTCTGCAGGCGTTGGAATCAACGCAGGCACACGGGGAGGAGCTGGCTGGGTCATGTCCAGCTGCCGGGTGCCAGCGCCCGCTGCCGATGGGCGGTCTCTCAGCAGCGACTTGTCCTTTTCCGCATCGCTGTTGTGGTCGATGAAGCGGTACAGATACAGGCCGCTCATGCCCGCGACCATGGTCACCACCAGACCAATGACCGAAATGTTCTTCCAGGACAGGTTGAGTGGCTGTCGCCGGGCCACGTTGGGGATGCCCGCTTCACCCGGCAGGGGGTTGATGGTGTTGCCGCTGTCCTGGGGCGATGGATCATCGTTTGGCGCCGACGAGCCTTGAGATCGTTCAGTCATGGCTGTGCTCCCTTGCTTGAGGTCGATTCAGAGGATTCGGACTTCAGGACTCGCTGCACACCGGGCACCGTGGTGGAGCCTTTGGCCGGCGATCCCTCCAGATCAAAGGCTTCGTTCCAGATGCCCACCACGGCCAACCCCGCGCGCAGCATCAGGCGGCGGCTGACACGATCCACCACCAGGGTGTCGTCTTCCATGCGGGCGTTGACCAAGGTTTCGCTGCCGTCACCGAGCACATGGAAGACGGCGGGTACCTCGCGGTTGCCAGGAAACTTCAGGTAGGTGAACCGCCCGTCGTCGTAGACCAGAGTGGGGACGATGTCCGCCGAGTCGGCGCCTTCTGCCAATGCGTACTGGGTGTTGACCACAGTGGGTTTTGCCGCCAGGCGCTCCGCCACGATCTGCTGGGCCGTGGGCAGGGGCGGAATCGGCGGCAGGCTCGCCAGTGCCGCCAGTTCGCTCTCCGCCCGACTGGGCGAGGGTGCCGTGGGTTTGGGGGATCGGATAGCCAGGCGATAGACCGGCGTCTGACGCTCACCGTCCGAGAGGACCACGAAGCGCAGCGTGTGTGAGCGGCGGTCGGTGATGACCGCCAGGTTATTGGGCGCATCGGCGGCGCTTTTGGCCTTGACGTACAGGTGGCGTCCGCCCGGTTGGGCGGCTACGCACCAGGCAGCATCGGGTTTGCTGCAATCACCGCCCTGGCCGACAGCCACTTCTGTGATGACTTCGCCCTTGTCGAATTCGACCAGTGTCACCATGCCGCGCTTGACCGGGACGGTGACCACCGCGTTGGCGTCGTAGACCACCTCGCGCAGGCGCGGATCGGGTTTTTCGCTGGGCTGAGCCGCAGAAGCCGGCATGAGTGGCATGGACAACGACACCAGCGCCAAGGGAAGAACAAGCACGTTCATGGCTTCGCTCCAGTGGTCGGGGTGTTGATCTCGGGGTCGGAGCGATAGGCCGTGACCACGAAGCCGAACGGGTTCTCCAGCCTGTCAGCCTCTCTGGCCAGCACCCTGGGCTGGTACTGGTAGACCACGCTGGCCACGTGCCGGGTGGTCACATCGGGCAGGTTGCGGTCGGTCATGCGCACGACTTTGTCGTAGGTGACGGTGGCGTCGCTCTGGTTGCCGCTGCGCCCCGATGCGCGCAGCCGCACGCCGACGATGTTGATGCGCCACTCTTCGGTGGAGCCCACCTTCTTCTGCAGTGCGCCGTCGCCTTCGAACTGCCGGTTGTATTCCGAGAATACGGCGGGCACCGCCATGCGGGCCACCTGGTCAAAGTCCCGCTGCAGAAACATCCAGCTGTAGGCCTCGCGTGAACGCACGAAGGTGGCCAGGTTGTGCTTGTCCAGCGCCTCCATGGCGGGAATGGTTTCTTCGCTCAGGCGCTGCTGGATGGTCGTTTCGCCGGTGACCCGGTCCACCACGATGGGGATTTCAACCACCTTGCGCAGCGGCCCCTGGACGAAAACAGCGGCGATCCCGATCAGGCCAATCGCGAGACCGGCAGCAGCGGCCGCCCAGGCCCGGCGCTCGGAGCGCTCCAGCATCAGGGCACGGTCGATTTCCCAGTCCCGATTGGCCTGCAGCGACGGAATTTCGGGCGCAGGAGGTCGCGTTTTGGGCTGTTTCGGCCATGCGGCGGCCTCACCCGACAACAGGATGGCACTCATGGGGGACTCCGGTGAGGTGGTGGTTACGGCAGGAAGTCGGAGACCTTTCCGGTCCGGCCCAGCATCTCGTACTGGCGTTCGCGCTCACGAGACCGGGCGATGCGCTCCTCGCTGTCGGCCATGCCTTGCAGCATCTGGATTTGCGAAGACTCGTGCGCCAGCAGGGCGTTCTCAGCGCCGATCCGGGCCTGAATCTCCTGCACCGATTTCTGGTCGGTGGTGGCGTTGATCTGTGTCATCAGGGACTGGATCTGCTCTAACCGCTGGGCAGCCGACTTCATGGCGTCCTGCAGCAAGCCTTTCTGCTGGTACGGCTGTGCCAGGGTGGCCTGGCATTCGGTGCGTGCGTCGCCCGTACGGTCCATGCAGTTGTAGAGCATCCCGACATCGCGCAGCACCTTGGCCGTGGCATTGAGGCCGCTGTAACCCGAGGTGTTGATGGCGTTGAGGTAGGTGTAGGCCTCGGCCGGGATGTAGTTCTTGAGCAGCGGGTTGTTGAACACGTCGCCCAGGTTGCGCATTCCATTGATGCTCTCGATCTGGGTCTGCAGCTGTCGGATCTGCTGGATCTGGTTGTTGATCTGGGTGATGTCGTTGATCACCTGCTGCACCGCCTGGAACAGGTTGGCGACATCGATCACAGGGATGCCGGTGGCGCGCGCGTGGCTGGCGCCCAACGTAATCAACACGGCGGCGGCGACCTTGAGACGAAACGGCTTCATGGTGTGCTCCTTGGCAAGTTGGAGATCAAGACCGGCCGCGCAGAGCGGCAAGTCGGTATGCCGCAGACCGTGCGGCTCCGTAGCCCCTGCGGGCCATGTTTCCGGCGTAACGACCCGTGGCCGCTGCGGCGGCGCCCGCCGTGGCAGCCGCACCAGCGCCTGAACGGATCACGCCCCCGGCACCTGTACCGATGGCGGCTGATCGGGCTGAGGAGGCAGAGCGCAGGCCCGAAACCATCATGGCGTTCTGGATCATCTGTACGCCTTGTTGAATGGCGGCGCCACCGGTCAGGGCCGAGGCGAGGCTGGGCGCCTGGAAGCAGAGGATGGCCATGAGGATCATGAGCACGCAGTAGCGGGTGGCTTCACCCAACACATTGAAGGTGCTGCCGAGGAAGCCTCCACCATCGTTGATGGCCTTGAACATGGCGGCGCCAATGTAGGCGCTCAGGCCAAGTGCAAAGAAGGCGAACCACGTCAGTACCACCGCGTTCAACACCATGGACAACCAACTGTCGAAGAAACGTGCCGTGGGGCGCCAGGCCAGGCACAGGATGAACAGTGGCCCGATGGCGATCACGAAGGTCAGGAACAGCTTGGCCAGCGTGACGACGAAGAGCGCAATGCAGAGAAAGAAGACGGTGCCGATGGAGAAGATGCCGCCGGCCAGCAGCAGATCCAGCCGGAGCACGCTGGCTTCTTTCATGATGTCGGCCACCTGCGCGCTGGCGTCATCGTTGAACTTGTCGAGCAGGGCGTAGGGCGAGCTGATGGTGCTGGGGTCGACGCCCGAAGGCAGAAAGGTGCTTGCCACGCCCATGGCCAGGGCGTTGGCGGTGTCGGCCACGTTGCTGATGTAGAAGCCGGACTGCAGTGCGAAGGCCAGTACGAGCGCGATCTTGAACACCTTCCAGACGAAGGTGGGCACGGTCTCCTGCACTTCGTTGCGCAGCACGGCCCAGCCATAAAGGGCGACCCACACCGTCATGGCTGACAGTGCGATCGGCGTGATCGCCGACATGAGCGAGGACACCACGCCGAGCACATAGGTGCTCAGAATCGCATCGAAGTTGGAACCGACCCAGGCGAACATGACATCGCTCCCCTATTGAAAGGCCGGGTAGGGCAGGTTGGTCGGGGGCGGCGCGAAGACCTTGACGCACCGGCTGCCCAGATCGGGAAACTGGCACTGCAACCACTGGCCGCCAGCCTTCACCACCCAGATGCGCGAGAGTTTGGTGGTGCCGTAGCTGGACGGCCTGCAGGTACCCTCGCGCGCATAGACCTCGGTGCACTCCATCAATCCGGCGGGGGTCTCCACCATGTGCCAGGGGCCTGCGTGGCATCCCGCATGAGCTAGGCATGGCTTGGTCTTGCGGATGGGGCCAGAGCTGGGGAGAGGAGCCAGCTCGACCAGACGCTCACCGGTGGTTGAGGCGCGAACCGCTTCGTTGCCTTTGACGAATTGGGCACTGGTGTTCGCGCTGAATGCGGTACACGCCAACATGACGAGCAAGGTGTGAGATCGGTTCATGTCGCTCTCCTGGAGTTGCGGGATTTGCGATCCTGAACCTCGCGCAGCAGCACGGGAAGCCACTGCAACGGATCGTTACCGTGTTGTTCACGAACGGTGTCCAGCAGGGCGACGTTGTCGGTGGTGGCCGACAGCACGGTCACAAAGTCCTGCAAGTTGCTGAGGTCCAGCTCGCAGATCGCACTGCTATGCCCTTGCTTGACCAGGAAGCGCCTGCCGCCCTGCGCGCCCAGGCTTCGCACGATGCCGAACTCGGCTTCACTGAGCCCGAAGCCTTCGACGTATTCCTCGCGCACGGCTTCCGGGTTGGCCAGGAAGATCTTGGTCACGCTCTGTTCCACCATGGTGCGGCCGATGGGGTGGCGCAGCACGTCAGACGGGCTCTGGGTGTCGAAGATGCCCAGACCGTTCTGCTTGCGAATCGTCTTCTGCCTCTGTTTGGCGAAGTCGCTGAAGATCTCGTGGTCCAGCGCTTTCCAGAACTCCGAGATCACGTAGATCAGCCGCTCGCCGTTGACCAGCTCTTCCATCACCTGAAGCAGGTACAGCATGACCGGCGTGCGGACCTCGGGCAGGTCGAGAAACTCGGTGGTGTCGAATGCGATGACCGAGGCGGACTGCAGGTCCGTGAGCTGGTCGTTGGCTTGGTCAAACACCCAGCCTAAGGCGCCGCCCTCGCACCAGCGGCCCAGGCGCTCGTACAGACTGTTCTCGCCAGACTTGGGCAGGTTCTGGCGAATGGTTGAGAAACGGCGCAAGGCGGCCGGCATCATCGCCACCGTCTTCACGGCGTCGGCGATGGCGCGCTCGTCTGCTGGCAACAATGGCAGGGCGGGGGTGGCGATACAGATGCGGATCAACTGTTCCCAGAACTGGATGCGGGCCGGCGTGGAGTCGCGTTGCAATGGGTTCAGGTGTGTGGGCTTGCCCGCTTCAAGCGTGAAGTACCGACCGTTCATGGCCCGGATGGCAATCTCACAACCCCGGTCCAGATCGAACAGCACCAGCCTAGGTGCCGGGTCCCACTTTCGCGTCAGCGTCAGCAAGAACATCTCCAGCGTGGTTTTACCGACCCCAGTGGATCCGATGATGATGGTGTTGCCGGGCAGCTTCTTGTCGGCTGAGTCTTCGCCCTCCGGACTGCTGTGCAGGTTCAGATAGAACGGCTGGCCGGACGGTGTTCGCAGCAGAGCCAGCGCTTCGCCCCAAGGGTTGCCGTCGCGCTTGCCGCGGGCGAAGTTGTGCCCGCTGGCAAGGGCCGCGAAGGCGCGGGAAGACAGCTTGGCATCGCGCGGACGCCATTGCCAGTTGCCAGGCATTTGGGCGAACCATGCGGCGTCGGCCACCAGGTCTACGGGCGACATCTGCAGGCTCGACGACTCACCCACGGCGCCGATGGCCTGCGCCGCACGCCTGCCTGCGTCGGCCAGGCTGTCCTCGCCCGGATTGCCGAAGACCACCAGGCTGTAGTGGTACTCACCCATGCAGAACTGACCATCGCCCAGCTCGTTCAGCGCGTCGTCCATGTCCGCGATCTGGCTGGCCACCACGTCGTCGCTGGCAATCAGCTGATCGCGCTGCAGTTCCAGGGCGCGGGTCGCCTCGCGGCGCGGCAGGATCGAGAAGCTCTGGGTCTCGATGAACTCGCCGTCTTCGTACAGCAGGGCATTGAGGATGCCCGGTTCAACGGCGTCGGCGTATTCCTTGATGTCCACCAGGGCCGCGCAGCGGCGCTGATCACCATTTCGCAACTCCAGCTTGTCGCCTCCAAACGAAAGGCGGGTTGAGGGCAGGGTGCGGTGCAGCGGTCCAGCCGTGAAAGGTACGGGTTTCCAGTACCCGTTGACCAAGTAGCCCAGAAACTCGGCGACTTCCGAATAGAGGCGCCCCCGCTGTTCACGTAAGCCGAGCAGTTGCGGGCCAAACCCCCGCAGTACCCGGTGCACGAGCGCGGTGCGCTCTTCCATGACTCGCAGCGCTTCGGCATGCGCTTCAGCGATGGCGGTCTTGGACCGCTGCGGCGACTGCAACGCTCGGCTGATGCGGGAGGTGGTGGGCCTGTAGACCAAGGTCAGGTAAAGCTCGTTGTTCATCATCGCCCGCTGGTTCAGGTGCGCCTGGTAGGCCCGGGACAGGTCTTTGGCAAACCCGTCTTCAGCTGGGTCGGTCAACGCATCCTGAATCTTGCGGTGCAGCCGGTGGGTCCAGATGGCCCACTGGCCACCCGAGAGATTGCGCAGCAGGCTACAAAGCGCTTCGTGCCGTTCCGTAACCTGGTAGTCGTCGGCGCACTCGAATGCCACGCCGTCGAGGCGCCACACCCGCAGGAAATCGCCACCACGGGTGATCACATCGTGGTCGCTCACCAGTGACGAGAAGGGCACGAACCTGGTCAAGGGGTTTTCTGCCAGAGCCTGCGACCAGTGACGAGGCTGAGGACCACCCATCACAGGGCGTCGCTTCGCGCGGCTTGAGCCCTTGCCCAATTGGTCAAAGATGCCAGACATCGGACGCTCCCCGGAACAGGGTGGGTGAGTAGCTGCGCGCGCGCCAGAACCGTCGGTTGCGGTCGTGCAGACGCAGCTTGAGTGCAATGAAGATTTGCCGAAATCGCTGGTCATCCCGAGAGGTCACCCAGCGCATCCAGAAGAGGGTGGGGACGAAGGACATCAACACCCCAAGCGCAATCCACCAGCTCACCAGAATGCCGCCCCACATCATCAGCAGCATCCCACTGCCGAAGAGAATCACCAGCGGCACCAGTGGAATGCCCAGCTTCATGGCCGGGCGGGTTGCGCCCTTGTAGATGGTTTCAGCTTGCATGGTGGGAGCCTGCTGCGGTCAGCTGACGATGTAGCTGGCAAAAGCAGCTGCGCCACCGACCAGGGTTCCACCGATCAGGATGTTGGCTACGTCCGCCAGCCGGGCGCCCTGGAAGATCATCTTGAAGCCGGCCCAAATGATCGCAATCGTCACCACGGCCACAGAGATCGTCACCAGGATAGCGTTGACATTGGTGACGGTTGTGTTCACCTTGTCGAAGCCTTGCGCCCAGACCTGGGGAGGCAGCAACATCAACAGGCTGAGGGCGCAGACCTGACCTTGAGAAAGTTTCGGGCGATTCATGACGGCTCCTTAGATGACGGGTTGAAACGAGGGCGAGGCAGCGAGCGCGCGGCAGCGACGACCTTCTGCACGTAGCCATGGCGGAAGCCGGTCGAGAAGTTGCCGCTGTAGTAGCAGGAGAGGGCTTTGCGCAGGGCGAACTGCTCGGTGTCAGCGCGACTGTGGGTCGGGCCTGATCGGTCGAAGCATTCCGTCAACACGGACTGCATGGCCGACAGGTTCTGGCAGGGATCGAAGGAACTGCTGGTGTTCAACCCCAGACGTGCGAAGTTGGCTACGTTGATCTGCCCCAGGCCAACGCTGAAGTTGCGCCCTTCGGTGAGCAACTTGTTGGCAGTGGCCAGTGCTTCATCCCGGTTGTTGGGCTGGCGGCGCAAAGCTCCACCCACGACGCCGATGGCCCACGGGTTGAAGGCGCTTTCGACAGAGACGAGCGCCTGAGCCGTGGAAAGATGGACTTGTGGTGCACAGGCCAGGACCAGTGCTGCGAAGGTGGAGGCTTCCATGGCGCTGACCTCAAGGACGAGAGCGAAGCCAGGTGGCCCGGTCTTCGTCGTACTGTGTGTCCCAAGTGCCGAGCTGGGACTTTGCGACCGGACTGAAATCAGTCACTGTGTCGCCACCCATGTCCCACCAAGTGCGCGTGAACTGCTTTCCGTCGATGGTGACCGTGATCGCACCGGTGTAGTCACAGGTGTAAATCGGACCGCTTTCGGTCTCGTGCACCCGGGTGTACTGGGGCGGGCAGTTGCCCGGTGCACGGGCCCACGCGTGCCTGGCCGAACTGCCAGCGCCGGACATCCCACAAGTGGGGAACGCCTTACCCCGGGCCAGATCCCGAAGCACCTGCCGAATCGGTGGCACACATTGAGGGATCGACTTCCAGCTGGGCGCTGCGAAGCACAACAACACCAGACAACCGTCCACTGCATGCGCGGCCGTGGGGGAGAGAAGGCTCAGCGAAAGCACCGAAGCAGACGCCACCGCCGAGCCGAACGTCCGGTCGGTGCCCGCTGCTCGCGTTGTTCCGGTGCGCAAGGGAAATCGCCGATTACTTGAAAGGATGAAGTCCACCAGACACCTCACAGTTCCCGCATCCGCTGGAGGTGAAAGTCACTTCATCTCGCTGGGTGCTGTGAGGTCAATGTAGGACTGAGCGGAGCCTGTTCTGCTGCTGGATTTGGGCTGATTTCCAGCGGAATCGTGCCTTGCAGAACACTGGGCCCATCAGGCAACCCCAAAAAAGAACGCCCGGCGCGAGGGCCGGGCAAATCAAAGTCGCTGTCACACGACTTTTCAGGGAGGAGGGCCGACTGTTCAGGCCGACCCGGGAGCATTATTGATCCACGCAGTTCCAAACGTCTATGAAAAACTGCATCCTGTAGCTGTAGGTTGGAGTTCATTTGGGGTTTGGAGTTACCCCATCGCCAGTCGGTAAAGCGTGAGTGGACATTCGGCAAAATGCGCAGATGGATCTACAAAACGAACAAGAGCATGAGGGGGCCAGTTTTGAGGCTTACTTCCGCGATCCTGCTTCAGCCGCAGACTCGCCATTAGCCTGGGCAGTCAGTCAGAGGTCGGCCGTCCTGGATGCTTTGCGGGGGCTGTTCAGCGGCCCACCTGCGGTGGTGCAACTGCGGGTGTGGTGCTTCATGGAGTTGGTCAGCGTGCCGCATGGCCGGATTTCCCGTGAGGACCTCAACCAGCTGTTCCATCTGCTGCTGCCGCAGGCACTGGACAACGTCCTCAAGCGCTTCCGCGATGTGGGGCTGCTGGTATGGGATGCCACCTCGCAAGACTACAGCCTCTCGATTCTGGCGCGACAGGTTCACGGGTTGCTCGCTCCCCTGACGCAAGCCACAGGGGACGATGATGACTTGGCTCCTTTGCTGGCGCAGGTGGCCGGTGCTCAAGCACTTGGTCTGGCAGACCCGAGCCAGTTACGGCACCTGCACGCGCAGCTGGCTAGGCTGCACGACGACTTCGCCGAGGCAATCACCAGTGGTTCCGAAGCGCGGTTACGTCAGGCTCAGCCGCGCTTCGAGCGAGCCCTGTCTTTGGTCGACAAGGCCGGTCACGCGCTGACAGCGCTCATTCGCACCGAGACCGATGACCCTCGCCTCGAAAAGGAGGCCCGCGCTCTGGGGTACGCACAAGCGCGCCTGCTCTCGATGGCCAGCCAGTTCACGCGAGCGATGCAGCAGGCCGATCGACAGCGCGTGACGCTAGGGAGTGCAGGCGTGACCAGTTCAGACGTACGAATGTGGCTGCAAAGTCAGGATGCGCTGCATGCCCTTCTGGCAGATGCCCGTTCAACAGGCGTGGCGCCCGTGTTCATCAGCCAGCACGATCTGCTGGACGTAGCTGAAGGCGAGTTTGAGCGAGACAGACCTGATCCCCAACGGACGACGGGTTTGCCTCCGCCCAATGAGGCAAGCAGCGGCCAGCTGGAGGTGCCCAGCATGCCGCCTGAGTTGGGCGGACTCATCGCACAACTGGCTCAGTGGAGCAGTGAGCAGGCCACCTCAGCTAAGAATGAAATGCCGCTGGATGAGATTGTTCTTGGCGGGCGCTTTGCGCAAGCCGCGTATCGCATGCAGTTGCTGCCCTTGTTGGGTGATGTACAGGCCCAGACGCTGAAAGGCCAGACTGGCGAGTTGGCCCGCTCAGGATGGCACGCCGTTCTCAGCACCTCCGTCAAGTTGCAGGATGACCCGCATGTGCTGGTCATGAGCGATGGCCATCTCGTATTGGCTGAGGTCGCAGACCCTATCGCGGGTGCGCAGCGTAAACCCGAACCCCAGGATGACCATGAACACCCCTGATGAAGCCGCCTTGTTGGCGGCAGAACTGCTGGCACGCCGCTGGTTGCCCCGACAGCACCCTAAGGTCAAGCGCGCTCTTGTGGACGCTGACCTGTGGCAAGCCGTGCAAGACCGTCTGGCCCAAGTGGGTCTGCGGCTTGTGGACAACATTCATGCGGACAACGTCACCACTGCGATGGTGCGCACCGTCGAACACGCGGTCTTTGGTGAGGCGGCACTCAACAGCCACAACAACATCGACTTGCCGCGCGATGCGGTGTCTCTGTTGGTGGTGCTTTGGTCGCTGATCGTTCTGCCCAAGAGAGAGCGCCAAGCTGCTCGCGATGCGTGCGCTGAGGGCGACCTGCAGGACGAGATGTTCAGCGCTGAGCGCCCCATGCCCCGCGCAGAGTCCGTCAGTCCAATGGTTTCATACAAGGCACTGTTGGCCGACTTTGGCGCGCAGCTGGGCAAGAAGACGCGATTGGACGGCAACCTGAGGCGCCTGGAGAACCATGGATTCATCGTCCGAAAGGGGGAGGACATTGGCGAAGGCCCTTTGCTAGACCTGCTGCTTGATTACGACGTACTCGCGCCTCGCATACTCGATGGCACGCTGAGCGAAGTTTTGGCTCGCACGCGTGCACAAAAGGAAGCCAAGGCTGCCGACGACAATTCCATCGAAACGTCCGACGCAGCCACGACCGCAGAAGAAAAACACTCAGGCGAGGACAACTGAAGACATGTTCCATCTCCAAAGCCTTGAACTGCTGCATTGGGACTACTGCCAACGACTGACCCTGCCCTTGGATGGTTCGATCATCACGGTTGCAGGCCCCAACGGCTCAGGTAAGACCACGCTGTTGGATGCCATGCGCACCTTGCTGGGTCTGGATTGTTCGGGCGGGCGCAGCTACAAAACCTACGCACGCCACGCCAAGGCCGACTCCGCCTGGTTGCGCGCTACCGTGGACAACCGAGCCCACGGCCGGCAAAGCTCCAGTCGCCCTTTTGCCCGCTGCCTTCTCTACAGTGACCAAGTAACGCTGGCCTGCCGAATCGAGCGCAACGGCGGCGACTGGCAACGGCGCTATCACATGGCGGATGGAGACATCTCCATCGAGGCACTGACCGAAGTCCCTGAGAAAGACTGGCTGGGCATCGAAAACTGGCGCAAGCGCCTGGAAGGTGCAGGCCTGTCTCGTGCCATTGCCCGTGTGTTGGCGCTGGAACAAGGGCAAACAGATCGCTTGTGCGAATACTCGCCCAAGGATCTCCTGCGTCTGGTCTTTGATGTTTTCGGAGACCAGGAGGTTCTGGATCGCTACGAAGAGGCCCGACGACACCAAAAAGAAGTGGCCGAAGAGATGGAGATGGCCAAGCGCGAGCTGGGTCATGGGGAGACCCAACTGGCCCAGCTTGAGGCGCGCGTTAACCTATACCGCCAATACCAGAACAAGTTGCGGGAGAAGGAACGGCTCTGGACCGAAGTTATTCCCGTTCTCGCGTGGAGCGAGGAACGCCTGGACGTGGCCAGTAAGCTTCGCGAGCTTCACCGACAGCGTGTCCACCATGCCGCCACACTGCGACAACAAGCAACAGATCGGGCGCGGCTGTTGCAACTGTCAAGGCAAAAAGAAGAGGCCAAGACAGAAGCGCTGCAGCTGGGCGAAGCCAAAGCAGGCGCACAAGCAGCCCTGCAGGAGGCCAGTGCCAACGAGCGCCCCGTTGAGCTGTTGGTCAAACATGCCAACGAATTGCTGGAACTGGCCAAGGTTGAAGGGGATGCCGAGCAGCTGACGGCTCGGCTTCAGACGTTGCAGGCGGAGAAGTCACGACTTGACGGTCGCTGGCACGAGGTGAAGTCTGACCGCGATCGGGCACAGGCCTCGCTCGACCAGCTGCAAGGCCAGCGGCAAGCGCCACCACCTGAGGATGTGTCACGCTTTTTGCGCGTGCTTCGACAAGCGGATATCGCCCACCATGTACTGGCCGATGTGATCGAAATCACCGACCCGCAGTGGCGTGATGCGGCTGAAGGGGTTCTGCGCAGCTCGCGCTGGGTCGTGGTGCTGAAAGATGCGGGTGACGAAGTCAAAGCCATGGAGCTGGCTGAGCGTGAGCGATACCGGCACTATGTGGTGGCCCAGGCTGCGGAGGCTCCTAAATCTCCAGACCCGGCGAGCCTGCTGGCGGTGCTGCGATTTGCTGACACCGCGCCGACATGGCTATTGCGTCAGCTCGAACAGATTCGGCGCGTGGCCAATCCAGCCGAGGGGACGAAAAGGGGTGGTGAATGGATCACGCCCAAAGCATTTTGGCGCGATAGCCGGGGCGGGCGCAGTGTGTGGGTTGACCCGAGCCAGCACCAATTCGGCGCTGCAGCCGTGGCGGCACGACGCGAGTCCATCGAGAAGCGTTTGGAGGACCTCGACAAGCAACTGGGACAAGTGGCCAAAGACCAGGCGACCAATACGCGTCAGCTAAAGGCAGCCGAAGATGCAGCCAGGGGCGTCAGTGCCGCTTCTGAGTTGGTCCGTCGCAGCGATGAGTTTGAACAGGCGCGTCAGCAACTGCCACACCTGATACAGGCGCGTAAGTCTGCCGCACAACGCTGGCAGACGCTGGATACTGAGCACGGAGCAGCGAATAAGCGGGAATCAGCTCTGGAAGCAGATTACAGGCGGGTCCAGAACGCGCTGGAGGAAAGTGAACGGAACGCACGGCGGTACGTGGGCGAGTGGGAAGAAAAACGCTCTGCACTGCGTCAGCGCTCCAGTGAATCCGCTACAGCAAAGAAAAATCTTCCTGCCCGATGGCTTCGAAAGGAAGCGCTTGAGGCGCTGCGCAAGACCTACCAAAACGCCACTCAGGCGCGGTTGCGCGGCGAAGCCGTGGAGAAGGATTTGACAGAAGGCACCTGGGAAACAGATCCCACCGTCGAGGAAAAGCACACCTTGATGGCCGCCACCGTCGAAGGGCAGAAGCAGGTACTGGCGCAGCGTGAAGCAAGCAACAACAGCGCCAGCGTTGCAGTGAGCAACGCTCGCGAGCGTTACATAGACGTGTTGCGGTCTACAGTGCGTCGCTACAGAAAAAACATCGTCGAACTGGGACAGTTGGCTGGCGTTGAGGTCAGCGCCGATCTTCCGCACCTAGACAATGACGACACCGTACTCCGCCAAGCCGAACTCAAAGTCAACTTCAACTTCGACGGCAAGGGCCAGATCGGTCTGAACGACGGAGAGGCCTCGGGCGGACAGCAGGTCATCAAGTCGCTCATCCTGTTGGTCGGCCTGCTCAAGGATGAGGAAACGCCGGGCGGCTTCGTGTTCATCGACGAACCATTCGCTCACCTCGACGTGAGGAACATTCAGCTGGTGGGCCACTTCCTGAAGTCCACCCGCGCGCAATACGTCTTGACCACACCGATCACCCACAACGTAGAGGTGTTCGAGCCAGCAGATGTGACTCTGGTGACCTCCAAAAAGCCAGCAGGGGCACGCTGGGCACCTCCGATTGGGGTGCTGAAGCGACGCGTTGCGCAACCGTGAGGGATCACGAATGGAGTGGGTGGATGTTCAGATACGACGAGGTGTGCGTGAGCGCTCGGCCCCTAACACAACACCCTCCGAATTGGGTCTGCTGCCGTTTGAGCAACGCGAGCTACTCACCCTCTGGGTGCGCAAGGACAACGCATCCCGTGGACGCGATTCGCTCCTGAAGGAGGGTGGTCAGCATCGCATCGAGCTTTCCGAAGCCCTGTGCGATTGGCTGTTGCGCGAGGGGTGGATCAACCGGAATGAAAAGCTCATAGGCGGTCACTGGCGCTGGGAAGCGTTGACCTGGCGGGACCTTCACACCTTGAAGAAACTGCTTGGTGTGGGTAGTAAAACCCAGCGAAATGAAAGTCGGGCATTGTTGTTGGAGGATTTGCGGCAGTGGCTTAGTGGACTTGAAGCGACTGATCTGCCTTCACAACACAGAGGGTTGCTCGACGACTTGACCCACGCACTATCCAGTTTGGAACAGGACGCCGCGCAGAGAGTCGAGGTGCTGGAAGCGCGTGATCGTTGGATCAGGGCTTTATATAGCTGGTGCCTAGACGAGCGACAGGGAACGCGCCGCGACTTCGCGTTACATGCCGGCGAACACACCAAGTCCATTGGCGCTGGTGACTGGAAATGGCTGGAAGAGCACTTCGAACTGGAGAGGTACGGGGTGAGCCACTTCACTCCAATGATGTGGGTAGCGGGGCAGGGTGTTTTGCATTGGGACGAACGCACCGTCGACCTGAATGCAGTGAGTTTTCTGGCGCTGCCATTGGATGACGTTCTGCGAGTGAAAGCAGTCACCGCTGCTCCAGCGCATTGGTGGCTCATCGAGAACCGCACCAGCTTCGAACGACAGGCGCAGCAGCTGGCCGACGGTGTCCTGCTGGCATGGATGCCCGGGAGGCCTTCTACCGCATGGCTTGCGGCCATTGAGCACCTCGCTCAATTCGCACCTGCACCCTTGCGGGTCAGTGGAGACGCCGATCCCGCGGGCGTGGACATGGTTTGGGGTATGGGCCGGGTCTGGGAGCGCCTAGGTTTGCCGTGGGAGCCGTTTCGAATGGGGCTTGATGAACTGCGTGCGGCACGACAACCGTGGGCTTTGAACGCTCACGACAAAGTCTTGATCTCCCGGCTGTTGGAGTCCCCGGATCTGCCGCAAGCGTTGCATCAACTATGCCTAGCGATGCAGCGTGATGGGTTCAAAGCGGAGCAGGAGGGCTGGTTGTAGGATCCCTTGCAACGCTTGGTAGCAGCTTGCCAGCAATCGAGTGGCTCCTGTGCAGCGGTTGCAGTCAGTGGCATCCAGGCTTCGAACTCAACGTCTCGGCCCCTTTTGGGTCGTTGGGGCCGGTGTGCGGCTACTCTAGCCAGCTAGCGTCAAGAACCTCGGGAGGACCAATCTTGGAACTGCATCTGCACACGCCGACCACGGAAACTAAGCTGACCGACGCCTATGCGCGCGCCTTTGTCAATGCCGTGAGCCTATTTGCCGTGTCGGCCTACCTTACCGATTGGGACAACACGCTCAGGCTTAGCAAGGGCTGTCAGCACTTTCGGCTGATCATAGGCAAGGACTTCGGCATCACCCGAAAAGCCGCTTGCGAGAAGGTCATGAAGTGGCTTCCAGCAGCGCGAAAGACGCAGTTCATGGTTGCGGACAATATTTTGGGCTTTCACCCGAAGGCAATCTTTTGGCAAGAAGGTGACGGCAGATGCTATGCACTGATCGGATCATCCAATCTCACTCGAGCGGCGTTCGAGAAGAACTATGAGGCGAACATCCATACCGATATCACGCCGTCCGCCTTCGCAGCAGCCAAAGCATGGGTGAAAGAGATTGAAAGGAAGTCAGTAGTCGTTTCAGAGGACTGGCTCGCAACGTATCAAGAAAGCCCGGTGCAGCGCCCCAAGTCAGCAAGGGAGCGTCCTGGCGTGTCTACAGCCACGAAAGTCCTGCCGCTTCCCACCCCACCTGACATCGCTGAACTACTTAAGGCGCGACGCAAACAGTTGCGCCGCTATGCGTCAACCCAAGAGCCCTTGCTGAGTCTGTTCCGAAGCTGCGCGAACGGCGCGATCGACTCAGCCACATTTTTTCAACGACTGCCCGATCTATGGAGTTGGCGGGTTGGTAACCGCCTGCAGGGCGACGGGTGGGAGCGTCGTGGCAAAGGCAGTGACTTCCACGCGTTGTGTCAAAGTTTCCTTCGCATTTTGGAGACCGATACGGCAGACCGCGATGACGTAGTTGTGCTTGAGATCGACAGCTTAGCGGCGCAGGGCGTAGAGACCCGCAGGGCCTTCCTATCGGAAATGCTCTGTCTCGCCTTCCCAGCCGAATACCCAGTGCTCAACCGGCCGGTCATGGACTACATGAAGGCGATACGTTTCAGAGCACCTCGCGGCGCAACTGAGGGTGGGCGCTACCTAGATTTAGCGAAGAAGCTTCGCGTGTCTTTGCTGCAAAACCCGCGTTACCCTGCAAAAAGTCTCGCCGAACTCGATACGGTGATCTGGCGCGCCTACGGTAAGGCTGCCAAGCAGCCCGCTTGAACCTAACGCGGGATCGTGGGCTGCGGCATCGCAGCGATTTCGGTCCGTTAGTGTCAGTTAATCTGCTCACAGTGGCGGGCACATTCCAGTCATCGAAGTGAATCAGGTTTCCACGGTTGCGACTACTCCGCGAGCTTACGCTGACCTTGCTGGAGCTAAGCGCTGGGCCGGGCCGTGTGCACAATAGTAAAAAGCTCGAGGGAGAGAAATCATGACCCGAACAGACCGCAACTACCTTTTCAGCAGGGGCGACCTGTTCTCGTCGCTGGGAGCACGGACGCGTTCCGTGTCCCATTTGATTGAAGAGATCCCGCAGGACCAGTTCCTGGCTACGAGTGTCGATACGTTGGTCGAACACCTTGTAGCCAAGCTCGCCATCGATCCGCTCGTGCTCCACGAGGATCAAATGGCAATGGAGCACAGCGAGGTCAAGATAGACGTCACCGGCCGCTTTGAGTACGGCGGCAGCTTAGACGGCCGAGCGATCCTTGTTGACGGTCATCAGCTTACCTTCCACCTGCCGTTCTCAGGCGATCCTGTTGAATCACAACGAAAACTGGGCCATTTTTGGGGTGGATCACACTGAAAATTG